>NZ_CP018835.1:2839961-3155512 GCF_002196515.1 Vibrio gazogenes | reverse complement strand
TTTTTGAAATCTACAGCTTGTATATTTGCTAAAAACTCACAGAACCGACCTATTTCTTCACCCACAAATGAAAACCCAGATCCATAAGGCTGCCCTGTTTCTGACACAAACTTTTGGACAGTTAACACAAAAGTTTGCCTAGTATCTTCTAAGAACTTCGCTGTTATATACGTTTTGGCATCCGGCTTCTTTCTTAATACAACCTCGGCGCGTTCCTTTGCATATTCATAGCCATCTTCTGAGGGTAGAATTTTAGACGCGATACGAACCCTACGCTCCTTATCACCAAAAGCTGGGAGTGACGGGCTTATATAGGTTTTTCCCGGTAGGGGATTCTGGTAATCGTCATCCATAGTTTCGATTTCTACTCCGAGAAGCTAACGCCTTGCTCACCAGCACATACTGCGGAGAGCGTTTTGTGTAAAAATGGGGTCCAGCGACAGACACAAAACGAGTGCAACAATTTGTTAGGCTTTGAATATTTTTGGGTAATTAAGAACTTCATAAGCCTCCTTGCATGCCTTAATAATTTCGGCTCTTCTTTGCGCTTTTGACCAGCCATTAATGCATTCACAGTACCATTCGTCTTCAAGAACTGTAAATTCGCCGAATGAGTCAGGGTAGCCAAGTTTAACGTTTGCGTTATATATCATTGAGGCACCAGCTTCTGGGGTTAAAGAACCGTCAATCACCTCTTTCATTAAAACTCTGGCGTATCCTTCTATTGCGCCTTCTTCACTGGGGCGATCGATATTTAGCTCTTTTAAAACCCTATTGAAGTAATCATCGGCCTCAAACTCGTTTATGGGCTTCAGGAGCGTAGCAAGGATAGCAAGATTAGGCGAATCCACACCTTGCTCAAGTAAACTCATAGCCCAAGCGCATTTATACTCACTTCCGCCAGAGCCCATCACTATTTGCCCTAAAGCTTTGTATGTTTCAATTTTCTGCGAATCGGAGAACATTTCTTCCTTAAAACCTAACAGGTTATTATACTGAACCACTCTATAGGAATACTTCTGTATGACTTACTGACACTCGATGAAATTTCTGTCCTAATCGCATGAAAATACAGACAAAATCCCAGAAAAAATATCACTACGTCAGAAACCACAGCACAACGCTGTCTAACTCACTCACAAATGATTGACTAACGTTCCCACCCTTAGATACATCTCGGATAAGCCCCATTTGTTCGCGAGTGAGCCTCAAAACACCCTACATAGCATTGAATAGGTTGCAGAAAATCACCAGAAAAAATTGACATAAACATGACATTTTTTGATATGGATAAGGTTTGTACAAAATTGCAGCATTTTAACAATCAGTGGAAATTGTTTTTTTAGCACCTCGTTCCCACGCTCCGCGTGGGAATGCATACCTGACTTAGAAGTAGCACGCAAAGTTCAGCGCTTGTACCACCCCCGGTTATCATCCTGTGCATCATCCGCAATAAGCGATCAGTTTTGGCAGGAAGGCGTACACCCGGAATGAATACAAAGTGATGAAATGATGCATCAGAAGGTTGAATCGATTCACCAACACCCGGTTAAAATAGGCTAGGTCGATAAAGTGACTCACTGGCGTTATTTCAGTGCTCGTCATTATGATATGAAGGCGAAACAGGATGAATTGATATCTGCCAATCATGGTAATTTTTGGCTCGGTATGTATTCCCACGAAGGACCGTGGGAACAAGGGTAAAGAAATTGTGCGTCAAATCTGGGAGCCCAAGGCTAGAAATTAAAAAGACCGAATCAGCCCTTAAAGCATGGTAAGCCTTGTTCGGCATACCATCGTTTTAACTCCTGAATCACGGCTTCAGGGCTGTCATTTATCCCACACGTTGACGGATGGAAGATTAAAGCATTTCCCTTTGGATGATTTACAACTTCAGTAAAATGTTTTGCGAGCGTAGAAATATAATCATCAAACTCATCATCTGGCAGAGCATTGGTATCAGTATCCTCATAAAATTCCTGAAGAAAACGGAAAAATTCACCTTCCGTGTAATCAGTAAGTTTACTTTTCAAATTCAACATCTTTGTTATTCCTTATGAATACGGATATGGTTTTTAGGTGTATTAACTCTCATATTATCAACATCATATACAGCTCCGCCATGCTGTATTTCTTCAACATGGTGAATTTCAAACCGATCTCGCCCTCCGACAGTTTCTTCCGGTATTACAAACGGTGAACCCCCTCGTTTGATAATTCTCTGATTCGCTCTGCTGAATTGAGAAATCAACTTTGTATCTTCACTTACAGCTTTCCAGAACGCTTTCCGGAACCCATCAAAACTACTGAACTCACGGCCTCTGAGCTGATCCGCAATTTGTGACGGCACCGGTACACCTAACTCTTTTCCGGCGGCTTCCAACCACAGGCCGGTGATATCTTCACCGTTGCCGGTCACGACGCCCGACTCGTTGCGAGCGCTTTCTTTGTAAACCACATACAACGGTGGTAACCCGGTTTCTGCCGGAAAGGTCAGAATATAGTCTTGCAGATCCGCATCAGCAATTGGCGTGATGTAGGTGTTATCAAACTCTTGACCTTGCTCCGCTTGCGGATGGATCCAGATATCGAACTTTTCCATCTCCGGGATGGGATTAACCAGAATCGGTTTGCCGCCGAAATCGCCGCTAATCGGCACCCATTCAATGGTGATATCCGGCTCTAACGCAACGACAAATTGCTCACCGACCCGTTTGACTTCACGCTTGGGAATCATCGCGCCATTGACGTGATAGCCGTAAATCCGCCCTGCCGTATTGAAACCCAAGCGGATATTGGTTTCAACCCTGTCTTTACCGCGAATATCGGCTGCACTGTAGAGCGTGCTGTCTGCTAATTTGTTGGGCACAAATGCGGCCAGCATTCCGGCTCGCCCGACAATTTTCATCGCCAGTTCCGGCAGTTCTGCCAATGCCGCACCGCCAACACGCGTTAAAAAAGCGTTTTCAGAAGCGGCACTGATCCCCTGCCCGACGGCAATTGTATAAGCCGCATAATCCCCCAGCGCAGAAAGTGACTCTCGTTGTGTACCGATGTCACATGAGCCTCTCGGCACCAAAGCGGATTTAGCGAAACGGGTGGGTTTGGCTGGCGGCTGGTTAAATGCGTTTTGCCATGCGGATGAAGACAATGGGATTGTATCCAACGCCCGTAACCGCTCCTGGCGTTGCCTGACCAGCCGCTCTTCTAAAGTGAGTTTCACTGGTTCGCGTTCGACATAAGGCTCGGTATAAACAGAAGCGTTGACGCTGCCAGAGTAAGATGAACCAATACCATGATTGACCAGCGCCACTCTGGTGGTATAAGCCTTGTAGGCCAGCCCGTCGAGCTGAGGCTCAGCATCGGGATTGACCCGCCAGTATGAATTGCCCCATTCATCTTTATCCCGAATGAGTAACGGAATTGACGGTACATCCGTCAGTAATACCTGATGGCCGCTGCGAAGCTGTTCGAGAAAATCAGCAAAGCGCATTCCGGCAGGCATCACGGATTTGATAGCCGATTCGCGCAAGGATGAAAAATCCCCTTCAACTTGAGCAAATTCGTAACTCATCAGGTGATAGATTTGAGTGATTTGATCGTTCATTAACGTTGTTGGTTAAGCCGTGATTGTTTTATCGATGGATGCTTATTGATAATTTTATGTTCATATGAATCAATAATTATACTCAATAGAGTTTATGAGTCATATTTGAATTTGGTTTTCTGATAGGGAAAATGTGGTGTTTGGAATGGGGGTAACAGGGAGGCCCGCCTGAAATGATTAAATTGTGGTTTGGTATATGGAATGGTAATGCTGCGGTTTGGGACGCAATTACTTTTCTCGATCTCATTAGCATCTCCGACTGCGCCCCAGTTCCTTTTGATAGATGTCAAAAGGAACCAAAAACATCTTTTTTGGTTCAGTGCGTGTAATCAGGGTCGGATTGATTCGCATCCTGCTCAAGCAATCCTGAAAAATCGTCCATGATTTTTCACCCTGAGTTCAGTGACTAAATTGACTGTTTAAAAATGTTTCACCGCACGCAAATCAACCACTCAACCAAGAAAATCATTCATGGAAGAATGGTTAGGCTTTTCCGGGCAGGACGCCCGTAAAAGCTGGTTCTGGAAAGCGTGTGACAAAGCCAAACAAAAAGATTTTCTGGTTACTCTTGCATCTCGGCAAGAGTAACTGGCGCACAGAACACCGATGTCTCTGAAACCGAAAAAAGAGATTGTGCGTCAAACTGCAACGCCGATGGCTGGAAAAGTAAAAGGATGATGCTGAGTTTGGGACACAATTACTTTCCTCGATCTCATTAGCATCTCCGACTGCGCCCCAGATACTTTTGGCGTTCCAAAAGTACCCAAAAGAACGGTTTAGTTCGTGGACACTGGCCGGGTCGCTTTTATTCGCTCCTGCTCAGTCTTTTGTTAAGGGATAGCTTAAAATTCATCCATGAATTTTACCCTGAGAACATCGATCAATTTGGCTTCGCCTTAAAGAGATTTCACCCAATTCAAATCAACCACCCAACAAAGAAAACCATTCACGGAAGAATGGTTAGGCTTTTCCGGGCAGGGCGCCCGTAAAAGCTGGTTCTGGACAACGTGCGACTCAGCCAAACAAAAAAAGATTTTCTGGTTCGTCTTTCATCTCTGAAAGATGAACTGGCGCACAGAACACTGACGCTTCTGAAATCGAGAAACTAAATTGTGCGTCAAATTTACGAGCCAAATACTATTCACATGATTTCAATTCATCGATCGACAAACTCAGAAGAAATATTCAACAACTGAACTCACGACCGGCCTACAACCAAAATTCGTCATGCATCCAGTCACCCTCATTCATGAGCACTGATGAAAATCGCTGAACAACCGCACAAACCATGCGATTTTCGGGTCATTATGGCGCGTTTTATGCCAGTAAAGCGTCAGTTGATAATCCGGTACATCTAGCGGTATTGGTGATAAACGCAGCGACAAACTTTCAGCAATGGTGTGAGCATACCGGGACGGTGCTGCCAGCAAATAGGATGTCTGCTGCACAAAATAAGGCGCAGCCAGAACACTGGCAGTCCGAATCGCAATCTGACGCTTTTTTCTTTGCCGTGACAATGTCATATCCACAATGCCTCTGGGTTCGTTCCACGGCGTTACCAAAACATGTGGATACTGAAGAAACTGAGCCAGTGAAAGATGCTCAGCCACCGGATGACTCTGACACCGCACACTGACATAGTGATCGCTCAACCAGACCAGACGATTCAGACTTTCTGATTCTTCCTGCTGATGTGCAAACCCGCACACCAAATCGATGGCTGCGGATTTCAGTGCCGACTCCGGTAATCGTTCGGCCAACTGCATAAATTCAATCTGGATGTGAGGAAACGACTCGCTCAGGTAGGTGATGAATTCTCGCAGACACCATGATGTATAATCCGTCACAGCGATCCGGAATACATGCGCATCCTCCGGTGTGAAAGGATGAGATGAGGCCAGCCCTTGCCCGAGTAATGCCAATCCTGGCAAAACCTGTTCAGCCAGCCGCTCGGAATAAGCGGTCGGCAACATGCGATTTTCAATCCGAATGAAAAGGTCATCGCCAAGCCGCTCTCGCAGACGCTGCAACGCATGACTACACGCCGACTGACTGATATTCAGTTCTTCGGCACTCAGTGTCACCGATCCCGTATGATATAAACTGGCAAACAACTTGAGTAAGTTCAAATCGATATTAGGAAATTTACGCATGATGCCCATTCATATGAAGACTGAATAAAGTGCATTTTATTCATAGTTCATTTGAGCATACACTGTCACTAATCTGAGTCAACGAAAGAAAGGAAATCATGACCATTCATATCAGACCTGCCACTATTTCAGATGCAGCAACCATTTTGGATTTTATCAATCAACTGGCGATTTACGAGAAAGAACCCAATGCGGTCGCCAATACGGTCGAAGCGATTGAACGCAAATTATTCGGGGATGACGTTCATGCTCATGCCGTGATTTGTGAAGCCGATAATCAGCCCGTTGGGTTTGCCGTTTACTTCTTCAATTATTCGACTTGGTTGGGCCAATATGGTCTGTATCTGGAGGACTTATATGTGAGTGAAGCCCACCGCGGCCTCGGGGCAGGCAAAGCGCTGATGAAATATCTTGCGCAATTAGCCGTCAGTAAAGATTGTGGCCGCTTTGAATGGACAGTGCTCGACTGGAATCAACCATCGATCGACTTTTATCAAAGTATCGGCGCCGAGCCTCAGGATGAATGGATTATCTATCGCATGACGGGGCAGGCTCTGCTCGATTTTGCCGAACAGGCATAAAAGCCCCGACCTTGCTCTGGTGTTTGTCCTGTGTAAACGGCTGGCTAACACAGGTGCCGTTTCAAGCCCGCTTTTTCGAGAATCCGGGCTGAAATCTCCTCGACTGACAATGAGCTGGTATTGATATAAGGAATCGCTTCACGGCGAAATAAAGCCTCCACATTTGCCAGCTCATGCTCACACTGATGGACGCTGGCATATTCGCTTCCTGCCAGACGGTTCTGACGAATTGCCGTCAAGCGTTCTGCATTGATGGTCAGGCCGAACAATTTATCCCGATGAATTTCAAACACCGGAAGTAACTTGAGCGCGCGCATATCATCATGAATAAACGGGTAATTGACCACCCGAAGTCCGAATTGCATCGCCATATACAAGCTCGTTGGTGTTTTACCACTCCGAGAAACGCCGAGCAGCACAATATCTGCCTGTTCAATATCTTTCAGCGACATCCCGTCATCATGCGCCAGCGTATATTCTATTGCGGCAATCCGATCAAAGTACGTATCCGTATTTCTGCTGATACTCCGTGAACGCTGTAACTTAGGCTGAGGTTCCGTTGCTGTATCTGCTTGCACCCGATGAACTATACTTTCCAGCACATCATAGCAATGAGCTGACACTTGCAGCAGTCTGGCACGAACTTCCGGGACAACAATCGAGAAAAAAACTAAGGGAGGGACACCATGTTCTTGATGAGAAGATTCAATCTGTTTGATCACATCTGTCAATTTTTCATCACTCTCAACAAATGGAAACGTTTTCTCATTGGCCGCGAAGGGAAACTGACCTAACACGGCATGTCCCAAGGTCTCACATGTAATCGCTGTACCATCAGAAACGTAGAATACGTCACGACTTTGACTATCAATTTGCATATTTTATTTAAACTTTCAAATTATTTTGAGTAGCATCATTATCACACTATAAATAGAACGACCCTCGGTATTCAACGACATGAGCCACAGCTTTGAAAATATCCTTGGCTATTTTTTTAGCAGGCAAATGTAAACGATTACCACATCCAATAACACAGTCATCCTTCTGGAGAAAGAAATGCCTAACAATACCCTCTGGTTCAACAGTTTATCGATGAATGATGTCGATAAAGTTGGTGGTAAAAATGCTTCACTCGGTGAAATGGTTTCGAATCTGGCCAACGCTGGGGTCTCAGTGCCGAACGGCTTTGCGACCACCTCATACGCATTTAATCAATTTCTAGATTATGAGGGATTAGATCATCGCATTCATCAATTGCTTGATGCGCTCAACGTTGACGATGTCGATGCATTACGTCAGACCGGTGCCACCATTCGTCAATGGATTTTACAGGCGCCCTTTCCTGCCGATTTAGAACAGGAAATTCGGGATAACTATGCTGAACTGACCGGAAACAACGCTGAAATTTCCGTGGCCGTCCGTTCATCAGCCACCGCGGAAGATTTACCGGATGCCTCTTTTGCCGGGCAACAGGAAACCTTCCTCAATGTCAAAGGCATCGATGCGGTCCTTGAAGCGACCAAGCATGTCTACGCATCTTTATTTAATGATCGTGCTATCTCATACCGAGTCCATCAGGGCTTTGACCATCGCGGTATTGCGTTATCAGCCGGGATTCAGCGCATGGTACGCTCAGATAAAGCCGCTTCCGGTGTCATGTTCACATTGGATACCGAATCAGGCTTTGACCAAGTGGTATTTATTACGTCCGCTTGGGGGCTGGGTGAAATGGTTGTTCAGGGGGCGGTCAATCCTGATGAATTCTATGTGCATAAACCGTTGCTGGAAGCCGGTCAAAGCGCGATTGTGAAGAAAACCTTCGGCTCTAAAATGGTCAAGATGATCTATTCTGAGCGACAAGAAATCGGCAAGCAGGTTGAGATTATTGACACCAACGAGCAAGAGCGTCAGCAGTTCTCTTTAAATGATGACGAAATCAGAGCACTGGCCCAACAGGCGATGATTATCGAACAACATTATCAGCGTCCGATGGACATCGAATGGGCCAAAGATGGCATTGACGGCAAGCTTTATATTGTTCAGGCCCGTCCAGAAACGGTTTGCTCTCAGAGTGAAACCAGTGTGATTGAGCGTTTCCAACTCAATGCCAAGGCAGATGTTCTGCTTGAAGGCCGGGCTATCGGTCAGCGTATCGGGTCAGGCACGGTACGCTTGGTTGATTCTCTCGATCAAATGTCGCTGGTACAGCAAGGCGATATTCTGGTTACGGATATGACCGATCCCGATTGGGAACCCGTGATGAAAAAAGCGGCTGCGATTGTCACCAACCGTGGCGGTCGAACCTGCCATGCTGCAATTATCGCCCGTGAACTGGGTATTCCGGCGATTGTCGGCTGTGGCACTGCCACCAGCGATTTACAAAACGGAGCACAGGTTACCGTGTCGTGTGCTGAAGGCGAAACGGGGTATGTTTACCGGGGTCAGCTCGATTTTGAAGTGCGTCGTTCTTCGGTCAATGAGCTACCCAACTTACCGACCAAGGTGATGATGAATGTCGGTAACCCTGACCGTGCTTTCGATTTTGCTCAGATTCCCAATGAAGGGGTTGGCTTGGCACGCCTTGAATTTATCATCAATAAGATGATCGGGATTCACCCGAAAGCGCTGTTGGCGTTTGATGCGCAAGATGATGCCCTCCAAGCCGACATTCGTCAGCGAATCAAAGGCTATCAGGATCCGATCGATTTCTACGTCAGTAAACTGACAGAAGGCATTGCCACGATTGCTGCGGCTTTCTGGCCAAAACGTGTGATTGTCCGGATGTCCGACTTTAAATCAAACGAGTACAGCAATTTAGTCGGTGGTCACAATTATGAACCACATGAAGAGAATCCGATGCTTGGTTTCCGCGGCGCCTCTCGCTACATTTCATCGGCCTTTGAAGACTGTTTTGAACTCGAAACCCGAGCGATTAAACGCGTCCGTCAGGAGATGGGGCTGAAAAACGTCGAGATTATGATCCCATTTGTTCGCACGCCGGATGAGGCATCATCGGTCATTGACTTACTGGCTAAATTTGGGCTGAAACGTGGTGAACAAGGGCTCAAAGTTATCATGATGTGTGAGTTACCCTCCAATGCGGTACTGGCAGATGAGTTCTTGAAGTACTTTGACGGCTTCTCAATTGGCTCAAATGATATGACTCAGCTAACTCTGGGGCTGGATCGAGATTCCGGTGATGTGGCTCACTTGTTTGACGAACGTAACCCTGCCGTGAAAGCGATGCTGAAAATGGCCATTGAAGCGGCAACCAAGGCCGGCAAATATGTCGGCATCTGTGGTCAAGGTCCGTCTGATCATGACGATCTGGCGGCATGGCTCATGGAACAAGGAATCAGTTCTGTTTCACTCAACCCGGATACGGTGATTGATACTTGGCTGAAATTAGGTCAAGTCGCTCAATCCAACTAATTCGACAGCATTGAGTCATTTGATTCGCTTCATCAACCACATCGGGCACCCATCTGGGTGCCCGATGTACATCCGCACGATCATTATTATTTCAAACGTCTGTATGATTCCAAACGCCAGTTAAATGCTGTCGCTAACATCACTCGCTTGCAGGATCGCTTCGATCAAACGATTTAACTCATCCTCCACATCCTGAGTCAGTTCAAAGCCGATATTAATCCGGAAACAATCATGATAGAGCGACAGCGTACTGAAGAGCTCCCCCAACCGAATGTCAATCTGATAGGCTTCAATAAGCGCAGCAAACCGAGTGTGATTGAGATAAGGTACTTGTAGCCAGAGTACCATTCCCCCTAGAGGGTTGCTGATCTTCACTTCGTCAGGCAAGCGCGCCGATAAAAAACTGAAATACGCTTGTTTTAGATTGAGTAACCGGTTGCGCCGGCGTTTCAGTTGTTTGGCATAGTGACCGGATTCAATAAAATCAGCTACAGCAAGCTGAATTGGCAGAGAAACACCAAAGAAAGCAGCCGTATACTGCTGCACATAGGCTGCGGTAAACCGTCCGGGCAAGCACCATCCCAAACGATAGCTGGGCGATAAGCTTTTCGATATCGACCCGCACCACAGGATGTAACCATCTTGATCATAAGACTTGGCGGGCAAAGGTGTATGTTCAGAATAAGAGAGCTCAAGGTAAACATCATCTTCGATGATTGGTACTTGGTAATGATTTGCCAGCGCTGCCAACCGCCGCTTTTGCTGAGCAGACATCGTGATCCCTTGCGGATTCATATGCGATGTGCAGAAAATACCGGCTTTCACACTACCTTGCCGTAAGTGCTGTTCCAGTTGGTCAAGATCGATCCCTTCGTCCAGCGATGGGATTTCAACAATCTGACGCGCCATCTGTCCGAGTAAATCTAAAATACCGCTAAAACAGGGGGAACTAATTGCAATCGCATCCCCAACTTGCGTACAAGCTTCAACGGCCATTTTGATTGCCGGCATACATCCGGATGTAATCACCAGCTCATCCGGGTTGATATGGAACCCGAGCTTAGCAAAATGAGCACTGAGCGCATAACGGAGTGACGGTTCGCCTTGCGGATGAGGATATTGATTGAGTCGCTTCCCGAGAAGTCGCTTGTTGACACGACGAAAACTCTGCTCAAGCGCATTCTGCCCAATGTCATCAAGAAAAGTGGCTGAAACCCCGAGTGGTCCGTTATGTTTGGCAGGAAAAGTGAACCTTGGTCTGACCTGAGAAACCCGACTCACAAACTGCGCCCACGCCGGTGTGTGATGTTGATTACGCTGGGACGACACATAATACCCTGCCTGAGGACGCGCATGGATCCAGCCTTGGGACTCCAGTTCCTGATAACAACTAACCGCTGTAGACATACTGACGGCTTGTTGTTTTGCGAGCTGTCGTAGTGAAGGCAGGCGGCTTCCCTCAGCCAACTGTCCCGCTTCAATCTCGCGTATAAACTGACTCGCCATCGTCTTATACAAACTCATAGACCACCACTGTACCGTTTTAAATCTAAAAAATTGTATCTGTCCGCATAACTGTACCCGAGTAATACTAATTTTTAAACATAAAGGAGTACAGTGATGGTAAGAAACGATTTATTGTTGGCGATTGTTGTCATGGCAATTTGGGGATTCAACTTTTCAATGATTAAGTTGGGCATTACGGATGTGCATCCATTATTGGCGACAGCCGCCCGGTTTACTTTAGCGGTGATCCCCGCCATATTCTTTATCCGCAGGCCGAATGTTGCCTGGCGTTATTTATGTGCTTACGGTGTCGTGTTTGGGGTCGGTATCTGGGGAATGGCGTCTTGGTCAATCACCGCCGGACTTTCTTCAGGAATGTCTTCTGTACTGCTTTCATCGAACGCGTTAATCAGTATGGCGGCCGGTGTATGGATCCAAAAAGAACGGATTTCAAAGCGCAAAATCATTGGCGCGGTGACTGCACTCGTTGCACTTTTAGTCTTGGTTGCTGCGACGAACGGTAACATCACACCACAAGGGTTGATGTTGATTATGATTGCTGCGACTTGCTGGACCGTTATGGGTATGATTGTCAAAGCATCGAAAACGACCCAAGCCTTTGCATTTAACGTTTGGGGCATGCTCTTTGCACCGCTTCCGTTAGTGCTGTTTGCGATGGGTATTTACGGCTCGGATATCATTTTCCATGCAATTGCGACTTGGGATATGAAAACAACCATCGCAGTGGGCTTTCAGGCCTATCCGACCACATTATTTGGTTATTGGGTCTGGAACCGGCTACTGATCCGTTATCCACTCAGTACGACCGCTCCGCTGACTTTATTCGTCCCGATCTTTGCCTTAATTTCCGGCTATCTTATGTTTGGTGAGGTATTAAGTCTTGCGCAGGCTGTCGCGTGTATTCTGTTTTTAGTCGGCATTGGGTTAATCGTAAAACCGGCGCCCCACAAAGATCACAACCAATACAGCTATCTCTCAACTAACGCTTGAAAAAGAAACCGCTTTATACTATTTGTTTGATATGTTTTTTATTAATAACAAATAAGTGATCATGTCTGCGCATCTACAATCAGTCAGAAATGGATGTCGTTGCATATTTTCGGGTACACGTTTGGCTAAGGAGAAGCGGGATGAACCTATTTTTTATGAGAACAATCAGGGCCAGATATACATTTAATTTTTCATTACTCAGCGTTGTATTTCTCATCGTGGTTGTCGCTGCTTATCAATTAGTTAATTATATTCAGCACAGTACCGGACGCTATTCACAGGGTGCCAACTTAATTCAGAATGCAGACCGGGATCTCTATCAATCCCGGCTCGCACTCTCCACATTAATCTTTTCACCGGATAATCACGCACAGACAAATCAATCGACACTCAAAGAAGAAGTCACATCCAATGCAAAACAGGCGCTAGAACGTATGCAAGCGTTTATGCAGATGACCAAAGATGAGCCGGAGATTGTTCAGTACCTCACCCCTTTTCAACGTTATTACCAACAATGGCAAACTGAGCATGCCGCTGTATTAAAAGCATTTGAAAATCAACAGCATGATTTAGCGATGGAACTATTTTTGACTCGTAATGCTGATTCATTTCAGGAATTAAGAAACCTATATGACGGGTCGGAAGAATTGATCACCAAATATGCCACCCAAGAAAGACAACAAATCAACCGCCATGCCGAACAATTCAAATTATTTGTTTCGATTCTCTCGGTTGTTGTTTTATTTGCCAGTCTGATGCTCGCTTGGTTCGCCCCGAAAAAGATTTCCAATGCGATAAAAAAAGTCACATCGGATATTCATCAAATCAGTCAGGGTGATGGTGATTTGACGCGACGTATTAATAGCCAGAAATCAGATGAAACCGGTGATCTGAGTCGCGAACTTGACGGTTTTGTTGACAAACTCGGTGATATTATCCGCCAAATCAGAAATGGGTGTAGCAATATTCAGGACGAAATGAAAAAAATCAGTCACGCTGCTGCGGAATCATCATCTCTCAGTGACAAAGAAGATCAATCACTGGATATGGTCGTGACAGCAATCGAGGAAATGAGCTCAGCGACAAAAGAAGTTGCCCAAAATGCCGCAGAAACAGCCACTCAGGTTGAATTGCTTTCTCGACTGGTTGATGAAGGGGAAGTGTCCATTGTCAATTCAACCGAGCGTTTACATGATTTAACCCAACAAATTGAACATGCCTCAATGGTCATTGAACGCTTGTCCCACAGCTCCGAAAAAATTTCATCCGTTTTAGATGTGATTCTCAATATTTCCGAACAGACTAACCTATTGGCACTGAATGCTGCGATTGAAGCCGCCCGAGCCGGTGAGCAAGGACGGGGATTTGCAGTGGTCGCGGATGAAGTCAGAAATTTAGCGAGTAAGACCCAACTATCGACTGAAGATATTCGCCATATGATCAACAGCCTGCAAAACGAAGTATCAGAAGCCGTTCAATCGATCAAAACGAGTGTCGATATTGCAAACAGTACCGAAACCATGAATGCCCATACAAAAGAGTTACTCGATACAGTGAAGTCCTCTTCGAATCAGATTCAAGGGCTAACATTGCAAACAGCCAGTGCAACGGATGAGCAGAGTCTGGTTGCCAATGAAATTAATACCAACTTAGCGAACCTCTCAGAGATGTCGAAACAAATCAGAAATATGTCAAATACAGTAAATCAGTCGGTGCAAGATGCGGTGATGGATCTGGATACACTGGCAACACAAATTCAGCGTTTTTCGGTGTAAGCCTGTGACCAGAAATTGATCCATACTTGCATGGATCAATTTCACAGATAGATAAAGGTCACCGTAAAAATGTGACTCGCTCCCCTGCTCTGCGAGAGAGTATGATCTTGACCTCTCGCAGCTCCCCGTCAGATAAGTCGATAATTTCATCATCATGCTTCATTTTTGGTCACTTCCCCTGACTCATCCAGCGTTGCTACCCGTGAACAAAAGTTACAAAAGCACAAGATAGTTACATTAACCACAAAATCAATCTTTCTCCGTCTCAGTGTTGATAGACTCGCCCCACAAAATCAAGAACCCACCCCTACAGAAACAGAAAAGGTGCAGGTAAGCTATGTTAACCAATAACTCTATCAACCCTACAGATAAGCGCACGATTCACATTATCTTTGCGCTTTCTGCGGCAGTCATTTTACTCGCCACGATCCAGAATAAAATGCCAACGGGAATCATTGGCGCAATCGGTGTCATGGCGGTCGTCGGATATATTTTGAATGTCATCGGCGACAAAACCCCCATTTTGAACCAATTCTTCGGTGGCGGTGCCATTGCCATTATCTTTGGCTCTTCTTATCTGTTCCACAGTGATTTTATGCCGCAACAAATTGCCGGCTCAATTACCACATTTATGAAAAGCGGTGGCTTCCTCTCTTTCTTTATTGCCAGTCTGGTCACCGGTTCAATCTTAGGTATGGAGAGAGAAATCCTCAAAAAAGCCGCGCTCAAATATATCCCGGTAATTTTCGGAGGCGTTATTTTTGCGTTTCTGTTTGCCGGACTCGTCGGTTTCATGGTCGGAGATGGCTTCTTCGATTCAATCATGTTGATTGCACTGCCAATTATGGGTGGTGGTATGGGTGCCGGAGCAGTTCCTCTGGTTGAAATCATGTCCGGTAACACCTCGATGACAGCCGCCGAGCTGATGTCAAAAATGGTTCCGGCACTGGCTATCGGTAATGCGATGGCGATTGTGATTGCAGGCTTACTTAACAAACTCGGAACCATCTATCCGTCTTTAACGGGTAACGGTCAACTGATCCGTGGCTCACACCAGCCATCGGTAGAAGAAACAAACGAGAAACCATCAGTAGATACATTAGGTATTGGTGCATTACTGGCAATCACGATGTTCTTTGTCGGTACGATGCTCACCGAAGTGATTAGTATGCATACATATGCATTGATGATTTTGTTCGTTGCATTTGTCAAATTCACAGGAGTGATTCCTCGTGAACTCGAAAAATCAGCTCACGCTTGGTACAAGTTTGTGGTCGATAATCTCACACCGGCATTGTTAGTCGGGATTGGTGTCGCCTATACCGACCTCAATCAGATTGTTGCCTCATTGAGTGTTGAATACTTCCTGATGGTGTTTGCAACCGTTGCGGGTGCGGTAGTCGGTGCTGCATTGGTTGGTCGACTGATGGGATTCTATGCCATTGAAGCCGCGCTGACTGCCGGTCTGTGTATGGCCAATATGGGCGGAACCGGAGATGTTGCCGTTCTGGCTGCGTCGCGTCGTATGGAACTGATGCCGTTTGCACAGATTTCATCCCGAATCGGTGGGGCCTTTATGCTGATTTTAGCCACCGTGATCCTTGAACTATTGAAATAAGGAACGACAACCGTCGCTTCAAGAAAACAACGACGATGCGTCACTGGCGCATCCTGTGAAATAAGAAACTGAGATTAAACATAATAATTGATAAGTGTCCGGAACCTGCTCAGCGCCGAGTCACGTTTAATCATCAGAAAATACCAAAAAAGCAATACTGTCAGCCCAAGGAAAATAAGCATTCATTTCAGAATAACAAGAATGCATCGGTATCCGACCCTCGCGGGTCGGTATACCCACTTGTTTGATATGGAAAGTACCTCGGTGCTTTTGAATTGACTATTTTACACTTGGAGGATAGCTGTGAAAACTTTAACCACAGATATCGCAATTATTGGTGCAGGCGGTGCGGGACTACGTTCTGCCATCGCGGCCACCGAAGCAAATCCAGAATTGGAAATCGCTCTGATTTCTAAAGTCTACCCCATGCGTTCTCACTCCGTTGCTGCCGAAGGTGGTTCCGCTGCTGTCATCAAAGAAGAAGATAGTTTGGACAACCACTTCAACGATACCGTTGGCGGTGGCGACTGGTTGTGTGAACAAGATGTCGTTGAATACTTTGTTGCCAATGCAACCCGGGAAATGATCCAGATGGAGCAGTGGGGCTGCCCCTGGAGCCGGAAAGAAAATGGTGAAGTCAACGTCCGCCGTTTCGGTGGTATGAAAGTTGAGAGAACTTGGTTTGCCGCAGATAAAACCGGTTTTCATATGCTGCATACCCTGTTCCAAACGTCGATTAAATATCCGCAAATCAAACGCTTTGACGAATACTTCGTGGTTGACCTGTTGGTGGACGACGGTCAGGTACAAGGTTTGATTGCCATTCATATGGCAGAAGGTGAGTTAGTCGCCATTAAAGCGAAATCTGTCATTTTAGCCACGGGTGGTGCAGGCCGTGTTTATCACTGTAATACCAATGGTGGCATTGTAACCGGTGATGGTATGGCAATGGCCTATCGTCACGGTGTCCCCCTTCGCGACATGGAATTTGTTCAATACCATCCGACCGGTCTGCCCGGTACTGGGATCCTGATGACTGAAGGGTGTCGGGGTGAAGGCGGCATTATCGTCAATAAAAATGGCTATCGTTATCTGCAAGATTACGGTATGGGACCAGAAACCCCTGTCGGCGAACCGAAAAACAAATATATGGAACTCGGTCCGCGTGACAAAGTTTCTCAGGCTTTCTGGCACGAGCAGCAAAAAGGCAACACAATTGAGCACCCACTCGGCGATGTCGTCCATTTGGATCTGCGTCATCTGGGAGCGGAATATCTGCATGAGCGTCTGCCATTTATTTGTGAGCTGGCAAAAGCTTATGTGAACGTCGATCCGGTCAAAGAGCCCATCCCAATCCGTCCGACGGTGCACTACACCATGGGTGGGATTGAAACCAATGGTCAATGTGAAACGCGGATCCAAGGCTTATTTGCTGTCGGTGAATGTTCTTCTGTTGGTCTGCACGGCGCAAACCGTCTCGGCTCGAACTCACTGGCTGAATTCGTTGTATTTGGTCGCGTTGCCGGTGAACACGCCGCAGAACGTGCAACAACCTTTAACGGCTGGAATGATGCTGCAATTGCTGCACAAATCAAATCCACCGAAGATCGGATTGCTGCGTTGACACAACAAGAAGGCGATGAAAACTGGGCCGATATCCGCACTGAAATGGGTCATGCCATGGAAGCCGGATGTGGGATCTACCGTCAGGAAGATCTGATGCAACAAGCGATTGATAAGCTGACCGAGCTGAAAGAACGCTATAAAAAAATCAGCATCAAAGACAAAGGTAAAGTCTTTAACACTGACCTCTTGTATGCCTTGGAAATCGGCTATGGTCTGGAAGTTGCCGAAGCAATGGTTCACTCCGCGATTCTCCGTAAAGAGTCCCGTGGTGCGCACCAACGTCTCGATGAAGGTTGTACCGAGCGTGACGATGTGAACTACCTCAAACACTCTCTGGCATTCTATCAAAAAGATGCAGCGCCGCGGATTGACTACAGTGATGTCACCATCACCAAGTCACAACCGAAAGCCCGTCTTTACGGTGCTGCCGCGGATCAAGCCGCAGCCGAAGAAGCCAAACAGCGCGCAGAGGAGAAATAATCATGGTCACCCAACGTATTCAAAAAGTGGACATTCTGCGTTATGACCCGGAAAAAGATGCTGAGCCTTACTTACAGTCTTTTGAAGTCCCTTTCAATGAAACCATGTCGATCCTCGACGCCATTTCATATGTGAAAGATCATCTGGACAAGAACCTCTCCTATCGTTGGTCTTGTCGGATGGCGATTTGTGGCTCTTGTGGCGTGATGGTCAACGGCGTACCAAAACTCGCCTGTAAGAGTTTTCTGCGCGACTACCCGAACGGCGTGAAGATCGAACCATTGGCAAACTTCCCGATCGAAAAAGATCTGATTGTCGATATGACACCGTTCATCGAGCGTCTGGAAGCCATTAAACCTTATATCATCGGTAATGATCGTAAACCGGAAGACGGCACCAACCTGCAAACCCCTGAGCAAATGGCAAAATATAAACAGTTTGCCGGCTGTATCAACTGTGGTTTGTGTTATGCCGCCTGTCCGCAGTTCGGCCTCAATCCGGAATTTATCGGTCCGGCTGCACTGACACTAGCGCATCGTTATAACCTCGACAGCCGTGACCATGGTCAGGCCGAGCGGATGAAACTGATCAATGGTGAAAACGGGGCCTGGGGTTGTACCTTTGTCGGTTATTGCTCTGAAGTCTGTCCGAAGAGTGTCGATCCGGCAGCGGCGGTCAACCAAGGTAAAGTGACGTCGTCCATGGACTTTGTCATTGCGATGTTGAAACCTCAGGAGGCATAAAAGAGATGAGTAATCGTAAGCCCTATGTAAGAGAAGTGAAACGGACATGGTGGAAAAGCAATCCGTTCTATCGCTTTTATATGGTCCGTGAGGCAACGGTTCTGCCGTTAATCGTGTTTACCCTCTTCCTCACTGTCGGTCTGGGATGTCTGGTGAAGGGGCCGGAAGCATGGCAATCATGGCTGAACTTTATGGCGAACCCAGTGGTTATCATCATCAATATCATTGCGCTGATCGCCAGTTTGTTTCATGCCTATACGTTCTTTGGCATGATGCCGCAAGTGGTACCGATGCGACTGAAAGGCAAGTTAATCGATAAGAAAATTATCGTACTGAGCCAATGGGTTGCTGTTGCCGTGATTTCTGCACTTGTGCTCATCATCGTTTAAGGAGACACACATGATTAACCAAAATCCAAAACGTTCAGACGAACCCGTCTGGTGGAGCCTGTTTGGTGCCGGTGGCACTTGGTTTGCCATGATTACCCCCATCACAATTTTTATACTGGGAGTCATGGGACCAATGGGCATGCTTGATGCAGATGCCCTGAGCTATGATCGTGTGCTTGGTTTTGCGACCAATATCATTGGTGCACTGTTTGTGATTGCAACCATTGCACTCCCGATGTGGCACGCAATGCACCGTGTCCATCACGGTATGCATGACCTGAAAATCCATACCGGCGTGATGGGCAAGGTACTGTGCTACGTCATCGCATTTACACTGTCAGCCATCGCGACTATTTTTATATTTATGTTGGGGTAACCCCCTTTCGTGACCTTGTCAACGCAGGCTGCGAGTACAAGGTCACGTTCGACACATGCTAAAGAGATCATCACATGTTCTATATTCATATGCTGCTGCTGCTTGCCATCATCTTTGTCGGTATCCGACATGGTGGTATTGCATTTGGCCTGTTAGGTGGACTCGGTGTCACCATTTTGGCCTTCGTCTTCAAGGTCACACCAGGGCATCCCCCTGTCAGTGTAATGCTGATTATTCTTTCCGTGGTTGCCGCATCGGCGACACTGGAAGCCACCGGTGGTTTAAAACTTCTGGTCAAATACGCTGAAAAATTGATGCGTAAACATCCCGGTCAGATTGTCTTTCTGGGCCCCCTATGTACTTATACCCTGACGGTTCTGGTCGGGACCGGCCACTCTGTTTATCCACTTTTACCGGTCATTTACGATGTCGCCTATAAAAAAGGAATTCGTCCGGAACGGCCAATGGCCATTGCTTCTGTCGCATCACAAGTTGGTATTACTGCCAGCCCGATCGCTGCGGCAGCCGCTGTTGTTATGGCAACCGCTGTTGATAATCATCTCGATATCGGCCTGATAGATGTTCTGATCGTGACCATTCCGGCAACACTGACCGGTTTGTTAGTTGCCTGTACCTGGAGTCTGAAGCGCGGTAAAGATTTGGACAAAGATCCAGAGTTTAAAGCACGTTGCCAAGATCCTGAATTTGTTCAGGAACTTGAAGATAATAGTGCACTCGAGCAAGGCAATAACATTGATAAAAATGCGAAAAAAGGCTTGCTCATTTTCATGCTGGGGATTGCAACTGTCGTTTTTGTCGCCATGTTCGGCAAAAATCTCAATCTGCTTCCTCCGGGTGTGAAAATGTCCGTCGGGATTCAATTCTTGATGCTGGCTGTCGGGGCGATCATTTTGGTCAGCACCAAAGTGTCACCAAAGAAAATCGTTCACAGTAATGTATTTATCGCGGGGATGACGGCTGTCATTATCATCTTCGGGATTGCGTGGATGAGTGACACCATCATCAGTTTCCATAAAACCTATCTGATTGATATGGTTCGCGATATTGTACACGCACATCCGTGGGCTTTCGCCATCGCGATGTTCTCGGTGTCTATCTTCCTGAAAAGTCAGGCAGCCGTGTTGACCATCATGCTCCCTCTCGGGTTTTCTTTAGGCATTCCACCGAAAGTGCTGATTGGTGTGTTACCTGCGTGCTACGCTTATTTCTTCTTCCCATTCTATCCAAGTGATCTGGCTGCGATTACCTTTGACCGTACCGGCACCACTCGGATTGGGAAGTATGTTCTCAACCATAGCTTTATCCTGCCGGGATTCATCTGTGTTCTGACATCAACCGTGGTTGGTTATTTCCTCTCAACCACCATTCACTGATTCGATTTTTCGAATCCCCCCTCTGCTCCCGTACACCTTGTGCTGTACGGGAGCAGGCTCTCACTTCCCACCGACATCTCTTCGCGCTGGTCTCACTGCCTCCCGACCCATGATACAATGTCACCGACTTGCGGCGTGAGCCGATTGGCGAGTCATTTCTGACGTTAAATCTATGAATCTAAGCTTATGAAACTAAAGAGTTACCTGACTTTAACGACGATTGCGACCACCTCTTCTGTCGTGATCGTCATGACGATCGCGATATTGTACCTGTTACAGAATTCTTATCAGTCAGGTCTCGAAGCCCGGGGGCTGGAACTCGCCCGTGTGATTGCACATGACCCTAAAGTCATTCAGGCCTTGCGCACGAAGGCTACACATCCGGCAACGGATACGATCCGTGATTATATTGAGTCGATTCGCTCTCGAACCGACGCCTCTTACATCGTGGTGGTCGATCAGCAAGCCATTCGTCTCAGTCATCCGGATCACAATCGGGTCGGCAAACATTTCATTGGTAAAGATATCAACCGAGTCTTACAAACCGGTCAATCCTACAGTACCGAAGCGAAGGGCTCTCTCGGGAAAGCGATTCGCAATTTCGTGCCGATTTATGATCACGGTAAACAAGTTGGTGCAGTGTGTATTGGTTATTTATCAGAAAGAATTTCCGATATCATTTTTCGCCAACATGTTCATATCGGCTTGTTGATCGCACTCATCTATCTGTTTGGTATCGGTACAACCGTTGCCTTTTTACTCAAGATGAAAAAGACATTTCTCGATTACGAGCCAGAATTTATCGTCAATAAGTTTCGTGAGCACGGGATGGTCTTTGACAGTATTCGGGATGCCATTATTGCGGTTGATCATGATATGAACATCACCATGATCAATAACAGCGCGATGAAACTCCTCTCAATGGGAGTATTAAATCGCTATGACTATCAGCATCATCCTCTTTCCCACTATTCTATTCCACTCAGCCATTTGGTACTGGAGAATCAAGGACGCTTCCATCAGGAAGAATTCAGTATTGGTAAGATCAAATACCGAGCGAACCTTTATCCGATCAAAACCACCAAAGGCTTAATTGGGCATGTCATTGTATTCTTCACCAACCTGAGCCCCAATGAGCTGGAAAAAGAAATTATCTATTTAAAAAACTATGCTGAATTGCTCCGTAGCAAAACCCACGAGTATTCGAACAAACTCAATGTGCTGTCGGGAATGCTACAAATTGGTAAATATGAAGAATCGATTGACTTTATTCAGCAAGAAACCGACCGCTATCAGGCGGTTATCAATCATATTGTATTAAGTGTGTCAGACAGTGCGGTGGCCGGTCTGTTACTGGCTAAATTTAACAAAGCCTCCGAGATGGGGGTAAAATTTACTATCGACATTGATACGACTCTGGCAAGTTACACCAAACAAACGTCTGAAAAACTAGTGACGATTATTGGTAATTTGGTAGATAATGCGCTGCTGGCTGCCTGGCAACACCGGGGGGAGGTACAGCCTGAAGTCACCGTTTATCTCAGTGACCGTGGTAGATACATCATGCTGGAAATTCAGGATAACGGGACAGGTATCCCCGATGAAATCGCAGAGCATATCCTAGAGTTTGGTGTCAGCTCAAAGCAGGAAGATGAACAAAATGGCGTTGGCCTGTACCTTGTCAAACAGTTGGTCGATTACTTTCACGGCAGCATTGACTGGGAACGCACTGAACAACATACCACTTTGTTCAGTATCTATTTAGAAAAGAAAGAAGAGGCGCATGACGATGAAGACCCGAGTAATGTTGCTTGAAGACGATATTCGAGCCAGCTATACCTTGGAATCAACAATCAACCAACACCCTCATTTTCAGGTCGTTGCTGTCAGTGAAAGTTGTGCCGATGCACAAATCCAGTTCAATGCATTTCAACCACAACTCGTGTTTGTTGATATTACGCTTCCCGATGGGAACGGTCTGACATTGATTCAACAACTTCGTCAACAAGCCGCTGACTGCCACTTCATCATGACAACGGCCGAGCGTGAAACGACGACCGTTGAAAAAGCCGTCCAACTCGGGGTGATTGACTATCTGGTGAAACCAATTCGTATGTCGCGCATCAATCAGGCCCTTGATGATTATATTCAATATAAACAAAAACTTATCAGCAATTCGACCGTCGATCAGGACGATATTGATCAGTTACTCCGTAAATCCCCGATTCAGCCGATTCGTCAAACCCCAAAGGGGATCGACGCCACGACACTCGAATCATTGAAAGCGTTACTTTATCAAGAACAGCTACACGATTTTTCCGCAGATGATATCAGCGAGCGCATGAGTTTCAGTCGTATCACTGCCAGACGTTATCTGGAATATCTTGAATCTGAAGGTGTGTTACGTCTGGTGCTCAACTACAATACCGGCGGACGGCCAAGGCGTCTGTACCAGATGATAAAGTAGTCCCTCTCCTCTCGAACATATGGTATTGATATACCGACAACGTGATAATCTCTGACATTCATGTCAAAAGTGCTCTATGCTTAATAAATAGACGATTTTCACGTGTACTCAAGTAACATCTTAAGCGAAAAAACATACTCACACGATTGAATGTGCAACATGAAATATTTGCTTAAATACCCCAAGAAGTACTGCTAAGAGATTGTCATAAAAAGAAAAACTGTGTAACATTTCACCAAATTACGTGGTATGCCCATCGGGGCTGTTGGACGCTGCATCGCTGGGGTCTATATATGGTCATGAAATATATCGCCTTCGCGAATGTTGCTGTCGGCATTCTTCTACTGATTTACAGTATGAAACCTACCTACCAGATCGGTCGCACAGAACAAGCGTCCCGATGGAAAGTACTGATCACGTTGCTCTCTGTCTTTGTTCTTGGCTATCTTTCCATGCTTATCGCGCTGGTTGACAGACCGATGAACCCCTATCTGTTGATGATTTCTCTGATTATCCTCGGGACTAGTTTTCTGATTACATTACTCGTTTCACAGTCCCGAAATATACTCCATCAGCTCAATCGTTCTGCTCAGGATGAACAGTATCATTCTCTACACGACAGTCTGACATCACTGGCAAACCGTAAATATTTATTCAGTTCGCTCCAAACCCTCGTTCAATCAAAACAGTTGTTTAGCTTATTGCTGATTGACCTGAATAATTTCAAACAGATCAACGATGGTTTGGGCCACTATTTTGGCGATAAGTTTCTGATTTCAGTCGCCAATCTGTTACAGGAAAACACCAAACAATATGGTCGGTTATACCGTATGGGTGGCGATGAGTTTGCGCTAATCTTATCCGGCAGTAATGACGATGACACAATTCTCAGTGCGGTGGATGCCATTCATGATGCCCTTCATGCACCCGTGAAAGTGATGACTTACTCAATGAAGACATCAGCAAGTGTTGGGATCACCAAATATCCACACAACGGGCATGAAGTTTCCAATCTGCTGAAACAGGCAGATTTAGCCATGTATGACTCGAAGAAAAAACATAAACCTTATACGTTTTATCATGACCAACTGGGTTCCGATTCTTATAAAAAGCTTAAACTTTCGATCAAATTAGCTGAAGCACTCAAAAATGACGTTTTTGAACTGCATTACCAACCGATTATTCGCAGTCAGACGCAAGGTATTGCCAGTCTCGAAGCCCTGCTGCGCTGGCCTCAGGAGGATGGTAGTTTTATTGAGCCGGGGGACTTCATCCCCATTGCTGAAAAAAGTGCGCTGATTTCCGTACTCACACAGTGGGTCATCCATCGGGCCACTCAGGATTTAAATGTCTTAAGGGCACACGGTTTCCATGGCAGTCTGCATATCAACCTTTCAGCCAAAGACTTTCAGGATGATGAGGTCGTCAATCAACTGCGTGCTCTGCGTCAGGCAGGACAAATACAATCGGATGATTTAGTGTTTGAGATTACCGAAACGGCTGTGTTTGAAGATCTTGAAAAAGCGAAGTGTGTCATTCATAAAATACACGCACTGGGTTTTCAATTCAGTATGGATGATTTCGGCATCGGTTATTCCTCTCTGGTGATTTTACGTGAATTACCAATCTCTCAGATTAAGATTGATCGCTCGTTCGTGTCCGAATACCATCAGAAAGAGTCTAACCGGACCATTATCTATGCATTGATCCGGTTAGCACAAGATTTGAATTTAAGTGTTGTTGCCGAAGGTGTGGAAGTTTGCAGTGTCGAACAAGCATTAGGGGAAATCGGATGCCACTATACGCAAGGGTTTCTTCGTTTCCCACCGGAGCCTTTACATCACTTATTATACAACGAACAGTTCCGGGACCACCTTGAACCCATGCTTCCGGAACCATCTCAACCATGACATTCTCAGGCGCCACCTTACCCGACTTTAAACTGATCAGAGACTGATGTGTCAGTACATCGGGTTGTAATGTATTGTGCTATGGCCTGCTGCTCTTCCTGATTAAGATATAACCCCAGTTTCGTTCTGCGCCATAAAAAGTCATCACTGGTTCTCACAAATTCACAGGCAATCATGTAGTCAATTTCCCGTTGATAGACACCTTCGGCAAAACAACGCCCCATGTCTTCTAAGCAACTGACCCCAGATAACATTTTTCGAGTATAGGTGCCAAACTGAACCGCATAGCGAAATGCCTGTTTCTGACTCAGCCATGGATAACTGGCACGCAGCGATTCACCTAGTTGTTCCCGGGTACAACTAAAGTAACCGCCCGGAAGAGGCACATTGGCAGTCCACGGTTTCCCCATCTGTTCAAAGTATGGTTCGAGCTTGTTCATCGCCGCTTCGCCCAGTTTACGATAAGTCGTCAGCTTACCGCCAAACACTGACAATAATGGTGCCTGATCGCCAGCCTGTTCCAACTCAATCGTATAATCTCTGGTCACGGCCTGAGGTGAACTTGACTCGTCATCGCACAACGGGCGGACCCCACTGTATGACCAAATTACATCTTCACGAGACAGTTGCCGCACAAAATGCTGATTGACAATATCAATTAAGTAGTTCTGCTCTTCATCATCAATTTCAACCTGACGGGGATCACCATGATATTCAACATCCGTCGTACCGATGATAGAGAAGTCATCCATGTACGGAATGACAAACACAATTCGATTATCTTTGTTCTGTAAGATATACGCCTGTTCTTCATGATGAATCCGGGGAACGACAATATGCGATCCTTTCACCAGACGAATATTACGTGGTGATGCCGTCGATAAACCATCATCAAAGAACTGCTTCACCCAAGGTCCGGCGGCATTGACGAGTGCTTTCGCATAACGTTCGAAGCGTGTATCTGATTGCTGATCATAAATCGTAACACGCCAGATATCATTCTCACGCACAGCGCGTTCAACCCGACAGTAATTACTGACTTCTGCACCATTTTCTTGCGCAGCTAAAATATTCAGAACGACTAAACGAGCATCATCGACCCAGCAATCTGAATACTCAAATCCGGTTTTCATTTCGGGTTTTAATAATCCGCTTTCAGCCAGATTCACCTTATGACTGGCTGGCAGTGTGGTTCGTTTCCCGAGATGATCATATAAAAATAGTCCGCAGCGAATCATCCATGCTGGCCGCAAATAAGGCCGGTGCGGCAATCGAAAACGCATCGGGCGAGCCACATGAGGCGCTTTTCTGAGCAAAACTTCCCGTTCAGCAAGGGCTTCTGCGACTAAACGAAATTCATAATGTTCCAAATAACGCAGCCCTCCATGAATCAGCTTAGAACTGGATGAGGAGGTTGCAGAGGCAAAGTCTTGCGCTTCATAAAGTCCGACGGACAGACCACGTCCGGCAGCATCAGCAGCGATTCCGGCACCATTAATGCCGCCACCGACAATAATTAAGTCCAGCAGACGATTTTCTTGATTGGGTGTTATTACATCCATAAAGTAACCTCAAAATGAGCAAACGAACATTTACAAACATTATTGAGCGTAACTTAACTGCCGTTTAAATGCATCATTTATTTTCGAATATGTTCGTTTTGTCGATAGATCTAAAAAAACCTTCTCAAAAGAAGGTTTTTCATGAGGTCATCTGTATTGGTATTGATCCGGTTTAAGTCAACGGTGATGTGTCGGTAACCGCTTGCTCGGTTTGTTGAGATGACGTCCCCGCGACCTCTAAAGACACTTGGCTAGATTCCAGAATAGAAAGGATTTCCTGTGGCGGCTGTTTATCAGTAAACAAGGTATTAATTTGGGAGATATTACCGAGCTTGACCATCGCATTGCGACCAAATTTAGAATGATCAACCGCGAGAAATACACTCCGGCTGTTTTCAATAATCGCCTGTTTGACACGGACTTCATGGTAATCAAAGTCCAGCAACGACCCATCAAAATCGATCCCACTAATCCCGAGAATACCGAAATCTAGCCGAAACTGCTGAATGAAGTCTAACGTTGCTTCCCCGATAATCCCACCATCGCGGTTACGCACTTCACCACCAGCCAAAATGACATTAAAGTCCGGCTTTGAGAGCAGAATGCTTGCCACATTCAGGTTATTCGTCACGATACGCAACTGTTGGTGACTTCGACTCAATGCGCGCGCAACCGCTTCAGGGGTTGTCCCGATATCAATAAACAGTGTGGCATGATTCGGTATGTGCTTCACCAAGGCTTCAGCAATATGATCTTTTTCAGAATAGTTATGTGACTTACGAGTCGTATAAGAATCATTCTCTGAGCTGATTGGTACCGTCGCACCACCATGATAACGACGGATTTTATTTTCGTCAGCCAACTCATTCAAATCACGACGAATCGTTTGTGGGCTAACGTGAAAGCGTGCCACCAGTTCATCGGTACTGATGTAACCATGTTTTTTGACCAGTTCTATTATTTTCTGATGTCTCGGAATTTGCTTCACATCCGGCTCCATGTCTCATTCACTCATCACTCACTGATACAACAACGCATCGCGACACACGACCACTGCTTTTGAGGATGGCTTCATTGATTCAAAAAAATTCACTTAAACTATTTGATGCAAACTATTGTGCGGTAAATCCGGGAGAGAAAGAAGCGTCTTCTATACAAAAAGTACCATTCCATCACCGAAAAGCATCATCTGATTCGTTTTCTTGTCATCTATCAAGTTTAGACTTTGTTGGTTCAAGTAAAAACGGCTTGACGACAATAAGCACCTAATTGAATATTTGTTATCCCCCCCTATCAATGAAAGGAAGCACAATATGCCAAAATACAGACATCACTATGGTTTGATATTTTCCCTATCACTGTTAGTTTGCAACACGGCTGATGCCGATGATTTTTCTAAACTGGATCAAGCGCTGCCGGCATCTGTTGATGCCTACTCTATCGCCCCTGTGTTTGATTTCGATACCGATGGCTGCCTGCCAAGTGCCGGCATCAGCCGTACTGGTCAGCAAAATGGCGGGTTGAAACCCTCTGGCGGCTTAACCTCTGGTTGTCGGAGCAGCAGCTTTCTCAATTTATCCAATACTTATCATCGTTATGCCTGCAAGATCAATGGCTCAGATCAGTATTGTGCTCACTTCTACGCCCTATATTTTCTCAAGGACCAAATTCTCAATGGTATCCAAAGTGGTCACCGTCATGATTGGGAAAATGTGGTGATCTGGACTAAAAATGGCACCGTGACACACGGAAGTTACAGCGCCCACGGTAACCTGACCACACGGGCGGTTTCAGAGTTAGATACCAATGGCAAACATATCAAATTCGTTTATCACAAGGATGGTCTCCTGACGCATGCATTCCGATTCAGTAAGATCGGTGAGGTCGCTGAAAACCCATATGGCTATTTTGTCACACCTGATATTGTCAGTTGGTATACCATGTATGGTGATCACGTCAGTAACGACACGTTGAGAAACCAACTCAATCGTTATGACTACGGCTCAGCCAATGTACCTGTCAAAGATGGGAGCTTCCTGAGTAAATTGAATCGCGGCAAACCCGATAGTTATCCGCAATTTTCTGCTGCAGATGTTGTCCGTTCCCGTTAATCAATTTATGTTAAATCAATTTGCATAAAATTAATTCTCGCTCAATAAATGGGAGTTGAAAGAACAGATGCAACCCGGTAAACAAGCACACCGGGTTGCATTCCGATAGTTCAACTCAACCTTGTCGGCAGACTAAACCAATACCTGTTCCTGCTTGTCCCGGTGCACTTTTCTTTCACCAATAAAAGCGTAAATCAGGCAGATAATCGCAGCGATACATGCACCAACCAGAATGATAAATCCACCATTCCAGCCAAAGTGGTCAACGGTATAACCTAACACGGCATTTGCAGCGACAGCCCCCCCCAGATAACCGAACAGTCCGGTCAGTCCGGCAGCGGTTCCGGCGGCTTTCTTGGGAGCCAGTTCCAAGGCATAAAGCCCAATCAACATCACGGGGCCATAAATAAGAAAGCCAATGGCAATCAACGCCAGCATATCGATACTCGGATAACCCGCAGGATTCAACCAATACACCAGTACCGCGAGCAACACCAATACCATAAACAAAATACCGGCAGGAGCGCGACGCCCGTGAAAAACTTTATCGGAAATCCAGCCGCACAATAAGGTACCCGGTATCCCGGCCCACTCATACAAAAAATAGGCCCACGATGATTTATCAACCGTAAAATCTTTTGCTTCTTTCAGATAGACCGGGGCCCAGTCGAGTACACCGTAACGGATCAGATAGACAAAAGCATTTGCCACCGCGATTGACCATAATAGCTTGTTGTTAAAGACATATTTGAAGAAAATATCTTTCGCACTCATTTCTTTCTCATACGATTGATCATAATCCTCGGGATAATCATCTTTATACGCTTCAATAGGAGGTAAACCACATGACTGAGGCGTGTCTCTGAGCGTCACCCAGATCAAAATTGCCACCAATATTGCGAAAAATGCCGGGACATAAAATGCCGTATGCCAATCGTCATTAAATAGCCATAATCCCAGCAGAAAGATCGGGCCAATCAGTCCGCCACCAACATTATGCGCCACATTCCATACCGAAACGAGTTCACCACGCTCTTTGCGTGACCACCAGTGCACCATGGTTCTGCCACAGGCTGGCCACCCCATTCCCTGAAACCAGCCATTCAAAAACAACAGAATGAACATGGCGGTAATACTACTGGTCGCCCACGGCATGAAACCGAAACACAACATGACACAAGCAGAAAGCACTAAGCCGGCACTGAGGAAATAACGCGGGTTTGAGCGATCAGAAACACTCCCCATCAGAAACTTAGACAAGCCATAAGCAATGGAAACCGCAGCAAGTGCAACCCCCAAATCACCGCGACTGAATCCTTGCTCAATCAGAAATGGCATGGCCAGACTAAAATTTTTCCGCACCAGATAATAACCAGCGTAACCCACAAAAATGCCGATAAAAAGTTGCCAGCGTAATCGCGTGTAAACCCCGTCAATCTGCTCACGGGGAAGTGGCTCAATATGAGCCTTTGGTTTGAAAATTCCAAACATGATGACCTCAGCGATGGTGATGATATCAATGTCCTGATGAATCGTTCATCACAACAGGACAATAAAGCACGAACAAAATGTTCGTTCGAGCTCGTTGTATTTTCATATGCTCAATATTACATTTTTGTGACAGTTACAACACTGTCATTAATTTGCATATGAAAACAAGTCATTGATGTCGATGCACGCACACTCTGCAATACCGAAAGTGCGACATCACGCCTTGAGGGAGTGGTTCAGAGAAATCGGATTGATAAAATGCGTTGGTAACACCAGCTTGATAACACCAGTTCAATCACACAAAAGGGGAAGCCGTGAGCGGCTTCCCCTTTGACAGAACAGTTCTGCCGGGTCAATTAATTTTTATACACTTCAAACTCAGCAATCGCAGGCGTGCCGCTGGCTGAGTGAATCACAAAACTGATTTTATCCAGATTCGTATTCGGGAATGAGATAACACTGGGAATAGAATTTCCCGATGCCAGAGTGGCACCATCATCATGATTCACTAAAGACCAAGACGTGACTGTGCCCTGAGTACCAGACAGTTCAATGATTCGAACTGCATTAATGGTTTGGTTGAGACGTTTAACGCTAATTGTGCCGGTTGTGCCTCTTGGTGACCAGTAGGTACTGCTATCTCCGTCTGTCACGTTACCATAGCTGGTTCCGTTACCTTTAGAACTACCGTCAGCACCTGCATTTAAGGCGAGGTTTGAACCTGAAGTTGAACCACCGCCGTTATCCTGACCGCCACCATTATCGTTTCCATTTCCAGAATGATCATCTCCCGGAGCCACATGACAATGACCATCAGAAACAGCCAGGCCTTTATTTGCACCCGCGGTTGCCATCACAATCGCTGGAACACAGCTTGCCTGATCTGGCTGATATTGATAAGGAATACGAATCGAAGTGGTCGAAACCGGATTTGGCCCAGCCGGATGAACTTTGTTGCCATCATTAGACCAACGCACATTATTCCAAATATTGCCACTCACATCCCAGAATCCCATGTCATTGGTATAGAAAGTACCGAGCGGGTCTTTAGAATCTTTCACATAGTTATTTTCTGCTTTGATCTTCCCGCCAATTCTTGGGTTCATCCCTGAAGAAATTAAGCCATCATAATAATTGTTATAAGAATGTGCTGTCGCATGGCGTAACAGGGGTGTCCGTGAATTAATGTTCTCATAGTAGTTATGGTGGAAAGTGACTGGCCCGTTATTATCATCACTGTCACTTGAACCAACCAGACCGCCCCGGCCAGAATTTCTCAGAATACTGTAAGAGACGGTGACGTACTTGGTATCATTCTTCATATCAACCAACGCGTCATAGCCATCACTTTCACCACCACTCGCTTCTAGTGTGACATGATCAACCCAGACGTTTGAGACATCTTTCTCCATCCCGATAGCATCACCGCCATTCGACGTCGGAAAACCAGATTTCTTCACATTTCTGACATGCACATTGCGAATGATGATGTTGGATGAAGAACGAATATGAATCCCAAGTTCATCAAATAGCGCTCCCTGACCGACCCCGATCAAGGTGACATTGCTGATATTTTTCAGCTCAATTTTATCCGCAGCGGTGTTACAACTCGGGCCGGAAACCTTTGAAGTATTACCATGGTTAATCGTGCCTTCGACCTGAATAATGATCGGTGTATCGCTAGAAGCTCGGTTACATAACGCAGCATGAATTTGCGTACCGGTTGTAGCATGAACGACTTGTCCTCCCTCTCCGCCTGTTGTTCCGCCATTTTCAGTGTGGAAGCCATTCGCAAGTGAAGGTAACGCGACCCATGCCAGCGATGATATTACCGAAGCGACTATCGTATGCTTGAATTGTTTGTCGATCATCATGCTCTTCCTTATCTATATCTATGCCATTAAAAGTAGTGGTTATTTCCTGCCGAATATTCATGGCAGTAGCAGACCTTATCGCAAATAAATTGATTATTTTTCAATTACTTTTATTTCTGAAACTTGTTTTTTGGGTTAATATCATGCTTTATCAATCAGGCCTCTATCAATATCTTATTTTTTGATAAGCTTCAGCCAATCTAAAGCAACTAATGTATATCAAAACAATATTCCTTTTAAAATGAAACATTGTTTCTTTTTTGATCTAGGTTAAAAAATAAACATAATTTAGTAGAAATTGCTTTTGTTGAAGGAGTTCACACCACCCTATTTTTTCTCTGTTAAACTTAGGATTATCTCTATTGCTAACTACATCTTTTTTAATGACTGGCAATAAAGAATTGTATCAACTTATTTATTTGATATATCGGTAATTTATATGACTTTCAGAAAATGACTGTCTATATATTTACTCTAAAATAAAACCAGAATAATAATACCAAGAATCGGTTTAACCTATTTATTGATCACCCAACAACGTCACTAAGGAATAATATGAAAAAAATCAAATATCTATATATTATAATGTGGGTATTGTCTTCCTGTATTGCAAGCTTCAGTGCACAGGCAGCCTTCCGACTAATCACGTCTCAGGATTTTTATACCGTTGATACCAATGCTGGTGTGGTATTCAGCATACGCCGAGTCGATCGCGGTGTTAGCACGCAGTCACCCGGTGATCTTGCTTCATTAAAAATTAACGGTGTGGAATATCAGAATCAGCGAAGAGGCTCCCAAATTAATTCGGGTTTTGACTGGCTATATAACAATACATCGAATGTACAGGTTTATGCTCAAAATTATCAGAACCAGTATATAAAAATTACGGTTCAGGCTGGTAATCTTACCCATTATTATATGGCGAGAAATGGTTATCCATATATCTACATGGCAACCTATTTCTCATCCGAACCTAATATTCATGGTCATGTCCGATATATTTTAAGGCTCCACCGCAATCGCCTCCCTTACGGCCCAGAACCCTCAGATATTTCTCAAACCGTATCCACGGTTGAATCCGGTGATATTTTCGCACTCTCCAACGGAGAAACTCGCTCTAAACATTACTCGAATATGCGTCTGAAAGACTGGAGTGCCATTGGCGCAAGAGGGCCTAATGTTGGTGTCTGGATAGTGAGAGACAATCATGAAGGCGGTTCTGGCGGCCCGTTCTATCGTAGCCTTCTGAATCAGGCCACAGCCACAGATCAAGAGATTACTTATATTGTTAACTATGCTGAAGCTCAAACAGAACCATTTCGTACCGGTGTGCTAAACCACTACACGTTGGTTGTGAATAATGGTCAACAGCCACCAGCGGATAATGATATTAACCTCTCTTGGTTCTCACAAATGGGATTAAGAGGCTATGTCGCTGACTCAAACCGGGGTCGGGTTGCCGGCGTTGGCATTTCCGGACGAGACACCAACTACGAATACACCGTTGGTTTTGCTAACAACCGGGCACAATATTGGGCAACGGCAAATCCGGCCAGTGGTTACTTCAGCCGAGACAACATGTTACCGGGCACCTATACAATGACCACCTACAAAAATGAGTTGGCCGTCAATACACAAACTGTGACCGTTCGCCCCGGTCAGACGACAGTGCTCAATTCCTATCAAATCACCAATGACCCCAGCCATGACAGAGCCATCTGGCGCATTGGCGACTGGGATGGCAGCCCTCGGGAATTTCTCAATGGCGATAAATTAACCATTATGCATCCTTCGGATGTGAGAATGGCAAATTGGAATCCATCAAACTTCATCGTCGGTAACACCCCAGCCAATGCCTTTCCTGCTTACATGTGGAAGGATATCAACAATGACCACATCATTTACTTCCGCCTGAACGATGCACAACGTGCGAAAGCACACCGAGTCCGGATTGGAATTACTGTCGCCTACGCTGGTGGACGCCCTAAAATTTCGGTGAATAATTGGACATCTGCCAACCCACCACCACCCTCTCAACCCAAGACCCGAACGCTAACGGTTGGAACATATCGGGGGAACAATCTTACCTATACATTTGATGTTCCCGCTAGTGCCTGGGCCAGCGGGAGTAACTGGAATCGGTTAACTGTCACAGCAATCAGCGGCTCAGGTCTGAGTGGCTATCTGTCTGCCGGTTATAGTATCGATAGTATTGACTTACTTGATTAAGATAAAGGATTGATTTGGTAAATGCTAAACCAATAAAACATTAGCTATAAATATCGGTCTCTTTACCACAAGGGGCCGATATTGAGCGCTAGTCTGCATCCCCCACATCACGCTATGATTTACATTTTTTCCTAGCTTAGTCGCTGATTTATTTTATATTGATCGTATTTCAGAGAGATTTTTTTACATTTTGTTTAGATTTTAAACACCACTTAATTTGAACTAAATCACAAAAATAAAAATTCAACATACATTTTCAATAAAACAAAATCACATAAGTTTATAAAACCAATTTTAAACCACAAAAATAGCATCAAAAACTACATATACATTAAATTAACAAATTTATATCAATGTATGATTCGAAAATACAACATAAATAATTTTGTCATCACAACATCATTACTCTGTAAAAATACCAACCCACCCTACCTTATTTAATAATAAACTATTGTTTTTTAATAAATAAATACAAATAAGAAATCAAGAGCTATCCCACTTGACACATATATTTACCTCTTGCAATCTGATTCTCGCAATTATTGACTGATATCACTAATCGTAGATACACATAATAAGCAGAAATACAGGGAGCCAGGAAAGGGCTTCTAGTTTTTAAATAAAAAAGGTAATGGACTATTATGAAAAAAACGCTCATAGCGCTCGCAGTGCTTTCAGCTGCAAATGTGGTTAATGCTGCTGAAATTCTCAAAACAGACTCCGCATCGGTAGACTTTTACGGCCAACTCCGCGAAGAATTGAAACAAGTGGATTGGGGTGGGAAAAGTGATGATACACACACCACTCTCTCTTCAGGCTCATCTCGGGCCGGTGTCAATTCTATCTACACCATCAATGATGATCTTGACGTGCTGGCAACCGTTGAATTTGGCATCGGTCAAAGCAACAGTGGTGACAGCCGTAAACATTACCTCGGTTTTGCTTCCAAGGAATGGGGCACCGTCACCGTTGGTAAACAGAGTATTCTGACTGATGATGTCTGGGGGGTTGAAAACGACTGGATTGGTTTAGGTTATAGCGTGCTTCCTGAAATGGACGACTATGATATGAACTGGCTTCAGGATGCGATGATCAAGTATACGCTCGAAGGTTCAGCTGGCTGGTTTAAAGCGGCTTATTCATACAAAAACGGTAATGATGACCCAACCACAGCGGAAATTTTTGCCGGAACCACATTCGGTAATATCGAGCTATACGGTGGTGTCGGTTATCAGGAAGATAAAACCACATCCACAAAAAACAAAGATATTACTATCACCTCTGGTGGCGTAAGCCACACGGTTGAAGAAAAAATCACCACCGTCAAAAGTAAAGAGCTGAAACATGGCATGCTGACCGTCAATTATGTCGGTGATGGCTGGAATTTGGGAACCACTTACTGGCATGCAGAAGTGGACGACAATGTGAAAAACACCAAACTCACTTCAGATTCTGTTGCAGTGGCCGGGTCTTATAGCTTCACAGAAAAGCTATCACTATACGGTGGTTATGAATTCATTAAAGACCTTCAGGAAGAAGGGAATGACTTTAATGGCGTGTATTCTGGTTTACTGTATAAATACGCGAGTTGGACCAAAGTCTATGCTGAAACCGGATTTAATGATTCTGATAAAATCGGCAATGACAGCTATTGGGGCGTCGGTGTCCGTATCTACTGGTAATTCATAATACGCATGGTCACAGTCGTCTGCCTTCGGCTGTGACCTGATTGATTAACATCTTCTTTTTGTATAAACCTGCCTTTATCCCTACAATCGATATCGTCCGTTCATGACCTGTTTGACTCAAGGAATAAAAATGAAAATCGCATTGCCATTACTCTTCACGCTGTCACTGGGTATCGTTCCATGTACAGTCACAGCCAAAACCATTTTACAGATTCCAGATAACGTTGATGTATTTGCTATCAATGCGCAACCGCCAGAGAAAGCAAGTGGCTTGTTCCCTTCAAATAAAGAAGAGTTAGACAACGGGATCAACCAAATCGTATTCAAATACTCCCCTGCGTTTGAAATTGGTAAAGATATTCAACATGCTTATAGTCAGGTGATTATTGCCAAATTTAAAGCATCAGATACTCAGCTACATTTCAAACTGCCGTCTTATCGCAGCCTGACCCAAGCCCGGCAAAAAATCGACCATATGCAATGGGCACTCGTTGATGAACAGGGCAATAATGTGGTTATTGCAGAAGATACTTTACAGAAAAATGGTATTCAGGTCGGTCGTGATTATGTGCAAGAAGCCCAGAATTACAATGCGGGCTCAGGAATCGCAGCCATTCATGTCAGCGCAGTCTCTGATATGCAGGATACGGTCGCCACATCGTCACAATCTGCGAAGCCCGCCAAAAAAAATGTACCAGCGACTCAAGTCATGACTACCTCACAACCGCTGACATCAGCAACCTCCCCCAACCTCTCTCAGCTGAAACACTGGTATCAAAAATCAACCGCCCAAGAACGAAAAGCGTTCCGTAAATGGATTATCGATCAGGAATGATACACGCCATTTCTTGTCATAACATCGCACGTCAGAGCGCATCATCACAACCAAACAGATAAAATTTTAAAAAATACTTGACCCTGTACTCAGCTACAGGGTTTAAACTCGTTCTATGTTATCCGAATGAAGAGAGCATGGATATGAGAACACTCAAACGGGGTGAGCTGGCAAAAAAGGTCGGTGTCTCTCCTGAAACCATTCGCTATTACGAACAGCAAGGTCTGTTGCAGGCTAACAGAGATGACAACGGATACCGACGTTTTGATCCTATCTGTATTGATCGACTTAAATTCATTCAACGGGCCCAGCGTGTTGGGTTAAGTTTGAAAGAAATCGGTGAATTGTTGGCACTGGAGATTGCCCGAGGCGAACATACCTGTGAGGAAGTTAAAGCGATTACGCAGGCAAAACAGCAAGAAATCCAACAGAAAATCGATGAACTACAGCATATGTATAATGCTCTAACAGTGCTCAACAATCGCTGCTGTGGCGGCTCTCATTCTGCGGAGCATTGCACCATTCTGACCGCACTAGCAGATACCGAATCATCACTAGAGGAGCGCTCTCATGAACACCATAGCACACATTAGTCAGGCTTTTGTCGATCTATGGCTGGATGCAGCATTCTGGCTCCTGCTCGGGCTGATGATCGCCGGGCTCCTGCATACATTTATCAAAAGTGACAAGTTGGGTCATCACTTAAAAGGGCACGGATTCTGGCCTGTCATTAAAGCTGCTATTCTAGGCATTCCCCTCCCCTTATGTTCATGTGGGGTGATTCCCGCAGCCGTCGGGCTCCGTCGTGCCGGGGCGTCGAAAGGGGCGACCACTGCTTTTCTGATCTCAACACCGGAGACTGGCGTTGACTCAATCGCAATCTCTTATGCATTACTTGGCCCATTTATGACCATTATCCGCCCCATTGCGGCGGTCTGTTCATCGATTGCTGCCGCAATGTTAGTTTTGTCAGGCGAAAAATCCACGTCCCAGCCAGAAACGCCTCCCGAACAACAATCAACCGCCTGCGGTTCTCAAGGCGCTGGTCATTGTTGCTGTCATAGCCAGCAAGCGCGCGCTCCCGATTCTCAAGCACACCCAGACTCACTTTGGCGCAGAATCTGGCAAGGTCAGGTTTATGCGTTTACTGAATTGTTAGGCGATCTCTCCCTCTGGCTGTTAGCCGGACTCATGATTTCTGCCTGTGTCGTTGCTCTGGTCCCTTACGATGCATTGGCCGAAGTCAGCCGAGGAGGCTGGGCGATGGTCATCATGGCTTTGATTGGTGTCCCCATGTACATCTGTGCTTCCGCCTCTACTCCCTTAGCCGCAGGTCTGTTAATGGCTGGTGTTTCCCCCGGAGCGGTGCTGGTCTTTTTACTGGCAGGCCCTGCAACAAACGTGGCGACATTAGGCATTGTACGTCGTGAAATGGGCTGGCACGCCCTCGGCAGTTACTTGCTTGGTGTGATTGGGGTTGCCATCGGATTTGGCTATCTAACGAATGCGTTAGTCGATCTCTGGCATATCGATATCCAAAGTGAATTAGGGAGTAGTAACAGTCTCATGCCGTTTTGGTTAGCCGGACTATCAGCACTGTTCCTGATGCTGTTGGTTGGCAATGACCTCCTGACGCGAGTCTACCACCGTCTGTTCAGAAAAACGCCGATCCACAGCCACAGCCACCACTAAAGGTATGCATGATTTATTGCACCGCTGGGTCTGAATCACCCAGCGGTTTTCGTTCTAAGTACGCAAATGTGATCATGATATGGCGTATTTTCAACGGTTTTCTCCTGACAGATATTCAATAATGATGATATGACCATCGTATTGGACGATTTGGCAAAGGAGTTTGCATCTTGACTTTCACCCGCTCTCAACTTCAGCTCATGATTGTGGCTGGCCTTTGTATTACCTTTCTGGCATCAGCGATCAAAAGTAGCTATCAGATCTATTTTCTGCCGTTAACAGAATACCTCTCGATAAGTCGAGGGGAACTCTCTGTCGTGGGGGCGCTGTTTGGACTGTCTGTTGGTGGAATGTCACCCCTTGTCGGATGGATCTGTGACCGATATGGCGCACTGCTGACCATCTTAAGTGGTGCACTCATGACATCGGTGGTCTTCTTATTACTGACGGCGACCCAAAATTACGCTGTTTTTTTAGTGCTTTACGGCATCATGTCAGCCTACGCTTTAACTGCAATGACCTATATTCCGCTAGGGATATTCATTGATCAAATGTTCAGTCAACAGCACAAAGGGATGGCCTTTGCTGCGATTTCAAACGGTACCGCAATCGGGTTTATTTTACTTTCTCCGGTGCTCGTCTGGTTAAGCGGCTTTCTGTCATGGCCAATGCTCTGCACCGGTATTGGATTGGTTTTTCTTGGTTGCGTAGTCCCCGTCATTATCCTGCTCCGCCGCCAACTCCCCCAAACATCCTCATCTCAACAACAGCGCTTCGGTCAGGTAAAACCACGGCAAGTGCTCCAAAATATATACACACCGACTTTCATCTGTCTGGCGGTCTCTTTTGCCGGGTGCGGTGCATCGATGGGCTTTATCGATGTCCATCTTGTCCCCTTGATTCAACAACAGTTCGCCACATTCTCGACTTATCAGGAAGTCACGGCCTCAACCCTGAGCGTACTCGGAATCGCAGAGTTATGTGGCGCATTCATTGTGGGTTGGCGGCTCAGACGTTCATCACCCATAACCTTGTTAATCCAGCTCTATCTGCTGCGTGGCGGTTCACTGTTACTCATCTATGATACGCAATCAAAATTCGCCTATCTGCTCTTCGCCATTGTATTTGGGTTAACCTATATGGGAACCGTGATCATTACTTCATTAATGTGTTTGAACTACTTCGGAGCACAATTGAAGGGACGCTTGTTTGGCTTATTGTTCACCGCCCACCAGATCAGTGTATTTGTGACGGTTTCAGCCGGGGGATTGCTCTATGATACCTTCCATCACTACCGTTATCTTATCTTACTGCTCGTCTTGTTATGTGGCATCTCTGCTTTTGCCGCGAGTCTTTTGTCCCGCGATGATTCTGAACATGGCGTTGACGACAAGTGTGAAGAAGCATGACTGGGTAATGAAGCGAATCGTTTTTTCCATAAAGTACGAAACGAAGCCGGACTTGGAAAACCAGATAGGTAAGCCGCCTGTTCAACGCCCATGCCATTGTCGATTAAGACCTTGGCTTCTTGCAGACGAGTTTCGGCAATGTAATCACGCAATGTGGCTTCAGTATGCGTTTTAAATGTCCGTTGCAGATGGCGTTGTGATACTCGGAAATGCTGACATAAATCGCTAACCGTTAAAGGTTGCCGATAATTGTCCAGAATGTAATCCTGAACGGCATGAATCAATGGACTGATATGGTTACGGTGCTTAAAATGCACCGAAATTTGTGGATCATGCGCCATTCTGCGCCGATGAACAACCAGTTCTCTCGCAACATCTACCGCAGTTTTGACGGAAGTCAGTCGCTCAATCAGATATAGCGTCGTATCAATTCCCGCGGTCACACCCGCACTGGTGATCAAGTTGTCGTCGTGAACAAAAATGCGATCAACCAATACTTGTGTTCCGGGAAACTGGTTTGCCAGCACTTGAACGAGATCATGATGAGTCGTGACTTCTTTTCCTTGGGTAAGCCCTGCTTTCGCAAGTAGGAAAGTGCCCGAACAGACCCCAACGACATAAGTATCAGGTTGAATCGCTTGTTTCAGCCAGTCGATACTTTGCTGCGCGATAGCATCGGTATAGATATCTTGCGTATATTTGGAACCACACACAAAAATAACAGCACGTTCGGGAAGCTGCTCCGGTGGGGAAGCGATATGAGCCAATGCAAGCCCCTGATGACTGACCATCTGCTCGGAAAAACCAATGAAGTGCGTCTCAAACTGCTCGGTCAACTGGTTGGCCTTATTGATCGCCTGAACCGGGCCGGCAAGATCCAGTAAATGGATTTGCGAGTTGATCAAGAAATAAATCTGATACGGACTTGCCATATTTACCTCAACTTCGCTGACCCTATCCACATGGTGATGTTATCGGAATAAATGTGCCCCATACAGACGATGGGACACAATAGGGTTAAACGATCGGACGTTGTCCCCGACTCATCAATTTGAGTAAAACACGGTCTGCGGCTTCGCCAGCCATTCCCGGTATTTTTTCGGTCAATTTTTTCTTTTGCACATAATGGACAGATAACACCTTTTTCTGCTGACAGGCTTCAGTCACCAGATCATCCGATGTACGAATATCATCGATCAACCCTAAATCTTTCGCTTGTGTACCAAACCAGTGCTCACCTGTTGATACTTTATCGACATCAAGTGATGCACGGTGCTCGCGGATAAAGTGCTTAAACAGCACATGCGTTTCTTCCAGTTCCTGTTTGAATTTATCGCGCGCTTTGTCGGTATTCTCACCAAACATCGTTAAGGTGCGTTTAAATTCACCGGCGGTCAGTTGCTCAAATTCAATATTATTCTTTTTCAATAGCTTATTGAAATTCGGTAACTGGGCGATAACACCAATTGATCCCACAATCGCGAAAGGTGCGGCAACCAGTTTGTCCGCAATACATGCCATCATGTATCCACCACTCGCTGCCACTTTATCGACAGCAATGGTGAGGGGTAATCCCGCCGATTTCAGACGATCAAGCTGTGAAGCGGCCAGACCGTACCCATGAACCATGCCACCACCGGATTCAAGCCGTAGCAAAACTTCATCACCGGATTGCGCCACCGCCAGAATGGCTGAGACTTCTTCACGAAGCGAGGTCACCTCTTTTGCATCAATACTCCCGTGGAAATCAAGCACAAATAGGTGTGGTTCTCGATGAGCTTCAAGCCCCCCTTCTTTCGCTGCTTTTTTGATCTCTTTCTCAGCAGATTTATGCTCGGCTTTCTCTTTTTTCTTCTCCGCTTTATCACGCGCTTTCAGATAGGCGTCATCATGCAGGTAAGATTCTAAATGATGTGTTGTCTGTTTATATTTTTCTGTCAGATCGATAACTTCCAACTCACCTTTAGCTCCGTGGCTCTTCGCACTGACTGATTTGACAATCACAAGTATGACGACAAGCGCGACAACTAACGTCGCAATCTTGGCCAGAAACAGGCCGTAATCCAATAAAAAATCCAATGTTCTCATCCTCTCCTTTACGAATTAGTGTATTGTAACCATCTTAAACAACAAAGCATAACAAAAGGAGGCTAGATGAATTATTCTGTTGCACCAAACACACTAAAAAACCGTGTGATTTTGGTTACTGGTGCCGGAGACGGTATTGGCAAACAGGCTGCAATTAGTTTTGCTCAACATGGCGCAACGGTTATTTTACTGGGCCGTACGGTAAAAAAACTGGAACAGACCTATGATGAGATTGTTGCGCTCGAACTACCGGAGCCAACGATCGTATCTATAGATTTACAAGAGGCGACACAGCAGGACTATGGTGAATTGATGCAGACGATTGAGCACCAATTCGGTCGTCTGGACGGCGTTCTGCATAACGCGGGGTTACTGGGCGATCGTTGCTCGATTGAACAAATCGAACTGGCGACTTATGACACAGTCATGCAAGTAAATGTCCGTGCTCAGCTCATGATGACTCAGGCACTATTACCGCTATTACGTCAATCAGATGATGCACGACTTGTGTTTACAAGTTCAACGGTCGGACATCAAGGGCGCGCTCATTGGGGCACCTATTCAATCTCAAAATTTGCCACGGAAGGGATGATGCAGATTCTGGCGGATGAACTCCGTGAGACCAATATTCGTGTCAATGCAATCAATCCGGGCGGTACTCGCACCGGCATGCGTGCACAAGCATTTCCATCTGAAAATCCGGATACCTTGAAAACACCAGAAGATATTATGCCGCTGTATCTTTATCTGATGGCGCCCGAAGGCCGGGAAGTTCATGGCGAATGCCTCGCCGCGCAGTCGAAAGATTAACGGCTCTTTCAGATGTGCCATTGTGTTTTAACATCGGCACAAATTCGAGATGTTCAATACGAAACCGGGCCATCTCATCGATGACCCGGTATTTTAAAAATGCTTAACCGACAGATCAGGGTAAAATTTCACGTAATCGGTCTTGTGCAACCTGAACTAACATATCCGGCTGAAACTTTGATATAAACCGGTCACATCCAACTTTTTTCACCATCGCTTCGTTAAAACTACCACTTAATGATGTATTTAAGGTGATATGCAGATCTTTCATTCGCTCATCGTTACGAATTTCATAGGTGAGTTTGTAACCATCCATTTCCGGCATCTCTGCATCCGTGATCATGAACAGAATCTCTTGGCTGACATTCTTGCCGTCATCGCACCATTTTCGCAACAGGTTATATGCTTCTAATCCATCCCGACATTCGATGATCTCTAACCCCAACTGAGACAAGGTGCCTTTGATTTGATTTCTGGCTGTTGCCGAGTCATCAACAATCAACACCTTACGCCCCACCATTTCTGGCATGAGGTTCTCATCCAGAACTTCCGCAGAAATCGACACATCATAATGTACGATTTCGGCCAGTACCTTCTCGACATCGATAATTTCAACGATATGAGCTTGGTCCTGTTCTTTCACCTGTGTGATTGCCGTCAGGTAATTAGCCCTTCCCGCGGTTCGTGGCGGAGGCTGAATCTCTGTCCAGGCGGTATTAATAATATTGCGCACTTGCCCGACTAAAAAACCCTGAACAGACCGATTATATTCCGTAATAATTAAGTTCTGTTCTTCTGACTCTATTTGAGAGGCAGGAAAACCAATCGCCCTTCTCAAGTCGATAACAGGAACCGGTTCTCCGCGCAAAGAAGCGACACCCGTAATGTGGGGATGTGCTCCGGGCATTTTGGTTAACACCGGAACTTTGATCACTTCTTTGACTTTAAACACATTAATCGCAAAAATCTGTCGACTGTTCAATCTGAAAAGGAGCAGTTCAAGGCGATTTTCTCCGACGAGATTCGTGCGCTGGTCAACCGTATTTAAAACACCTGACATACGAGATTCCACCAATTAAAAACTGTTAATAGTATATACCTAAACGCTTTCGGGTGCTGTGTAATACACTTTAGTACCCAGTACTTTGTATTGATTGACACGAAACATCTGACTTTCCGTATCTGTATATGCAAACCATCGCCAATTAACAGAGTGATCTGACAGGTCGAGAAAGTCATCAAAATGCCTGATTATAACTGTGAAACATATTAAGCGATAAAGCTAGGAGAATACATCAGAAAATAGACAACGGTGGGGAAACTCGCAGTGATCTTACCTCTGACCTGTTACTTCACTTAACGATCAACAATAGTCATCAATAATGAACCATCGTATAAAGCTTGCTTGATGAGCGCAGCTCCGGGCATCGTTGACTGTTTATAAAACCGTGATTCCATGATTTTGACCTGCTCCCGGTAAGCAGGGTTACATTGGCTTTCGATATACTTAAGCATCGGAGGATAGACAATCGCTTTAGCCTGATTAATGACACCACCGATGAGCACCTTCTCCGGATTAAACATATTAATGACGATAGCAATGGCCTGACCGAGGTGTCTGCCCAGTCGATCCATAATATCACACGATAATGGATCCCCTTGAGCGGCTGCGATACAAATATCCTCAATTGAAATTTCCGTCAGACGACTCAACGACGATTGTTCGCCGTTCGCAATTCTTGACATGGCTTGCTCACGTAAAGCCTTTGAACTCGTCACTGTTTCCAGACAACCACGATTCCCACAATCGCAAAGTAAACCTTGCGGATCAATCTGGATATGTCCCAAATCACCGATGTTGCCATGTTTGCCCTGCAATACGCGTCCATTCACAATCACACCCGCATTCAAACCATTGTGAATGGAAATTAATACAGAGTTATCGTCATCCTGAGAGTGGCCGAACAGCTTTTCGGCCAGTGCCCATGCCCGAGTATCATTCGCAATGAAGACCGGTAACCCCGTCACCTGATAAATCTCAGCCCCCAGCGCAAGGTGATTCACATGATAATGAGGCATTTGCAGAACAACCCCATTCTCTGCATCGACCAATCCTGGGAGTGTCACTGCAATCGCGGTCACACGCTCAAGTTGCTGAGTGTAGGTCAGAAAAAATTCTTCGATCTCGTGAAACAATCGGGCCAGTAAATCATCCTGATCCACTTCATGAATATCAATTTTGGTATCGATCAGCACATCACCACTTAATTCATGTAGTGCTATTGTCAGATAGCCCCGCCCCAGACGAATCGAGAGAAATTGCCATCCTTCATTTCTGGTTTGCAGGCCAACCGCAGGACGGCCACGACTAATTGCTTCTTGAACAGTTGTTTCATGGATAAGATGAGCATCAATGAGCTCACGCGTGATCTTGGTGATACTCGCCGGAGCAAGCTCACTCTCTTTAGACAGATCAATACGTGAAATAGGACCTTTTTGATCAATCAATTTGTAAACACGACCAGCATTAATTTGCTTGATGTGGTCAATATGGCCGGGCTGAGCCGTATACATGATGTGCTCCAGAAATCAACAACCTGCTAATTTTTTTACTTTGCAAAGTAATTGTGAAGCGATTTGGTATGTGACCGTGACAAGCATCACGTACGATCAATCAAGTTTGTGTTGAGAGTCAAATGTTCACTCATCCGAAGCATTCTAAATTTACGATGATTTTTACAAAAATGTTAAATTTTTATTCATTCCGCCAGCGCTTTGAGCGTTCTCACGTATACTTACATGGCTCACTCTATGATTCTCAGTCAGGAGCAAATCATGCAAAAAAAAATCCAACGAAGAACGAAAATCGTAACAACTCTTGGTCCTTCAACTGATCATGGTAATAACCTTGAAGCTCTGATCAATGCGGGCGCCAATGTTGTTCGTCTGAACTTTTCGCACGGAACCGCAGACGATCATCGCCTTCGAGCAAGAAAAGTCCGTGAGATTGCGGCCAGACTTGGGCATCACGTGGCCATACTGGGAGATCTTCAAGGGCCAAAGATTCGTGTGTCTACTTTTACTCATGGGAAGATCACACTGAATGTCGGCGATCGATTTACACTAGATGCTGATATGCCCCCCGGTGCGGGTCATCAAGACGCTGTCGGAATTGATTACAAAAACCTCCCCAACGATGTTCAATGCAACGATATTCTTTTGTTAGATGACGGACGGGTTCAACTGCAAGTCATCATGGTTGAAGGACACAAAATTCATACGACCGTCACGGTCGGTGGACCACTCTCCAACAATAAAGGTATCAACCGTCAGGGTGGTGGTCTTTCCGCTCAGGCGCTCACCGAAAAAGACAAACAAGATATTCTGCTGGCAGCCGAGCTTGATGTGGAGTACCTGGCTGTTTCGTTTCCCAGAAATGGTCAAGACATACAGTATGCACGAAGTCTGGCTCGGGATGCCGGGTTAGAAGCCAAGATTGTCGCCAAAGTAGAACGCGCAGAAACAGTCTCAAACCAAACCAATATTGACGATATCATCATGGCATCTGACGTGATTATGGTCGCACGGGGAGACTTAGGCGTTGAAATCGGTGATCCGGCATTAGTCGGAGTACAGAAGAAACTCATTTACCGAGCAAAAGCGCTGAATCGCGTTGTGATTACCGCCACCCAGATGATGGAGTCAATGATTGAGAACCCGATGCCAACCCGGGCAGAAGTAATGGATGTCGCCAATGCTGTCATCGATGGCACTGATGCAGTGATGTTATCCGGAGAAACGGCAGCAGGGAAATATCCTGTCGAAACGGTAAAAGCGATGGCCGAGGTCTGTATTGGTGCAGAAAGTGTGATGGAAGTGAAAACTCAGAGCTATCGCCTAGAAAGCACATTCGTCACGGCAGAAGAAACCGTCGCCATGTCGACGATTTATGCTGCCAACCATATGGATGGCATCCAAGCGATTGTGACGATGACTGAGTCAGGCAGAACAGCATTAATGACTTCGCGCCTGAATTCAGAACTTCCCATCTTTGCCCTGTCAAATAATGAAAAAGCGTTAAACCGTTGTGCGCTGTATCGCGGGGTGATTCCTTGGTATTTCGATAGCCACCAAGAATCAGCCTATGAAATTGCGCTCGAAGCCCTTTCCGGTCTCAAAGAGAAAAAGCAACTGGCATTTGGTGATATCGTGATTATCACTCAGGGTGATGTGATGGGCGTCGAAGGGACGACAAACTGTATGCGGGTTTTGCCTGTCTTTTAGATTCTTCTTTCATTTGCAGATAATTGAGCCCCATAGGGCTGCTATGATTCCAGCAGCCCTGATTTTGAGGCTTTCAATGACTGACCGCTCAATGCCCGGGCATTATCCCAACTTCGTATAAAGTTGTAGCCCGCTTGTAATCCTTGCTCATAGTCCCATAGTAAATCGCTTTTCCTACTCAGCAACGTGTTGGAGCGAAGTGGCTGTTCCGGTGCAATCTGAATCACGAACACATCATCTGGCGGACGTTTTAAGAATTCAAGGGTTAAAGCATATGTCTGGTAATGAACCATCAACATATCCGTCAGACGTGTATCCATAGAACCACCAATTAAATGACTCATTCGATACAGTTGTTCCGAACCAAATAACCAACGCCCGCCATTCAACATTTCTTCCTGAGGAACCAGCGACATTTTCTGACGTAAATAATTACGCCAGTCTTGACGCCACTGTGTGACTTTCTGCTGCCATTGATTTTGCAGGTAGCTAAACGACTGGTGCAACCAAGCCTCACTCGGTTTCGGGGGTAACTCCGCAGACTGTAATCCTGCTTTGTTATTGGTGACAGATTCAGTCCGAATCACAGCGATAAAACGGGCTCCCTGCCGCCATGCTTCCTGAACAGGAATCGATGCTGAAATTCCGCCGTCAACGTAGGATTCACCATTGATATTGATTGGATGGTGGCATAGTGTCGGGATGGCACAGGAAGCCAACAGTACCTCTTTCCAGTTTGGCTGAACCATGGGTAAGTAATGATCGATTAACGTCTCTGAACTGGTGACTGCCGCATATGCCTTTCTTTCTCCTAAGACCTGACGCCCCATATCCAAATCGAGCCGATACGGATAATCAACGATCCGCTCAAGTGCCCACGACAAATCGACGTACTGCTTTTTCCTGATGTAAGCAAACAGATTAAAAAATGAAGAGTCTGTGGTTAAGTCGGTAATAAACGCTTTACCAAGCCCATGCTGACGGCAGAGAAATGCACAAAGGTTTAATGCGCCGGCAGATGTACCGTAATAGACATCAAACGGGTCAAAATTGGACAGATTAAATGCATCCAGAACACCGGCAGTAAAAATGCCCCGCTGACCGCCACCTTGAGCAACCAAAGCATTTTTCCCACCAATGAACCGAGACAAGCGGTCACAATCATCAATGACCTGCTGTTCAGAAATTACACCAACGTTTTTTCCCATAGGCGGCTGTTGTAATTTAGTTAGCAATGGCAATCAAACCAGAACCAATTAATACCGCAAAAATAATGCCTGTAATGACAACAGCATATTTCAGATCGACGTCCATACACACCTCCAGTATCTCGGGTTATCAGACCCTATTCATGAAAAGAAGAAAGATCATGCTAGTTATGGCACCAGCATCTATATCTATCTAATAAGATGGCAATTACTGTCAATTATTTAATCATACTTATGAAAAGGATATCACAAATATGACTCGAATAAATCTATCCCCTTGACACCAGACGCTCCCATAAATCCGGCTTGGACATAATGACATAACAATCAACACGACTAAGAATTTGCGGTGCAAACGAGTAATACACTAGTTCTTGAGTAGAAAGCAGACAGAGCGACAATGATATTGATAAGGATTAAAAAACCACATAAAACACCAAAAACAGACATACTTATCACTTAAATACAAAATAAATAATACCATCACCTATATATGACTTAAAAAACAAAATATAAAACCACAACATAAAATATTCATTATGTTTACAATCTATTGCCTTTCTATTTATAAATCTGTAATCTCGATAGCGTTGTACAGGTGAACATCTCACATGTCGCACACACACATCACAATACACAGAACAATATTCTGAGATATCACTTAGAAATAAAAATATAATTCTAAATATTAGTGATTATAAGTAACAAAAATAAGTTAAGGGGATCATTCACCTTTCCTATATTTTAACTAACTATAATCTAATAATTAATGATCGATGCAAGTTCATCACTCAGAAAAGCATTACCAAAGGAGTATCAAATGAAGCGAGAACAATGGGGATCTCGTGCCGGTTTTATCTTAGCTGCGGTCGGATCCGCTATTGGTTTAGGTAATATCTGGCGCTTTCCGTATATGGCTTATGAAAATGGAGGTGGCGCATTTTTTATCCCTTACCTTTTCGCCATGCTCACAGCCGGCATCCCCTTCATGATTCTAGAATTCAGTATGGGGCAGAAACACCGCGGTTCCGCACCGAAGACAATTTCCCAGATTCATTCAAAATTTGAGTGGCTTGGTTGGTTCCAGGTCGGCGTTGCTGCTGTCATCGGTGTTTATTATGTAGCCGTAATCGGCTGGGCTATCTCCTATTTTGGTCTTTCGTTCACCCAAGGTTGGGGAACAGAAACCAATACTTTCTTCTTCAGCAATTATCTAGGACTTGGTGAAAATACGCCAACAAACTTAGGTGGTATCCGCTGGAACATTGCCTTGACTGTTGCACTCGCTTGGGGGATTACCTACATAGCGATTATTAACGGTGTGAAATCAGGGATTGAGCGCGCATCTAAAATTATGATGCCGATTCTATTCATTATGGTACTGGTCTTGATTGGGCGTATGTGCATGCTCCCCGGCGCATTAGATGGCATCAATTATATGTTCAAACCAGACTTCAGTAAGATATGGGACGTTAAAGTTTGGGCAGCCGCATACGGTCAAATATTCTTTACCCTGAGTATCGGCTTTGCCATTATGCTGGCTTACTCCAGTTACTTACCGGAAAAATCAGATATCACAAACAATGCATTTATGACGGTATTGATTAACTGCGGATTTTCGATTCTTGCAGGTATCATGATTTTTTCCGTGTTAGGCTATATGGCCCAAGAGCAAGGAAAAGAGCTCACGGATGTCGTTTCATCTGGGGTTGGACTTGCATTCGTTACTCTCCCTGCTGCAATCAATTTATTGCCAGCACCCTATATTTTCGGCCCATTACTGTTTTTTGCACTCGTTGTTGCCGGTTTAAGCTCTCATATATCGATTATGGAAGCCGTCACATCAGCTATCATTGATAAAACCAAATGGCGTCGTAACAAGGCCGCAAGTATTGTCATCGGGACAGGCTTTATTGTGTCAATGGCTTTCGTCACTGATGGCGGTATCTTACTGCTCGATCTGGTCGATCACTTTGCAAACAATATCGGCATCATGACTGGCTGCTTTGTCGAGATTGTGATGATGACTTGGTTATTCAAAGTATCTGATATCCGTAAGTATGCAAATGCTAAATCTGACTTTTCTATTGGTGCCTGGTTTGATATTTGTCTGCGCTTTATTACGCCGGTCATATTGGCGACGATTCTGGCGACGAAACTTCACACATTATTGACGGAAGGTTATGGCGGCTACGATCTCACTATCGGTTGGGTTCTGATTCTTGCTCTGCTCGTTGTCGGTATTTTAATTAACCTGAAAAGTCGTCCTCAGGAGGGATAATATGGATATCAGCGCAATCATTATGATGGTTATTGGTCTCGGTATTACATGGGGTGGTGCATTCATCTGTATGAAGAAAGCAATGCGTCAGTCTGACTAAGTTTCAATAACAACGCACAAATGATTAAGGCCGATAGACGAACATCTATCGGCCTTTTTGATGATTCACGCTGAGAACACAGTGGCACTCACCCAGCGATTTCGATGTCTGACAACATTCGATGCTCTAGAATTGATAACTTACACCGGCTGCGGCACCAAGCTGAAGCTCGACATCATCATGTAAATCAAGCTCTGGATGAACCTGTCCATAAACATGAATGCGATTTTTATAGGTCCAGTCCACTCCGAGAGGCAACCTGACACCAAAATCGTTATCGTCATCCCCCCACTCAGTCCATCCACCAGCACCTACATACCAATCAACAGGTATATTCGGCTGTTCAAATTGTCCTTTTTTAAACAAATAGTCAGCACTCATACCATCGTTACCTGCGGAGATACGATATTGATCATTCAACTCCAATACAGCACTCAATCCCTGATCGATACCAATCCCGACAGCAACTTGGGGAGATGATGTGGCTGATGATGCAGCATAAGCAAATGATGACAACGTCAGGGCACCGATAGCAATAGTCATTATTCTCATCACACGACTCTCTTATCAACATGTATAAATCAGAGTTACTTTACTCACTGAAGAGTCATTAATGTCATGAATGAGTCAACGTAAAACAAAGATATTCATAGAATTCAATTTATTGTCTCTGTGGGAATATCTCCAGCATGAAAGAAATAATATCACCGGGTATACGAAGATGTCGTCGGCTACTTTAATCTTCAGGCTCTGGATAGAAACCAGTGATCACACGCTTACAGTTCACTGAAATTCACCATTAAAAAAGGGAGCCGAAGCTCCCTTTAGTAACAGAATGAAATACATCAAGCCATTAGTTATGGCCGCGCATCCACTCGTCCATTTCTGTTCTTAATACATCAGAACGAGTACCGAAGATAGCCTGAACACCACCTTTCACAACGACAACACCAGCAGCACCCAGTGATTTCAGTTTATCTTGGTCAACAGCATCAGTATTATCAACTGAAACACGTAAACGAGTGATACATGCATCCAAGTTTGTGATATTCGCTTTGCCACCAAATGCAGCAACAAGAGCAGACGCCATTTCCGAATCACCAGTCACCACGTCATCTACCGTATCGTCTTCACGACCAGGTGTTTTGATATCCAGAGTGCGGATAACAACAGTGAATACAACATAGTAAATCACTGCATAAACAAGGCCTACGCCGACAAGCAGAAGCATTTTCTGTGCATGTGCTGATTGCACGACAAAGTCAATGAAACCATTAGAGAATGTATGGCCGTGAACTATACCCAAATAGTTAGTGATGACATATGCCAAACCAGCCAGAAGCGCATGAATACCATACAGTAGTGGTGAAACGAACAAGAATGAGAACTCGATTGGTTCAGTAATACCTGTCAGGAATGAAGTCAATGCAGCAGATGCCATGATACCCATGATTTTTGCACGGTTTTCAGGTTTCGCACAACGCGCAATTGCAAAAGCAGCAGCAGGTAGACCAAACATTTTAAACAAATAACCACCAGCAAGCTGACCAAACCCATTACCCGCTGCACGAGAAGCATCATCAGCAGTCAAGAAACAAGTCATGATACCGTGAACCACTTGACCTGCATTGTTTGTACATGTGCCTGCTTCATAGAAGAATGGTACGTTCCAGATGTGGTGCAAACCAAAAGGAATAAGAGAACGTTCAACTACGCCGTAGATACCAAATGCCAATACTGGGTTTTGTTGCGCTGCCCAGTCAGAGAACGCTGCAATGGCAGAGCCAACTGGAGGCCAGATAAACGATAGTACCACACCTAGGATAATCGATAGGAAACCGGTGATAATTGGCACAGCACGCTTACCGGCAAAGAAACCTAGATAATCTGGTAATTGAATCTTGAAGAAACGGTTAAATGCCCATGCGGCAAGGGCCCCCGACAGGATACCACCAAGAACCCCTGTATTGATGGATTCTACACCCATCACAGTTGCCATGACTTTCAATGTCGCAACCATGATACCGTAACCAACGATCGCAGAAAGTCCAGACACCCCGTCATTGTTTGTAAAACCTAATGAAACACCGACAGCAAACAACAACGCCATCTGTCCGAATACCGAACCACCAGCCTGCTCCATCAGATGAGAGATGACTTCTGGTAACCAACTAAAATTAGCGGCACCAACACCAAGTAATATACCTGCAACCGGCAACACTGATACGGGTAGCATCAGTGATTTACCAACTTTTTGCAGTTCCGCAAAAAGGTTCTTAGACATATTTTATGCTCCTGAGTAAGTTATTAGAATTTAATTAAACGAGAACTTCATGGCCACCCCCGTCGCCATTCCCCAAGTTCTCGTGGAAAGTTAATCACATAGGCATTATATTTTCCGGCTCTAAATATATATTGACGTCTCTCAAACTTTCCAGAAAGTTAGCAACTTTAGTTTCAAAGTAATATATAGATCACAGTCACAGTAAGCACTATGAAATGGATTACAGCACATGTAACTCATTAATAAATATAAAATATTTTACCAAACGATCTAATTTTTCATCAAAAATAAATACCCTTCTTATGTTAATTATCATTACAAATTAACTTTTATCTGATTTGTGTCGACTAAATCAGTGAAACAACTAGCTAAAAATCTATTTTTTTGAGTATCAAATTAATTTAATGCACCATTACGGTGCATGGTAATACTTTTAACAACAAACTTTATTTCTATAGAAAAAAAAGATCCAAGAAATTCTTGGTGGTTTGATGCGCAACTTCACTGACAGGTATATCTTTTAACTGCGCAATACACTTCGCCACTTCAGTCACAAAAGCCGGTTGATTCTCTTGTCCTCGATGTGGGACAGGCGCCAAATAAGGAGAATCTGTTTCAATCAACAAACGCTCTAGCGGCAGGTCTTTCACAACAGATTTCAATTCCATCGCCTGACGGAAAGTCACGATCCCAGAAATTGAAATATAAAAACCAAGATCCATCGCTGCCTGAGCAAATGCCATATCTTCGGTAAAACAGTGAATCACACCACGACATTGCTCCGCTTTTCCTTGACGCAACAATGCCAGCGTATCTTCTCTTGCGTTACGAGTATGAATAATCAGAGGCTTATTCAGCGCAACCGCAACTTCAATCTGCTGCATGAATCTCAGTTTCTGTAACTCTGCCGTCTCCGGACGATAATGGTAATCAAGCCCCGTTTCACCGATAGCAATAACTTTGGCATGATTGGCATATTCATAAAAAGTATCTAGCGCAAAATCACTCTCAACATCTAGTGGGTGGACACCACAGGAAGCATGAACCCAGTCGAATGGTTCGATCATTTTCAGCATTTGGGGGAAGGATGCCAGCGTCACGCCCACAGAGAGGATTTGCTCAACCTGAACATGACGCGCTTTATTTAAAACATCCTGGATATCCAGATGTAACTCATCGTAATTGAGTTTATCTAAATGACAGTGGGAGTCGACAAACATGGGGCTCCTTTAAATTTTGATAACCAGTCAAAAACCAGTAGTTCTGAGTTTAAACCACGGTGTATTTCCAAACGATGCCGTAGCGTAATCAATTCTCGGTATTGTTGGTAAAGCATACTATAAGAAAGGTATTGCGCAACTTCTTCACTCTTTGGTAGCACAATCTTATCTTGGGTCTGAAAATGAAATTTCTGCGCATCAGTCAGTAAATACCATAGCCAAGTCAAGCGTACTAACGGAGACGTCTGGATTTCGTCAACCAGTGCATGTATAGATTGCAAAGGTGAACGCAGAAAGTGACAGAACAATTCAACCAACCGTAAATAATTTTCGTGCTCTTGTGACTGAATAAAATGAAGGACTCGAATCGGGGCATAATCATTTAGTTTAACCATGTATGGTGCAATTTCCTGCCCCGTTTCTTTTGCGAGCCATTCTGTGACCACAGTATGGGCAGGCTCAGACACATGTAACTGACGGCACCGACTTAAAATGGTTGGTAGTACGCGATCAATACAATCCGTAACCAACATAAAGCAACAGTGGCTTGGTGGCTCTTCCAGGGTCTTCAGTAAGGCATTTGCCGCAGATTCATTCATAAGATGTGCAGGTTGAATCACAATCACCCGATAGCCACCAAACTGAGAAGACTCCTGCGCAATCTGATTGATCTGTCGCACCAAATCAACGGTAATTGATTTCCCCGCTTGTTCCGGCTTCACCCAGTGAAAATCAGGATGACTTTGAGAATCCATCAATTGACACCCATGACAATAACCACATAATTCAGAGCCATGAGCACATAAAAGTGAACGAGCAGCAGCTTCGATAAAAGTCGCTTCTCCCATTCCTTCTTTAACAACCAGCAAGGTCGCCGGTGAGACCGAGTGATGAGCAAGCACCTGACACCATTGTTGCCAGATTTGCTGAAACCAAGGGTATAGTGACATTTGTATGCGTCCCTATTGTGCAGATAACCAATTCATTAACACATGTCGTATATCTTTCTGCACCAGCGCTAACGGTTGCTCCGCAGAAATCACCTGAATTCGTTCATCATGATTTGCTAACTGTAAATATCGAGCCCGAGTCCGCTCAAAAAAACTCAAATCCATTTTTTCAATGCGATCAAGTTCTCCGCGACCTCTGGCCCGCTCCAGCCCAATTTCAGGATTGATATCAAGATAGAGCGTGAAATCTGGTTCAAACTGAGCCAGAACCGATTCTCTTAAGGTTTGGATCATCGCTGGGTCAATCTGCCGCCCGCCGCCCTGATAAGCCTGAGACGACAAATCATGCCGATCACCAATCACCCACTGTCCGGCTTTGAGCGCGGGTTTGATGACACCTTCAACAAGTTGTACCCTGGCAGCATAAATCAGCAATAATTCAGTCATATCATAAATGACCTCACCTTCATGCTCTTCCTTGACGAGACGACGTAATTTCTCAGCAATCGGTGTTCCTCCCGGCTCTCGTGTTTTTACGACAGAAGAGACACCGAAATCTTTCAGCGTATCAACTACGGTTTGGATCGCTGTGCTTTTCCCAGCACCTTCTAACCCTTCCACTACAATAAATTTCGCTTTCATTTCTTCGTTCTTAATTGTTTCAAATAACGTTTTACCGCAGCATTGTGTTCCGCCAATGATTTAGAAAAAACATGGCCGCCATTTCCACTTGCGACAAAATACAGATAATCACTGACTTCAGGGTTTAACGCAGCATGAATGGCGCTCCTCCCGACCATCGCAATCGGGGTCGGTGGCAAACCGCGAATCACATAAGTATTGTAAGGTGTGGGAGTGAGTAAATCTTTTTTCCGGATATTCCCATCATAGCGTGAACCCATCCCATAAATGACCGTCGGATCGGTCTGCAACCTCATTCTTTTATTCAGTCGATTAATAAAGACAGAGGCAATCAGTTGTCTCTCATCTTTGATCGCTGTTTCTTTTTCAATAATAGAAGCTAATGTCAATGCTTCGTAGGGAGAATGCAAAGGTAAACCATTTTGTCGCTTCTCCCAGGCATGCTGAAGTACCGAGTTTAACTTTTGATTCGCTCGTTTCAAAATGTCGATATCACTGGTACCAGCCGTATAGTGATATGTCTCTGCAAGGAATAAACCTTCTAATTTTGGCTCGTCTATCGACAACCGTTTGGCAATGTCGGTTTCTGACATCGACTGGATTTTATGTGTCAGATGAGATTCTGTCGCCAACTTCTTCAAGACATCTTGAAAACGGCTGCCTTCAATCAGGGTAATCGTGAATTGATATTCATCTCCGGCGGTGAACCGTTGCAGTACATTGTGCAACGTTTCTCCTGACTGCACTTGATAAGTCCCGACTTTAATTTTGGCCAGTGCAGGATAGAATCGATGCATCAGATGAGCAGCAATAGAAGGGTGTAACCAAGATTTGTCTTCAAAAGTTCTCAGAACAGAGCGCAATGACTCACCCTGATGAATCGTCACAAATTGCTGTTCCGTTGGTAATTGGAGTGGCTGAGTGAGGTAACTATCCACTTTTTGATAAAGGAAGATAACACTACCAATCACGATCAACGCAACAAGACCGCATCCAAATAATATTTTTTTTAACACCAGTTCACTCTCTTTTGTAAATCTCGCACCCGCTCTCCCAGCACAAAGCACGCTGATTGAATCTGAACGACAGGTGCAACCCCCAGAATTGAATTTGTCATAAAAATTTCATCAGCACTAAGCAGATCATCCAGAGAAAAGTGGTTGATATTGAGTGCGAGCCCCTGCTGAGTCGCGCTATCGAGTACCACTCGTCTCATCACTCCGGCAACACCAGCCAAGGTTAAATCCGGTGTATGGAGCACATTATCCCGAAACCAGAATAGATTTGCCATTGTTGTCTCAATCACTTGATCGTGCAAATCCAGTGCAACTGCATCTATGTAACCGGATGTCTCAGCTTCAGCCTTGAGTAAAACCTGTTCTAAACGATTATTATGTTTATGCCCAGCCAACAATGGGTTATGCCCGAGACGTCGCTGGCAGACACCTAACGAAACACCATCTGAAATCAGTGCATCATAATGTTTCGGGTAATCAAATGACTGGACGGTGACTCGCGGTGAGGGAATTGCGCTAGGGCTATATCCCCGGCCGCCACTCCCACGACTGATATGAACTTTGACGCCTGCTTTAGGAGCGACCACCACAACCTGACTGATCCATCGCGTGACTTCATTCCAATCCGGATATGGGATCTGTAATATATCCAGACAATCTTCCATTCTTTGCTGATGATACAGCCAGTGCTGCACCTGACCATCGATGGTCAGAATCGTTGAAAAACAACCGTCTCCGTATTGAAAAGATCGGTCATCCGCAGGTATCGATGAAACTGGCATCCCGTCAATCAAAATCATATCTGCATCCTACAAAAAGAAAACGGCTTAATGCTATGCATCAAGCCGTATCAATACAAGTAGATAAGTGACAACTTACACTTTTTTAAAGATTAAAGTGCCGTTGGTTCCACCAAACCCGAAAGAGTTACAAATCGCATATTCCATATCGACCACCCGACGTGCAGTGTGCGGTACTAAGTCAATATCCAAATCATCTTCCGGATCATCGAGGTTAATGGTCGGCGGAACGATTTGATCGACAAGCGACATGATAGTGATAATGGCTTCAACAGAACCAGCTGCACCAAGAAGATGCCCTGTCATCGATTTTGTCGATGATACAAGAACCTGTTTAGCACCTTCCTCACCTAACGCACGTTTCACACCTTTTAATTCAGCAAGATCACCTGCTGGTGTCGACGTTCCGTGGGCGTTGATATAACCAACTTGAGTACCGGTAATTCCTGCATCACGCAGTGCTGCTTCCATCGCCAGTGCACCACCAGAACCATCAGTACTTGGTGAAGTCATGTGGTAAGCATCACCAGACATGCCAAAACCAACCAATTCTGCATAAATTTTTGCACCGCGAGCTTTCGCGTGTTCATATTCTTCAAGCACGATAACACCAGCGCCATCACCAAGAACGAACCCATCGCGCCCTTTATCCCATGGACGAGATGCTTTTTCTGGTTCATCATTGCGAGTTGATAGTGCTTTCGCTGCGCCAAACCCTGCGATACCGAGCGGTGTTGAAGCTTTTTCTGCACCACCTGCAACCATTGCATCAGCGTCACCATACGCGATCATACGCGCGGCATGTCCGATATTATGCAACCCTGTTGTACAGGCAGTGGAGATAGCAATATTTGGTCCGCGTAATCCGCGCATGATTGATAAATTTCCGGCAACCATATTCACGATTGTCGAAGGCACGAAGAAAGGACTGACTCTACGTGGCCCTTTCTCAACCAGAACCTGATGACCAGCCTCAATCAGATCTAAACCACCAATACCAGAACCGATCGCAACACCAACCCGTGCTGCATTTTCTTCGTTTATTACAAGACCTGAATCGTCTAATGCTTGTATACCCGCGGCTATACCATATTGGATAAATAAATCCATTTTTCGGGCATCTTTTTTAGACATATAGTCTTCACAGTTAAAGTTCTTCACTAATCCTGCAAAACGAGTTGAAAAGCCTTCAGTATCAAAGTGATCAATGCTAACAATACCACTTTGTCCTGCAAGCAAAGCTTTCCAAGAAGATTCTACTGTGTTGCCTACTGGTGATAACATCCCCATACCAGTAACAACGACACGACGCTTGGACACAATCATATTCTCCGGAATTGAAAAAGTTCTATAGAAGAGATGAGACGAGTTAATTAAAACTCAGGCGGCCAGATAGCCGCCTGGAGAGATAGATTACTGAGCGCTATTAACGTAATCGATCGCAGCTTGAACAGTTGTGATCTTCTCAGCTTCTTCATCAGGAATCTCAGTGTCGAATTCCTCTTCAAGAGCCATAACCAACTCAACTGTATCCAGGGAATCTGCACCTAGATCTTCAACGAAAGAAGCTTCGTTTTTAACTTCCGCTTCGTCTACACCTAGCTGTTCAACAATGATTTTCTTTACGCGTTCTTCGATGTTGCTCATTTTTCTTTTCCTTTACAGATTTCGCTTAATGCGATGTCCCGTAGTTTATTAGAACTAGGGAAAGTTGCAAGAGGGTCATCGCTGGTCAAACCACAATTTTTACGATTTTAACCGAAGTTCAGACCATTTTTGATATAAATCATGCATAAATACTAAACACTCACGGTGATAGTGCTTATAAACATCGATAATTGCATTTTATCCACTTTTACAAACACTTTCACCATTGGCTTAGATCATGTACATGCCACCATTGATATGTAACGTTTCTCCACTGATATACGCTGCTTCTTCAGAAGCTAAAAACGCAACAGCCGCTGCAATTTCACGAGGAGAACCTAATCTGCCTGCGGGAACTTGAGCGAGTGTAGCAGCTCTTTGCTCATCATTCATAGCGTTTGTCATATCAGTTTCGATAAAACCAGGTGCAACAGTATTGACTGTAATACCACGAGAAGCAACTTCTCTAGCCATCGATTTACTAAAACCAATTACACCAGCTTTCGCAGCAGAATAGTTTGTTTGTCCCGCATTCCCCATGGTTCCCACAACAGAACCCACATTGACAATACGACCACAACGTTTCTTCATCATGCCACGTAGTACTGCTTTTGAAAGACGATAGATAGAAGTCAGGTTGGTCTCCATGATTTCTAGCCACTCTTCATCTTTCATGCGCATCAGTAAGTTATCGCGAGTAATGCCGGCATTGTTCACGAGAATATCGATCACTCCAAACTCCTCACCAATGGCCTTCAGAACTGACTCGATAGAATCAGGATCTGTGACATTCAGTTTGAAGCCTTTACCCTTTTCACCTAAATACTCACTGATTGCAGCGGCACCATTGTCACTGGTTGCTGTTCCGATAACCGTTGCACCACGTTCTACAAGCAATTCAGCAATAGAACGACCAATACCTCGGCTGGCACCTGTAACCAATGCAATCTTACCGTCTAGATTCATGAAATTACTCATGTTTCTTTTTCCCTATGATGACTGAACTGAACTCAATGAAGCAGTATCGTTTACTGCCCCGGCAGTCAGTGTTTTAACAATTCGTTTTGTCAGCCCCGTCAGAACCTTTCCCGGGCCCACTTCAAATAATTTTTCGACACCTTGGTCATGCATTTTTTGTACAGTTTCAGTCCACCGGACTGGATTATACAATTGACGAACAAGTGCATCTTTAATCTTTTCCGGATCGGTTTCAGCAATCACATCAACATTATTGATCACTGGAATTTCAGGTAAATTGAACGTCATCGCTTTCAATGTCTCAGCAAGCTTATCCGCTGCTGGCTTCATCAATGCGCAGTGAGATGGTACTGAGACTGGCAATGGCAGAGCACGCTTCGCACCCGCTTCTTTACAAAGTTCGCCTGCCCGTTGCACGGCATCTTTTTCACCGGCAATCACGACTTGTCCCGGAGAGTTAAAGTTTACCGGAGATACAATCTGTCCATTTGCAGCCTCGATACATGCATTCGCAATAGCATTATCGTCGAGGCCAATGATAGCAAACATCGCACCACTGCCGGCAGGAACAGCTTCCTGCATCAGTTGGCCACGTAATTCAACTAATTTGATTGCTTGGCGAAAATCAATCACACCAGCACAAACCAAAGCAGAATATTCACCAAGGCTATGTCCGGCCAATATTGCAGGCATCTCTAATCCCAAAGATTGCCACACCCGCCAGATTGCAACCGAAGCAGCAAGCAATGCAGGTTGAGTCCGAAAAGTTTGATTCAGGTCTTCGGCTGGTCCATTTTGCACCAGTGACCATAGGTCATATCCCAGAGCATCAGATGCTTCAGCAAATGTCTGTTGAACCACATCATATTGCTCACCCAATTCAGCAAGCATCCCAACCGTTTGTGAACCTTGACCGGGAAACACGATAGCAAATTTGCTCATTTTTCATTCCTCTTGCCAAACAATCCCCGCCACGGAGCATAATCACGCCATGCGCTGGATTGTTTTTCAGTATTAAAATACGACGAGTGCAGAACCCCACGTAAAACCACCGCCAAAAGCTTCCAACAACAGTGTCTGACCACGTTGGATACGTCCATCCCGAACTGCTTCATCTAGAGCTGTGGGTACTGAGGCCGCTGATGTGTTGCCATGCCGGTCTAAAGTCACAACAACCTGCTCCATCGACATGGAAAGCTTTCGTGCCGTTGCAGAGATAATTCTCAGATTGGCTTGATGAGGCACCAGCCAATCCAGTTCCGCTTTATCCATTTGATTTGCTGCCAATGTATCTTTAACAAGCTGCGACAATTGATTCACTGCCACTTTAAAGACTTCATTTCCAGCCATATAGACCCATTTATCGGAATCACCGCCAGATTGTGGCGTTTCCAAAGATAACAGCGGGCCATACTCACCATCAGAATAAATATGAGTTGATAGAATCCCGGGCGTTTCACTGCGACCAAGCACAACAGCACCAGCCCCATCACCAAAAAGAATAATGGTTGAGCGATCAGTCGGATTACAGGTTTTTGACAATACATCAGAACCAATCACGAGGACGTTTTTACACATCCCTGATTTGATATGTTGATCAGCCACTGACAACGCATACATAAACCCTGAACAGGCTGCCGCTATATCAAAAGCCGGGCATCCTTTGATACCAAGCTGTGCCTGAACCTGACAAGCTGATGAAGGAAATGAATGACTACCACTGGTGGTTGCAACGATAATCATATCGATATCATCTTTAGAAACAGCCGACATCTCCAACGCTTTTACCGACGCCAAATAAGCCATATCGGCTACCGTTTCATCTTCTGCAGCAACACGCCGTTCTTTAATGCCTGTGCGTGTAACAATCCACTCATCACTCGTATCTACCATTTTCTCTAAGTCTGCGTTAGTCCGCACCTGAGATGGCAGGTAGCTGCCTGTACCTAATATTTTGCTATACATGAAGACTAATAATGCCTCTCGAGTAAAACTGCTTCTAATCGTTCGCTAATACGACTGGGTACTTGCTCTTTAATTTCGTGTACCGCCTCTCCTATCGCATTGGCGAAAGCGGATATATCAGCACTACCGTGGCTTTTCACCACAATGCCACGCAATCCTAACAAACTTGCTCCGTTATAGTGGTCGGGGTTCAGGTTTTTTAATCCAATAAATAGCTCAGAAAATAATTTTCTTGCGATCCAACCCTTTATTGATGAACCAAACATTTTATTTTTTAGCTGATCAATAAATAGCTGGGCCGTCCCCTCACAGCTTTTCAAACAGACATTGCCAACAAAACCATCACAAACCACAACATCGGTCAGATCATTGAATATCTGATTACCTTCAACATTGCCAATAAAATGGATTGACTGTGTTTGTCTTAGCATATCAGCGCATCGTCTGACAAAATCATTACCTTTAATGTCTTCTTCACCAACATTTAAGACAGCCACACGTGCCTTATGTCCCAAATGAACTTCTGCCAAAGCACTTCCCATAACAGCAAACTGAAATAGAGAATCAGCATCACAGGAAACATTTGCGCCTAAGTCTAACATCCACAAACGTTTTCCTGACACTGTCGGAAGAGCAGAGATTAACGCAGGTCGATCTATCCCGGGGAGCAACTTCAAACGAAAACGTGACAGTGCCATCAGCGCACCAGTATTCCCTGCGCTGACACATGCGTCAGCAACTTGCTCTGTTACCAAGTCAATCGCCATTCCCATAGAACTATGCATAAAACGCCGCAGAGCAAGAGAAGGCTTTTCTGAATTTGAAATGACTTGATCACTATGAACAATGCTCACACGCGAGCTGTCAGAGTAACTTAACTGAGACAATTGAAAGGTGATTGCGTTCCGATCACCGACCAAAATCACTTTTAGCGCTGGGAAACGCGACAGTGCCTGCACGGCGGCAGGCACTGTTACGCGAGGTCCGAAGTCCCCGCCCATTGCATCAAGTGCAACGGTATAATATTGCAAAGGTCAACCTTACTTGTTGATTACCTTTTTGCCACGGTAGTAACCATCTGCGGTTACATTGTGACGTAGATGAGTTTCACCTGAAGTTGCATCTACAGACAAAGCAGCTGTAGTCAACGCATCATGTGAACGACGCATACCACGCTTAGAACGTGTTTTACGGTTTTGTTGTACGGCCATGGACCCTACTCCTATGTTAATGAATGCTCAGCGATAAAAACTAGCGCTTCAAGCTCTTTAATACGTCAAATGGATTCGGTTTATCTTCCGGAACTTCATCAGGAATATCACCAAATACCATATTGTCTGAATCAACACGACAGTCTGATGGATCATGCATCGCAACTTGGGGTAAACCAATGATGAACTCGTCTTCAACCAATTGAATCAGGTCTACTTCACCGAATTCATTCCGATCTACCAAATCGTATGATTCCGGTGCATCTTCACTTTTCTTCCCTAAGTTTGGGGTATAAGTGAAATCCACATCACAATGGTGTGGAAAAACCTCATTACAACGTTGACACTGCAAATCAACTTCGATGTTAGCTTTACCAGAGATAACAACGAGTCGCTGCTCATCAAACCCAAATGACAATGAGACATCAGCGTCACATTTTACGCCTTCGACTGCTTCCTCTAAGCGCTTAAAAAGACCGACTTGAATGATACCATCATAGTCGAGTCGTTTCTGAGCCGCTTTTATCGGATCAACCGTTCGCGGGATTTTTACCTTTTGCATAGGGCGCGAATATTATCTTCCAAATCAAATTTAGTCAAAGAAAAAGGGAAAAAAGTTAGCTTTTTTTCGCCATTCCGATCCACTTACGGTGATCTCCATAGCATTATCATATATTCTCAGCACAACACCAAAGAATTCATTAAATATCGATATGAGTCATTACCAACTTGTTTTAGCTTCTACCTCAAAATATCGGCGCCAATTGTTGGAAAAAATAGCCATTCCTTTTCTTTCTATCGCCCCAGAGTGTGATGAAACACCATTGACTGATGAATCACCACAAGCACTGGTTCAACGTTTAGCACAGCAAAAAGCACAAAGCTGCCCTCAAAAACAACCGAGTCTGGTCATCGGCTCAGACCAAGTGTGTGTTGTGCAGGGACAAATCGTCGGGAAACCACAGACTAAAGAACACGCAATTCAGCAGTTGATGGCTCAATCGGGGGATAAAATAACCTTTTATACGGGCCTTGCGGTACACAACAATGTCACTGGGACAACCCAATGTATTGTCGATCAATTCAATGTCCACTTCCGACAATTAACGCTCAATCAGATTGAACGTTATATTGAAATGGAACAACCGCTTGACTGTGCCGGTAGTTTCAAAAGCGAAGGTCTGGGGATTGCTTTATTTAAGCGCTTGGAAGGCGACGATCCCAACGCACTGGTGGGATTACCCCTGATCAAACTCATCAACTTACTTGAAGCGGAAGGCATGACGGTGCTATGAACGCAACTTTGCCAACACGCCCTCAAGTTTGTTCTCCATCGGTGCCACAATTTCCATCGTTTCACCGCTCGTTGGATGAATAAAACGTATCTGTGCCGCATGTAAAAAGAGCCGATTCAGTCCTAATTTTCCGGTATAGGCGTCAAAGCGGGGATCACCATAACGGTCATCCCAAGCAATCGGATGGCCTGCGTATTGTGTATGCACTCGAATCTGATGAGTCCGACCAGTCACTGGACTCGCCTGAATTAGTGTGGCCTGAGAAAAGACTTCGATAACTTTAAAACGAGTTTCCGAAGCCTTCCCTTGTGGGTTCACTCGAACAATACTATTGACTTCGTTTTTTAACAGAGGTGCATTGATCTTCCGGCATGTTGCTTCCCACCGTCCCATCACAAGAGCGTAATAGTATTTCTGAACAGACTTTTCCCGAAATTGAGCTTGTAAATGACGAAGAGCAGAACGCTTTTTCGCTATCAACAGAATGCCTGAAGTATCTCGATCAATTCGATGAACCAATTCCAGAAAACGGGCTTGTGGCCGAAGTGCCCGCAACGCTTCTATCGCGCCAAACTTTAACCCACTGCCACCATGAACGGCTGTCCCCGAGGGCTTATTAAGCACAAGTAACGCATCATCTTCAAACAAAATGCACTGCTCTAGTTCCGATACTTTTTGCAGTTTGGTACTCAATGGTTCTTGTGGCGTGTCACTCTGCGGTAATGTCACAGGTGGGATCCGAATAACATCACCGGGTTGTAATTTATATTCAGGCTTGATCCGCTTCTTGTTCACACGCACTTCGCCCTTACGCAGAATGCGATAAACCACACTCTTCGGAATATCTTTCAATTTATTACGCAGGAAGTTATCAATTCGCTGGCCGGCTATATCTTCATCAATATTGACAAACTGGACTTGGGTTCTGATTTCACTCATTTGCTTATTGTTTATAAAAAGAAGTTGCTGATACAGGCGATCCGCTCAACCTAGTGCTTCATCACAGGGCATAGGCATAATCGTTGATTGGGATAGCAATAGTGGCTTAAAAGCGCGCATCATACTACCTTGATGTTCGATATCATAGTGATAAATATTTTGTGATTCAGGCCTTCTCTTGCCCTAATTTCGAATAAACGTATACCAAAGCTGCAATTTATCAATCATCTCAGCTTTCGGTATCCATTTTTTAGGTTTATTTTTTATAAAGCAGATTGCTGAAATACGTTGCCACTGCTATAGTTCGTAGCTGCAATGGACAAACTGGCGACGTTTTAACTCATGGCGCCATGTTTTGAGCATTTTGGGTAGAAACTTACGGTTCTTTGTATGCTGCAAATGGCGTAAGACAGACATGACCGTAACTTCTTATTGTTCTACTCATCGTCATTCATGTTGAGTATCTACCGCACACTGCGGCTTATCACTGGTGAAACAATCAGCGGGTGAGGACTGAAGTGCCTTTTTGAGCGTCCCTTCCAGCCGAGAGGCTGCAAACAAAGCCATGGGATCAGGCACCATGAAGACGAAATGCAAGCAATAAGAACAACAAATAATCAAAACAAAAGAAATACAACGAGATTTTTAAATGAAAAGAATGTTAATTAACGCAACTCAAAAAGAAGAGCTGCGTGTCGCGCTGGTCGATGGTCAGCGACTTTTCGATCTGGATATAGAAAGTCCCGGACACGAATCAAAAAAAGCCAATATTTACAAAGGAAAAATCACCAGAGTTGAGCCAAGTTTGGAAGCAGCATTTGTTGATTATGGTGCTGAAAGACACGGTTTCCTTCCCCTCAAAGAAGTTGCGAAAGAATATTTCCCAGCCGGATACACTTATCAAGGACGTCCTAGTATTAAGGAAGTTCTGAAAGAAGGTCAGGAAGTTATCGTTCAAATCGAGAAGGAAGAACGCGGTAGTAAAGGTGCTGCACTGACAACATTTGTCTCTCTGGCTGGTAGTTATTTAGTTCTGATGCCGAATAATCCTCGTGCCGGTGGGATTTCCCGTCGTATCGAAGGTACAGAGAGAACAGAACTGAAAGAAGCGCTCAGTACACTTGAACTCCCCCAAGGTATGGGCCTAATTGTCCGCACCGCTGGTGTGGGCAAAAGTGCTGAAGAGTTAGAATGGGATCTAAATGTTCTGCTCAATCACTGGGGTGCGATCAAACAGGCTTCCGATTCAAATCCCGCACCATTTTTGATCCATCAGGAAAGTAATGTTATTGCACGTGCAATTCGCGATTATCTACGTCGTGACATTGGCGAAATCTTGATCGACAGCACGACCATTTACGAACGTGCGCTAGAACATATTCGCCTTGTCCGCCCCGATTTTGTCAATCGGGTGAAGAAGTATGAAGGTGAAGTGCCACTATTCAGTCATTATCAAATCGAAAGCCAAATTGAATCCGCATTCCAGCGTGAGGTTCGTTTACCTTCCGGTGGCTCGATAGTGATCGATCCAACAGAAGCACTCACATCTATCGATATCAACTCTGCTCGTGCAACTAAAGGTGGTGATATCGAAGAAACAGCGCTGAATACCAATCTGGAAGCTGCTGAAGAAATTGCCCGTCAACTTCGTTTACGAGATTTGGGTGGCCTTGTGGTTATCGACTTCATCGATATGACGCCTGTTCGTCATCAGCGTGAAGTTGAAAACAAACTCCGAGAAGCCGTTCGTGTAGACCGTGCCCGAGTTCAGATTGGTCGCATCTCCAGATTCGGACTCCTTGAAATGTCCAGACAACGACTGAGCCCTTCTCTGGCAGAGGCAAGTCACCACATTTGTCCTCGTTGTTCTGGAACAGGCGTTGTTCGGGATAATGAATCTCTAGCACTCTCTGTACTGCGATTAATTGAAGAAGAAGCACTGAAAGATAATACCTCACAGGTACTTGCAGTTGTTCCTGTGCCGATTGCATCTTATTTATTGAATGAGAAACGTCGCTCAATCAATCACATTGAGCGGATTCAAGATGTCAAAATCACCATCGTGCCGAACTCTGATATGGAAACACCTCATTTTGAGGTCATCCGGGTCAGAGAGGGTGAAGAACAGGAAATACTCTCTTACCTCGTGCCGAAACGGATGGACAGCATTCGTGAAGCTGAAAGTAAAGATGTTGTCGAACCTGAAGTGAAACAGCGACGTATTGAAGAGCCGGTATTAAAAGGATTTGCTGCGCCAACAACATCAGCACCGCAACCTAAAGCACCTCAGGCTCCAGCTCAAAACACACAGCAGAAAAGTGAACCGAAAGAACCGGCACAATCGGGGCTGTTCAGTCGCTTGATGAAAGGTTTTACGAGCCTATTCGCTGGTTCAGAATCGGCTCAGCCAGAAAAACCGGTGACCGAGACAGAGAAACCAGAACAGGAACAACGTACAGAGAACAAAAAACCTCGTCGTTCCCGTGAACGCAATCATGAGCAACGTAGACGTCCGCGCCAGCAACCTCAGGATAGCAACAAGTCCAAATCAGATAATGCGGACTCAACAGAAGTAAAACAACAAACTTCTGATGAGAAGAAACCGACGAAATCTCAACCTCGTAAGCCAAAACAAGAAAAGCAGGATAAGCGCGGTAATAAAGATTCTGCGGCCAAGTTAGCCGAGGAAGGACAAAAGATTGCTCAGGATGCACAATCCGAAGCGAAAAAAGACTCGCGGGATACCCAAGAAAAAGCAGTGGTCGCGAAAGAACGTCGCCAACGCCGTAAACTGACCAAACAGATTCGTCTTCAGTCTCAATCAGCTGACGAGACGTTGGTAAGCCACGAGCGAGTGTCTGAACAGGAAGCGTTGAACCAAAACGTCACTCCTGTAACCGTGGACGAGCAACCACCAGTATCATCGGTGCAACCATCATCGGAAAAGATGCCACAAAGTCAGACCTCGAATAGTGATGTGAATGAAAACGCGAATACCGAAGAGCCTAAACAGCGTCGGAGTCGCCGTTCACCTCGCCATTTACGTGCCAATGGACAACGTCGTCGTAGAGGAAGAGAACGCAGACCAAACCCATTCCGCTTACGGAAAGGTGGTGTTGCATCTCCGGAAATGGCGATGGGCAAAGTGATGCCAAGCTACGGTTTGAAGAAATCTACACCACAACCGGTTAAACCCGAGCAATCAGCAGCTCAGCCAGATGCACCGGCACAACTTAGTGGAGTTGCATTCCCTGAGATGGCAATGGGTAAAGTGATTATTCGTTCCACAACTGGATCCACAGCACCGGAAATTGCCACATCAGAAAATGCACCGAAAGTGACCACAGAGAACACGGTTTCTGAAACGGTTAGTGCTCCTGAAGTCGCGACGGTTGTCACTCAAGATGCGACTCAAACTACGAGCGAAACCGATAAGGTGAGCATGACGACAGAAAGCACAGGCGATGCACAACCATCTCCTGCGCCAGTTGAGACGGAAATCACCAATGAAGTCACTGCTGAAGCAGCAGAACAGCAAGAGACTCCGGATGAGCGCTCTCATGAAATACCAGAACAGACTCAGGAAAGCGTAGAGCAATCTGTACAGCCAACACCAGCAAGCGTCATAGCAGTGAAAGGTCATGCATTTTCACCAATGACCAAAGCTCCCGGAAGCGGCGAACTGATACAGGTTCTGCTTGAAGCAGCACCTTTGCGAGAACAACGCTATCCATTAAAAGGCGCTGGTAGTCATGCTGCAACCAATCATGCAAGTTCGGCAATGGCAAAACCACTGCCGTTATCATGAGTTGATTTGCATAAACATTTATCTTCAAAGAGCTGCTAAAAGCAGCTCTTTTTTTATCGAATGACCATGGTAGATAGCAGGCTGATAAACCGATTCAGTCCTGAGTTCCACCCCATCACCAACGTACAGAATAGTTGACCTCTATCACGCTTTTCTGTAGCATTCGCCAACTTATGCCCAAGTCGGACTCAGACCGAAATACTGTTTGAGTCATAAGACCACTTGCGGTACATGAACCCGACATACTTAGTTCATATTGCTTGGTTAGAATATTTAGATCAAACCTATAAGAGCTATATCGGTTTTTGTTCAGCCACTAACAGAAAACAACCATACTCATGCTTGAATTCCCGAATCAATCAACATATTCAATTAAAAATGATGTCCTTTCCGGACTCACCGTCGCACTGGCATTGGTCCCTGAGGCCGTTGCTTTTGCATTTGTTGCAGGTGTTGACCCGATGGTCGGTCTTTATGCCGCATTCATTGTCGGTCTAATTACTGCTATTTTTGGTGGCCGCCCAGGGATGATTTCAGGTGCGACTGGTGCAATGGCTGTCGTCATGGTTAGTCTGGTCTCAGAACACGGCATCGCTTATTTATTTGCCGCTATTCTATTGGCAGGCATTATCCAAATCAGTGCGGGTATATTCAAACTCGGAAAGTTTATCCGAATTGTGCCCCATCCTGTCATGATCGGTTTCGTCAATGGACTTGCTATCGTCATCTTCCTCGCTCAGCTAGGACAGTTCAAAGTGCCATCATTGAATGGCGTGATGACTTGGCTACCTTATGATCAAATGTTACTGATGTTAGGCCTTGTCGCTTTAACCATGGCCATCATCTTTTTCCTACCAAAGATAACAACTGCGATCCCCTCTTCTCTGGCGGCTATCATTGTGGTCACGTTACTGGTTCAGGGACTCGGTCTGGAAACGCGTACCGTCGTTGACTTTCTACGCACCATGTCTGGGAATGATTCAGCAACGCTTGCAGGGACTCTCCCTTCATTCTCCGTACCGGATGTACCTTTTACATTTGAAACACTCAAAATTATTCTGCCCTATTCTATTATCTTAGCGGCTGTCGGATTGATTGAGTCTTTGCTGACACTAACCGTACTGGATGAAATGACCAATAGCCGTGGTCAGTCAAACCGTGAGTGTATGGGACAAGGTCTGGCAAACATCACTTGTTCATTCTTTGGTGCTATGGGTGGCTGTGCAATGATCGGTCAATCGATGATTAACGTAAACTCCGGTGGCCGAGGACGCCTGTCCGGTATCGTCGCTGCGATCATGCTACTATGCTTCATTTTGTTTACATCATCACTCATTGAAATGATTCCATTAGCAGCGCTGGTCGGTGTCATGTTTATGGTCGTGATCGGAACATTTGAATGGGCAACCTTTAAACTTGCCAGAAGAGTGCCAAAGAAAGACTTTTTCGTCATTGTACTTGTGACCATTGTTACCGTACTTACCGATCTAGCGATTGCTGTTGCTGTCGGTGTCATTACATCGGCACTGATGTTTGCATGGGATCATGCAAAACACATTTATGCAACCAGTCATACCAACGAAGACGGTTCCAAAGAGTATAAGATCCATGGCCCTATTTTCTTTGGGTCTGTGGCGAACTTTCTAGAACTATTTGATGCACATCAGGACCCAGAGCACGTGATTGTTGATTTCGGCCAATCACGCGTCACTGATCACTCGGCCATTGATGCGATTGAAACACTTGCCGAGCGTTATGCTGCGGTTGGAAAAACCCTTCATTTACGTCACCTAAGTCAGGATTGTCGTAAGTTGCTTCATAAAGCCAGCAGCTTGATAGAAACGAATGTGAAGGAAGATCCAACTTACAAAGTTGCAACCGACGTTCTCGCAGGATAGCGCAATAGCTATTTCCTGAGGTGATTAAAAAGCCGTTGTTTCATCCCAGAAACAACGGCTTTTTCTTATCTATGATTTTGCCTTATTCATCACATTCTTATTTATAAATAAGTCGTACTGAACTTTCCTTATTTCGCACAAGCATCCAGCTTCCGTCTTAGAACCGATGACATTAGAAATATCTGCATATAAAAAATGCCCCGGCCAAAGGTCGGGGCATCTGCATCGTTTATATAGAATGAATGCAATTAAGCTTCAGACTTCTCTTTTTTCGCTGTCCGTTTTTTGGGTGTTTCTGCGGCAGCTTCTTGATCGGCTTTCTTCTTGATAACGGTTGTCCCTTCAACAGTCTCACCTTCAACATAAGCGCGACCGTAGTAAGAAGCCAGCAATACCTCTTTCAGCTCACTGATTAACGGATAACGAGGGTTTGCACCGGTACACTGGTCATCAAAAGCCTGAACAGACAATTCGTCCAGTTTAGCAAGGAAATCAGCTTCGTTAATCCCTGCCGACTGAATAGACAGTGGGATATCAAGGTTATGTTTCAATTCTTCCAACCAACCTAATAAACGCTCAATCTTCTGCGCAGTACGGTCACCGGCTTGAGACAGACCCAAATGGTCGGCAATCTCAGCATAACGACGACGAGCCTGAGGGCGGTCATATTGAGAGAATGCAGTTTGCTTGGTTGGATTGTCATTCGCGTTATAACGCACAACGTTCGCAATTAATAAGGCATTCGCCAGACCGTGAGGTACGTGGAATTCTGCACCGAGTTTATGCGCCATTGAGTGACATACACCTAAGAAAGCGTTGGCAAATGCAATCCCAGCAATTGTTGCTGCATTATGCACTTTTTCACGAGCAATCGGATCATTCGCCCCATTGGCATAGCTTGATGGCAGATACTCTTTCAACATCTTCAGCGCTTGTAAAGCCTGACCATCTGAGTATTCGTTAGCAAGGACAGAAACATAAGCTTCCAATGCGTGCGTCACTGCATCATAACCACCAAACGCAGTAAGAGACTTCGGCATGTTCATCACCAGATTCGCATCAACGATTGCCATATTTGGCGTCAGTTCGTAGTCAGCAAGTGGGTATTTAGCGCCGGTCTTGTCATCTGTTACAACCGCAAACGGTGTCACTTCAGAACCAGTACCAGATGTGGTAGTGATACATACCAATTCAGCTTTTTGGCCCATTTTCGGGAATTTGTAGATACGTTTACGGATATCCATAAAGCGCATCGCCAACTCTGCAAAATGAGTTTCTGGATGTTCATACATCACCCACATAATCTTCGCAGCATCCATTGGAGAACCGCCACCCAGCGCCAAAATCACATCCGGTTGATAGCTCGCCATTTGTGCAGCGCCTTTTTCGACAACAGAGAGTGTCGGATCAGCTTCAACATCAAAGAATGTCTGAACTTCCATGCCTTGAGCTTTCAGTAGGCTCACAACATCGTCAGCATAACCATTGTTGAATAAGAAACGGTCTGTCACTAGGAATGCACGTTTTTTACCTTCAAGGTCGCCCAGTGCGATAGGCAGGCTACCACGACGGAAATAGATAGACTTAGGTAATTTATGCCACAACATGTTTTCAGCTCGCTTAGCAACAATTTTCTTGTTGATCAAGTGTTTAGGTCCGACGTTTTCTGAGATAGAGTTACCACCCCAAGAACCACAACCCAGTGTTAAAGAAGGTGCCACATTAAAGTTGTACAGGTCACCGATACCACCATGAGTTGTTGGAATGTTTACCAGAATACGAGCTGTTTTTAACCGGTCACCGAAGTAACGGATACGATCTTTATTCACATCCTGATTGGTATACAAACCAGATGTATGACCGATACCACCGATTTCTACCATTTTCACCGCTTGGTCTACTGCATTTTCAAAAGAGCTTGCGCGGAACATACCTAACGTTGGCGATAATTTCTCATGAGCAAACTCGTCATCGTAAGAAACTTCACCGATACCTTCACCGACAAGAATCTTCGTATCCGCGGGAACACTCACGCCTGCCATTTCAGCAATCGCTGTTGCTGGTTGACCAACGATTTTAGCATTCAGTGCACCATCGATAAGCAGCACTTTACGAACTTTATCTGCATCAGACTTGCTCAACACATGAGCTTTATGCGTTGCAAAACGCTCTTTAACTTCATCATAAACTTCATCCATAACAATGACAGCTTGCTCAGAAGCACACACAACACCATTATCAAATGTTTTTGACATCAGAACAGAAGCGACAGCACGCTTGATATCAGCAGTTTCATCAATCACAACAGGCACGTTACCGGCACCAACACCAATTGCGGGTTTACCTGAAGAGTATGCAGCCTTAACCATGCCCGGTCCGCCCGTTGCAAGAATCAGTGCAATCCCTTCATGCTTCATCAGTGCATTCGATAGCTCAACAGATGGCTGATCAATCCAGCCGATGATGTCTTTCGGTGCGCCCGCAGCAACCGCAGCATCAAGTACAAGTTTCGCTGCATCATTGGTTGAATTCTTAGCACGAGGGTGAGGAGAAAAGATAATACCATTACGCGTTTTTAGAGAAATCAGAGATTTAAAGATCGCAGTAGAAGTCGGGTTCGTGGTTGGGACAATACCGCAGATAATGCCGACAGGCTCTGCAATCGTCATTGTTCCCATATTTTCGTCTTCTTCCAATACTCCGCAGGTTTTGTCATCTTTGTACTTATTATAAATGTACTCTGATGCAAAGTGGTTTTTGATCACTTTATCTTCAACAATCCCCATACCAGACTCAACCACGGCTTGTTGGGCCAGAGGGATACGAGCTTGGTTTGCTGCCAGTGATGCTGCTCGGAAAATTTTGTCAACTTGCTCCTGAGAGTAAGTCGCAAATTCTGCTTGAGCAGCTTGCACACGCGCAACAAGAGCATTTAGTTCCGCCATATTTGTTACAGGCATAGTGAATCTCCTAAAATTAAAAAAATGTTAAAAACTTTTTATTAAGACTGTCACCCGGTCTAAACGGTCAAAATCCAGATTTTCCTCAGAAACACGCTTAGTAAATAGCTTTCATCTCTGAGTATAATCTTTCAGTATTTGAAAACATTGACCCAGATCAGTTCTAAAAAACAATTCCTTCACTTGTCGAAATATTACCCGAAAAAAATATAACCTTATGAAATAAAACAAAAAATAAATAAAGAGACCGGTTTCATAGAGAAATACTATCGAAGCATAAAATAAAAAAACTACAATTTTATGTAATAAATTTTCATGGCAATACCATATAGAAAGATCTAATCCGTCATTTTCGTGCTACTGGTAATTATATAGGCCATGATTGAGAACACCATTTATAAACACCTTTTTTTACAATATCCCTACATATGAGACACAAGATGGCCTGTAGATCTCAGTCCTTGTTCCGATTATTCCAGTGCGGGAAGTTCCATTTCGGTGCTCTCTTATGACACTGATGCAAAAATCATTGAGTAGATGACTTCTCATTCATACCACGGGATAATCATTGAACAGCTATCAAATTGGCGGACAATGTTGCAGGACTTCTAATGGACGGGAGGCGGATCAATTTTCTGTCAAAACGGACATCACAGATTAGATACGTCACTACAATTCATGAGCCACATTTAAAACAAGGCTTATCACGCAGATTTATCAATGGGAAAGCGATGACTAAATCCTCAATAAGAACAAACCTTTATGTCATTATCTTCGGGACACATACTCGGGCAGGGAAAGTGTTTGACCTCTGTCTGATTGCGATAATAGTGAGTTCCCTACTGGTTTTAATTCTAGAGTCGATTCCAGAAATTAATGCCCAATGGCACCAACAGCTCCGCTACTTTGAGTATGGCTTCACCATACTATTTACAGCGGAATATCTCGTCCGACTCTATTGCTCTCCTCACCCCAAAGCCTATGCGAAAAGTTTTTACGGGATTGTTGATTTACTCGCAATCCTACCCACATATCTCTCGCTACTCTTTCCGACCATTTCATTTATGGCTGTGATCAGACTGATCCGAGTGATGAGGATTTTCAGAATTCTCAAACTGGTTCGCTATCTACAAGATTCCAATCTCCTGATGCGTTCACTCTTCATGGCCCGTCGGAAAATTTTTATCTTCTTTAGCTCCGTTTCAATCCTGGTTACGATTTTCGGAGTGTTGATTTATGTCATTGAGGGGCCGGAACATGGATTCTCAAGTATTCCGAAATGTATCTACTGGGCAATCGTCACGATTACAACGGTCGGATATGGTGATCTGGTGCCTCAAACACCACTTGGTCAAGGACTTGCTTCGCTCACGATGTTATTGGGTTACTCGATTATCGCAGTCCCGACAGGTATTATTACCGCTGAGCTAAGCAAAGAGATGAACATTCATCGTCAATTGGTCAAATGCCCGAACTGTTCTCAAACCGGGCATGATACTGATGCGCTGTACTGTAAACACTGCGGCAGCCAGCTAGCCGATCCGGATAAACGCGTCGTGTCCGGCAACCCCTCGTCACACAGATAAAAAAAGAGTGCACCGAGTGCACTCTTTTTCTTTTAGGCAAGATAGTCAACGTCACATTGTGATCATTAACGTTTTTATTTTTCGTTCAGAATGATTCGTAAAGTACGACGCAATGGTTCTGCTGCGCCCCACAATAGCTGGTCACCGACAGTAAATGCATTGAGGAAGTCATCCCCCATCGACATTTTACGTAAACGTCCTACAGGAACAGATAATGTTCCGGTCACTTTGGTTGGTGTCAGTTCCTGAGCGGTGATATCACGCTCATTCGGAATCACTTTCACCCAGTCATTGTGAGAGGCGATAATCTCTTCGATTTCGTCCATTGGCACATTCTGCTTTAATTTAATCGTCAGCGCCTGAGAGTGGCAACGCATGGCGCCGATACGTACGCAAGTGCCATCAATCGGAATCGGAGAACCTTGCAGATCGAGAATCTTGTTCGCTTCAGCACCGGCTTTCCATTCTTCTTTACTTTGGCCGTTATCACGTTTTACATCAATCCATGGAATCAATGAACCAGCCAACGGTGCACCAAAGTTATCACTCGGGAAAGAGCCTGACCGCATGGTTTCGACAACCTTGCGGTCAATATCAAGAATGGAACTGGCGGGATTTGCCAGCTCAGAGCTGACACAATCGTTAATCACACCCATCTGTGAAATCAACTCACGCATATTCTGCGCTCCGGCACCGGATGCAGCCTGATATGTCATGGCACTCATCCATTCCACCAGACCTTTCTCAAACAGTCCGCCTAAGCCCATCAGCATGAGACTCACGGTGCAGTTTCCACCGACATAGGTTTTGGTTCCTGAGTGAATAGCTTGCTGAATATGCTTCAGGTTAACCGGATCAAGTGTAATCACTGAGTCTTCAGCCATCCGTAATGTCGATGCAGCATCAATCCAATACCCTTTCCAGCCGGCATTTCTGAGCTGCGGATAAACTTTCTCGGTGTATCCCCCGCCCTGACATGTAATGACAGCATCCAACTGTTTCAGGCTTTCAACATCATAAGCATCCTGCAGTAACCCAGCATCTTTCCCGTAATCAGGGGCCGCGATACCAACTTGCGAGGTGCTGTAAAATACAGGTTCGATATGATTGAAATCACCTTCCTCAACCATCCGCTGCATCAGTACAGAACCGACCATACCACGCCACCCGACTAAACCTACTCTCATTGCACAAACTCTCCATGTGTTTCTGATTCAAATCTAATCCACCATCTATAAGCGGTTCAGAACAAAATCTCAAGCTCAATTTGGATTTTCTCGACAATTTTTCCTATTTATACCCAAATGACCTCAAGATGCAGTTTCAGCGAGAATCTCTAACACAGTCTCTGAGTTCAGTGAACTCGCCCTTCGGGAGTGCTTCAATCGGCGCCTTTCTGCGTCAAATGCCATTGAAATGGGAAGGCCATTCCTGCCGACATTTTCCTTGAATGACGCCGATTGAAGACACTCTGAATCCTGCATCTTGAGGTTACTTGGGTATATTACTGAAATCTGCATATTTAATCGAATAACCGACAAAACCATAATTTCAAAAAAATGGCGCTCCTGAGAGCGCCATCAATCCATTGCTTTATCACAATCAGAATTTATAAGTGACATCAAAATAGTGGCCGATACCGGTAGAACGGAGACTGTCCGAGTTCTCGATACCGTAGATGTCTTTATATAGTTTCATGCCATAACCGACTGCATAACGGTCTGAATGCCAGTAGATACCATTGAACATTGCACCACCAGTTCCTGAATCTGCGTGCTCTGCCTGCATTCCGAATTGCCAGTCGATATAACCCTGATAAGAGATAAATGAACCATTTTCGAATGTATAAAACGGCTTAAACCAGTTGGTCGCCAGATGATAACCATTCCAGTCTTTTTTATTTCCGAGATAAGTGGCATAGAGGTTCAACCCAATTTTACCGAGCCAAGGAACTTCAACATCAGAACCCAGACCGATTTTCTGGTTGTTTACATCATATGTGCTACCGTTCGCACCATCCCATTCAATCAGAGATGCAATATACAGTTCCTTCACCGGACCAAAAGAAAGATCTTTCCCGGTTAATGCATCAAGAGACATACGCGGGGCAAATTTCATGAACATTTTGCTTCTTTTATCTGCTTTATCACTATCTGGATCACTGGTCAGGTTAAATACATCAACATAACCATACAGGTCAAACAGACCGGAACGGCCACCGAACTCCATTTCCATATAGTCGTGATCAGACTTACCGGGCAGCTCATTGACGGCTCCCATCAGATTAAATTGCAACCATTTATAATCATTTTTATGAATTCCATCTGAATAATCTTCAGCAAGTGCAGGCGTTGAAATTGCTGTTAATAAGCTAAGCGCCAGAAGTGATTTACGCATATTGAGGTCTCTATTTCTGTGTTGATTACAATCCATTAGCGCAATCCATGCACTAATAACATTTAATTATTTATTAAAATAATATCGATTTGTATCTCAAATAAAAGTGCAATATCTGAAATATATAAAAAATATAAGTGATCTTGATCTTATTTTAATTTGAAATATGGAACTTTTATTACAAGTAAGAATTGAATTTTATGTGCAATCATACACATTCACTCATCTCAACATCACCTCCTGACGGGCGCTTTCTCTGGATATAACTAAGTCGATGAGATGTTCGGAGAAGAGGAGCAGAAGCAGAAAAAGGCAAAGGCAAAGGCAAAGGCAGGTGAATGAAAACTCAAAAGGCTCCCGAGTAAGGAGCCTTCATTCTATATTGTATTAACGGTTTCTTGTCAGTTGATCACGCAAGTTGGGAGGCGTCCCTTTGATGGTCAGTGTATCTGACGCCGGATCATAAAAAACGCGCTCACCAAGTAACAAACTATCGAAGCTCAGATTTAACCCACCACCAGAACCTACATATTTTGTCAGTTTGCGAACTGTAGAGCGATCCGCCGGAAAACTCTCTTCCAACTCATAACCATGGCTTTGAGTATAATCCCATAGCGTCGTTCCGTTGGTATCATCCGGCAGCTCTTGCGATAAATCCTTCAACTGAACTTCATCGCCCGATTTAATCTGTTCATTGCAGTAATCATAGACCTGCTTTTTGTAAGTAATTGTTTCATCTTTTTCAAACTGAGCATCACTACAAAAATCTTCCACAGCTTGCATCAGCACTAAATTCTGCTGTTTTGAATCCAGACCGACATCGGCTTGAAGAAAATCGAGAAAAAAGTCGGCAACTTTGCGGCCAACCCGCCCTTTAATATAAGTCAGATAACGATTGGAATCCGGATCTGACTGGTAAAGCGAAAGATCGATACGGGCAGCGATATCCATTTGTCGGATATCCAGATAATCCGTAGCACTGATATCCAATCCTTCGGTGATTTTTAGGCTCTGATTCATCGGTAAGAGACCGATGAATAGGTATTGCGTCGCCAGTGACTGATACTCAGCCATCACCAAAATCCCTTCGTCAGCAAAAGGGGACTTAATCAGTTCATCTTTGAGTTTTCTGGCACTGGACTGTGAGAAATCATAAAAACTTAAGTCCCCACTTTTGAGCTCACGCAACCAGTTTTGAAATTCACTGTCTGATTGGAAACAGCCAAATCCTTTCGAAGGCTTGGCACTGAAAACTCGGTGCAATTCAGCGACCAGATTTTCCGTTGAAGCATTGTTTTCTAATGACTGAGAGCGATAGTTGACAACCAGTTCATCCGATTCATTTTTCAGTAACTGGTGTAGTATTACATTGGAGAGATCAAGACTCATAGCGAATTTATCATCGTTGTGGTTTCAGTTGACAGGTATAGTAGGTTATCATAAGCCGTTTTTACTATCATCGTTAGAGTCTATATGCCCATTACATCAAAATATAGTGATCAACAAATTGAAACGATCCTGACTGAAATTGCTGCCGTTTTTGATAAACATGATGCGTCTCCGGATCTGGTTCTGATGATCGCCGGAAATATCGCAACAAACGTCTTGAATCAAAATGTTGCAGAGAGCCAGAGAAAAGCCATTGCAGAGAAATTCGCTCAAGCGTTGATATCTTCAATCGACAGTACGATTCACTAACAGAACGGATAAAACGAAAAGAACATGGTAGAGAGTGAAAACACCTACGGAGAGCGGGTATCCCGCCTAGTTGGCTGGGGACACTGGTTTGCGTTTTTTAATATCATCGCAGCCATGCTGATCGGTACACGTTATATATCCCAGTCCCCGTGGCCAGAAACATTGTTGGGACAATTTTATTTGGCTGTTTCATGGGTCGGGCATTTTGGCTTTCTCGTTTTTGCCCTCTACCTGTTGGTGCTGTTCCCGCTGACGTTTCTTATCCCTGCACGCAAGTTATTCAGGTTTGTTGCAGTTTGTTTTGCGACGATCGGACTCACTGTCCTGCTCATCGACACGCAGTTGTATTTCAAACTCAATCTCCATTTAACCCCTGTCGTATGGGAGGTGCTATTTAGCGATAATTCCAAAACGACAACCAACGATCTTCAGCATCTGTTTGTCTTGTTACCTCTGATTTTTGCCATGGAAATCGGCTTGTCCGAATGGGTATGGCGTAAACAAAGACGCTTGTCGCATAAGCACATAGGCCGCCCTCTGGCGACCATTTTCTTTATTAGTTTTATTACAAGTCATCTCATTTACGTTTGGTCGGATGCTTCTTTGTATACACCGGTTACCAGCCAGAAATCGAATTTCCCACTGTCTTATCCGATGACAGCAAAATCATTTATGGAAAGACATGGCCTGTTCAATCGGGACGATTATCTCAAACGTCTGCACGAGAAACAGACCCACAAATCAGTACTGGTTAACTATCCGTTAGAGCCAATCAAATTTGATCGCCGGATTAACCCGCTTAATATTCTGGTCGTGAGTGTCAACAACTTACGTGCTGATATGCTCAGCAAGCAATATATGCCGATGGCGACAACTTTCGCCAAAGATAATCTGAACTTCAGTAATCATTACAGCTCCAGTAATGACATGTTTGGTATTTTCGGATTATTTTATGGCCTTCCCAGCAGCTATGCATCGAGCATTAAAGTCCAAGGCACATTGCCGGTTCTGCTCGATACTCTGGAAGATCAGAAATACAACTTTGGGCTTTTCAGTGGTAATAACTTCAGCGATCCACTCTATGCTGAGACCGTATTCAGAGGATTGCCGTTAAATCACACCCCATTCACGAAAGACGCCAGCAGAGATGAACAAACGATTGATGCTTGGTCAAAATGGGTATCAAATCAATCAGGGCGCTGGTTCAGTTATTTAGAGCTGACGACGGTTCAGGAGTTTGATGCACCGGATAATTCATTCGGAAAATCCACACAAAACAAACTCAAAAATAACTATGAGTTGTCGGTTGAAGCAGCCGACCATGAGATTGGTCAGCTGATTAAGAAAGCATATGAAATGGGAATCATGGACTCTACCATTGTTGTCATTACATCCAACCATGGCACTGAGTTTAATGAAACCAACACCAACAGTTGGGGCTCCAATACCAACTACAGTCAGTATCAATTGAAAGTACCGATGATTATCCACTGGCCGGGCAAAGTCGCTGCCGACTATACCCAGCGCACCAGCCACCTCGATTTTTCAGTGACACTGTTACAAGATTTACTCGGTGTTTCTTCAAATCCGAATGACTACAGTAGTGGTCAGAACTTGTTTGACGAAAACAAAAGACGTTGGATTTTAGCCGGAGATGCCCGAGAATTGGCCCTAGTGACCAAGAATCAAACAACAGTCATCGATAAGTTTGGGAATTTCAAAGTCTATGATAACAATTACCATCGATTGCCGGATACCAATCCAACGCTACCGGTGCTCATGCAAGGGTTGACAGAACTGAAACGGTTCTACAGCAAAGACAATTAAATCAACCTATTGCTTGACTCGTTTCATTAAAGGCGTTAGATTACAAGCCATCGGACTGTAGCGCAGCTTGGTAGCGCACCGTCATGGGGTGTCGGGGGTCGGAGGTTCAAATCCTCTCAGTCCGACCATACACCTAAAGGGAAGTTTTCTTATGAAAACTTCCCTTTTTTCATTCTACTAAGCATAAAAAAGCCGCCTTAACTGATAAAAGTCTAATCAAACTCGCATAATACTGATAAAAATCAATTTGAAGACTTTACAAGCAAAGCAATCATGGTTATGATTTTTGCACTTAAGGAGAGATGGCTGAGTGGTTGAAAGCACCGGTCTTGAAAACCGGCGTACGTTAGTAGCGTACCTAGGGTTCAAATCCCTATCTCTCCGCCACATGTAGAAAGCCCGAGCCCTTGATAGACAAGAACTCGGGCTTTTTCATTATGGTAACTTTTTGGCATGATACGATCATGTTCCTACTCAAAGACCGCAATACAACTGACTACGCTCGTTACTGCTTTTCAAAAGACCTAGTCGAAATAGGTTTTCCAGCAGAGCTAAGATTCTCCCTTAGCACCAAAAGGCGTTCAGACGCTATAGACCGATTGATGGTTGTCATGAGTCATATTCGAAGCTTTATATCGACTTGTGATACTAAGGGTGATATTCCAAGTACGATCCAAAGATTAAGGTCTGAGCTAAAAGCCATCCGTCGGGTTCTACCCATATTTTACGGACACATCTATAAAGAGGCATACTATGCCTAAAAGGAGTGTCTATGACCAAGCGAAGAAAATATTCTGCAGAATTCAAACGCGAAGCCGTTGCGCTGACTCAGCAACCGGGTGTGAGTTGTCGTCAGATAGCATTAGATATCGGCATCAACCCTAACTTATTAAACCGTTGGAAACGAGAGGCGGAGCAGTCACAAGATAAAGCATTTCAAGGCACAGGCTCTCCTCGTGATGAAGAAATGGCGAGGCTAAAACGCGAATTAGCTAAAGTGAAAAAGGAACGTGATTTTTTGCGAGAAGCGGCAACGTTCTTCGCCAAAGAGTTACCGTAAGGTATCTTGCGATATCGCGTTGCCGCGATGTGTTTTCTGTTCGCCTCATGTGCCGTTGTTTGCGCGTCTCCCCTAGTGGTTATTACGCTTGGGTGGAACGTCAGCCAAGTGCGCGTGCTCTTGCTAACGCAACGTTATTAAAACGAATGCGCGAACTCCATGATGATAGCGGCGGCATTATCGGCGCACCACGTATGCACGAAGATCTGCAAGCCGAAGGGTTGAAAGCGAGCTTAAATCGTGTGGCCAGGCTGATGTCAGCGAATGGACTTTATGGCTGGCCGCGAAAAAAAGGTCGAGGGGCAAAGCGAAAGTCCGTACGTCCTGATGGTTTAAAGAATCATCTTGAGCGGGACTTTCATGCTTTGGAGCCGGAAACCAAATGGGTCACAGACATTACAGAAATTGGGACACTTGAAGGGAAACTTTATCTGTGTGTAGTGCTTGACCTGTTTAGCAAGCTCATCGTTGGCTGGTCGATGCATCATCGACAAGACCGTCATATGGTGATTCGAGCCGTCGAAATGGCGGTTTGGCAGCGACAGGAAAGACATCATATCATCTTACATTCAGATCGTGGCACACAATTTACCAGCGGAGACTATCAGCGCTTTCTCAAGCAAAAGAACTTAAACAGCAGCATGAGTGCTGTAGGCCATTGTGCAGATAACGCGGCTTGTGAAGGGTTCTTCGGTGTGATGAAACGGGAACGAATCAACTATCGACAATACCGGACAAGAAATGAAGCCAGAGCAGATATTTTTGATTATATCGAACGGTTCCATAATCCAAGAATGAGACGTAGACTGGCGAATCAAGACAGCAAGTTTACGTCTTTACTAAACCGTCCGTGAAAACGGGGTAGAACCCTGTTGTCATTAGTTGACCTGCGTTGAGTAATGATTAACTATGTATCAAGTTGATTATGGTGTGTCAGATGCAAAGTGTCGGCAGTTTGTTAACTGCCTAATCAAAGACCGACTTCTATAAAGGTAAGTTTAGCCAAACTTGGTCGGAATTAATGAAGAGTTTAACGGATTACACAACGTGCTTTAGGTAGACATTGTCTGCCTAATACCAGTTAAGTTTTAAAGAGAGAGTCTGTGGAGATAATAAAGATTATTGGGATTGTTCTAGGGTCTAGTGTGTTCGCAGCACTTGTAACAGCTTTTTTTACGAGAAGGTCACATGAAGAGACTATTGCTCTCAAATACATTACTGAAGAAAGAGCCAAATGGCGAGAAAAAATAAAAGAAACAATGGTTTCCTTGAATGAAGCAGTAAACTCACCACAGCTTAATGGAGAACGACTTTCTAAAACGAGAAAAGCATCTACATATTTGAAGCTTAGTTTGAATCCAGAGCCTGAGCATACCATAGATAGAGAAATTTTAGAGTGCATTAAAAGGCTCTGTAACGAACCAAACTATGAGCGCTTTTGTATTCTGGAGGAACGAGTTTCTATATTGCTTAAACATGATTGGGAAAGAGCAAAAAGCGAAGCACGCACCCCCATGCCAAGCCTTACATTAGCGACATTTATGATTGGTCTAGTCTGGTGTGTTTTTTATTTTTTTATCAAAAATACGTCTGTTTACGCCCTAGTCCAAAAAGTTTCTTATCTTGCAGGTGCGTACTCAGAAATTGCTATATCTCTTGCGGTAATAACTATGGTTACCTCATTGTTGATTTGGTGCAAAAGAAAAGTTGACGAACTTTGTCTTGAGCGAAGGGCAATGAAACTTAACAAAGCATTGCAGCGCCCAAGCCGCTGAATGCGCCTTTAGATTTACAATCAAGTTTAAGGTGGAATATGAGCAAAGAAATAGATGGTGTATTCATTTATGCCGATGAATCTGGTCATTCAGGTAAAGAAATTTTCTGTGAAAAATCACCTCTGTACTATCAAGGGGCATTGATATCTACAGGAGATATAGAACCTATAGTGTCACCGATAGTTGCAAAGTATTGTGATGAGAATAGCTTGGAAAGGTTGCACGGTTTCGAGCTTGGTGAGCAAAAAGTTAATGCACTCTGTATAGAATTATTAGATGCATTAAAGGATACAGATTGGCAGTTCCATTACACAGTAATCGAGAAGCGTTACATTGCCCCTACAAAGTTCGTCGATACCATCTTTGATTCATATGATAATCCAGCTGTACATCCGTTGTGGTATTTGACAGATCTATTTAGGCATACGCTGTGTGTATTGATCGACGATATGATGGAAGAGGACGAGCTTGATAAAAAGTTTTGGAGTTCCTACTTACTTGATGACATAGATGGTTTAATAGAAATTTCTAAGGTTCTTTTAGAACGTGCCCCATTCATTTTCGATGCTCGAGCTTGTGAAGTAGTCACCGAGGGTTTGACTTATGCGATAGACAATCCAGAAATATTCGCATTAACAGCAGCAAAAGGCAAAAGTGCCTATAAAAAGGAAACGCCAAATATTGTGGCTTTTTCGAGCCTTCTTACTGCTATTCATCGCTTTTGTAAACCAAGAAGCTTAGGGGTATCTGCTTTAGTTCACGATCAAAGTGATGAATTTAAAGGAACAATGCGCGAGTACCACAAAATATTCTTCGGTGTAGATTATGAGGACGACAAATTTGGTGGTATTCCACAGTTTGAAAGGGTTGAATATGAGCTTGGGGAGTTCAAACTAGAATCGTCTAAAAAGTCTCCGGGCTTACAAGTCGTAGATTTATTCTTGTGGTTAATTCAAAGGGATATCAAAGACCAAAATTTATTGTTAACCAAGAGTCAAATTCTTGAAAATGCTGAAGACTTCCGGATATCACGAGGAATGTCATTAGCTATTATCAAAGCTAGGCAACTTCAGCTTATGCAACAAGAGCTATCGCCCGAAGAGTTAGAAGCGGGAAAGAGGTTGAATCAAAAAATTCTTGATAATCAGTCAGCTAAAATGAAAAAGTGATTATATACAAACAATTTAAGAGTAATTTGTTAGGGCGCGCAGATTATTGGGGAACTTGATGGATATTAGTATATTAGCAGCGATAGCCGCAGCAATTTCTGGAGTTGTATCATTGATAAGCCACTGGCTTTCAGCTCGTAAGCTTGAAAGAAAACGTAAAGAGTACGATGAACTAATACAAGAATACAAAGCGAAAATTACAAGTGATAAATTAGGAAAAAACGATCCTGAATTTTACAAAAAGTGGCGAGAGGTCGCTGCAAAAAATCTCGTCGGTCAAACGACAAGTGAGATTGTTACTTACAAAATGTTGCTGAATTTAAACAAAAATATCAGAGTATTAGGACGAGCAAGTTCATTAAATAATAAAAGTAATTTCTATAAAAGAATTTGGATTTTTCTAAACTCAGGTTTGGTAAATACGGTATTAGACAATTCAATAGAAAGCAAGAGCGTAAGCGAAATTGATAAGAATACTGTAATTGGTATGTTACTTGGTGACAGGATAGAAAAAGACACTAAAAGTTATATTTTTCTTGCTATTGCTCTTGTAACTTCTTTTTTATTCCCTTTGTTCTCTGGCCTAAAAGTAAACTTTTGGGTAGTCGGTGCCGTAATAGTGATGTTTTCGTTGCTGACACTAAATCATAAGGTTATCGAATACCGTGTTTGTAAAGGGTATTACGGAAGTAACGAGTACGAAGTTAGAGAAGTTATATCATATATTGAAATGCACTCAGATCCTGACGATTTTGATAGTACAGGAAGAAAAAAAGTGTTCCAAGCGGATCTTCCAGAAGAAAATGAAGAATTTGTTGGTTTGATTGAAGGATTAACCGGATGATAGACATGGATGCAGTAACAAAGTATTTAAAAATATCCACAGATATTTTATTTGTTAAAAACCCAGTGGCAACAAGTATGGGAACTCTGTTTGGTATAATAACGCATGGTCTTTTTGGATTGTTTTCACCAGTTATTCAATCTATTCAATCTATTCAAGTTATTTCTTTGAACGTATTTCATTTTATCGCATTAGGCATCTTTGGGTTCAACATAAAAGGTTGGAAAAACCAGTACAAGGTCAGCTTGGAAATCGAAAATGCAATTGCATTTATCAATCAGCAAGAGAAGAAGGGATTAATCTCTGAACTTGAAGCTAGACAACAATACAGAGCATTGATAAGTCAGGCTGTAAAAAACGTTGTTGTCAAAAGTGAAAGTACAGTTTCACCCCAGAAATAGCGCTCTAAATAACAAGTCGCTCAAGACAGCCTAATAAACGTTTGTCATTACGATAATTTTGAGGATATATGCAAGTTTCAAGAAGAAGTAAATTTTCCTTAGCACAACTGTTGAGTGTAATAGAAAAACCAACCGTTTTTGTGATATTTGATAAATTTGGTTTTACACCACGAGCAGTAGCATCTCCAGCAGGAATAGCCGAAGAACTACTTTCTGCCTCAGACACACTTTTGTCTGATGTCATCTTAGAGGTTGTACATACAGCGAGAACGTTAAGAAATAAAACCAGTCCCAAATATCAGTTCGATGATCAATTTAAGATACTGGAAAAATCTTTACTTCTTGATGGATATCAAATTGAGTCTAACTCAGTTAAAGCACTAGATCCAAATTTTGTGGGTAGAGAACCAGTTGAAGATGCATTGATTAAAGAAGCTCAAAAGTCGTCCATCGTACATAAGCAAGATATTGTCAATGCTATAACGCGTTCGGCTGATGATTTTATAAAAGCCCAGCCAGATTATAACGGTAGTTTAACTAATATTCGTATTGCACTAGAAACTCTGGTCAGAGAAATTGCTTTCGATAAAGGCTTCTCGACAGTAAGAACAGGTAACACTTGGGGGCCTTCACTTAATTACCTTAGGACAAAAGGTTTTATCGACCAAAAAGACGAGAATGCTCTTTCTTCTGTGTACACCTTTATTAGTAACGGGGCTCATATACCTTTAGGATTTAGCCAAGAAGAATTTGTTCGCCTTGGAAGAAACTTATGCTATTCAATGTGTTACTTCGTTATCAAGAAATTTAATGCCTAACACGGTATTAGTTCGTAAGGAGATACTGAATGATCGGCGATATTTTTCTCGTAAGGGGTGGTAGTAAATTTTCTTCTGCATTAGTTGGTGCACAGAAATTGATTTACAACGGCGTGAAGATACGATCATGTTCCTACTCAAAGACCGCAATACAACTGACTACGCTCGTTACTGCTTTTCAAAAGACCTAGTCGAATTAGATTTTCCTACTCTCCCTAAGCACCAAAAACGTTCAGAAGCGATAGATCGACTGGTGGTTATAATGGCAGTCCATTTAAAATTATTTGTGAGACTTTAGTCTATCAGGTACGTTTTGAATGTGATCCTCCCAATTTACCACATCAATTTCATAAACGACTTTGTTGCGAACGCTCTCTCCGGCTGCGTGCATGGCTGATTTAGAGCCGGTGATTAACGGGTGCCATTCGGGCAATGGTTGATGCTGAGCTAACAAACGATAAGCGCAAGTTTCCGGTAACCAGTGAAATTCATCGATATTTTCCCGGGTTAGTTTCAGACACTCCTCACCGGATTGAAAACGGTTCGGGTAATCCTTGCAGGCACACGTTTTACTGTTCAACCAACTACAGGCCACATTGGTGTAGTAAACTTCTTCGGTATCTTCGTCCATTAGCTTATGTAAGCAACATTTGCCACAGCCGTCACACAGCGATTCCCACTCGCTTTCGCTCATCTCATCCAATGATTTGGTTTGCCAGAATGGAATAGTCATGTTGGTACTTCTGTGGTTATGGATTCGGATACGGTTTATACCTGCCTGAGACAAAGAGTTCAAGCACAAACGTATACCAATCGGGATCCAGTCTGTTATGATCGGTTGGTTTGAACAATGATGGCTCTCAGAGGATTTATGGAATGTCGTTTAGGCTGTGGCGCCTGCTGTATCGCACCAAGTATTTCTTCCCCGATTCCGGGAATGCCTGACGGCAAACCAGCCGGGGTTCGCTGTATCCAATTAGATGAGAATAATCTCTGTAAACTGTTCGGCTCCGCTGCTCGTCCTCAGGTATGCAGTGATTTCAAAAGTGATGTGGCAATCTGTGGTGCCAGCGCTCAAGAGGCGCTAACCATTATCAGTGATCTGGAAAACACCACGTTTTCCCCATTGAAGCAGTCCCACTGATTATGCAATAGGATCATGTTTGAATATGGCGGCTTAATCTCTGCATCCTAACCAATGCAACATGCGAGACATTCGATATGGCGAATATCTCGCATAATGAATCGCTGAAACCACGAGATAAAATCAGGAAAGTCGCTGACGCCCCATGAGCGAGTGAGACAGTGTCGTCCCGTCAACCAACTCCAGCTCACCGCCAACAGGCACACCATGCGCGATACGGCTTGCTGAAACATGATGTACTTGACACAAATCGGCAATATAGTGTGCCGTTGCTTCTCCTTCGACAGTCGGATTCGTCGCCAGAATCACTTCGGTAATATCACCTTGTTGCAAGCGAAAATCGAGCAGATCTAAACCGATATCTGCCGGGCCAATCCCATCTAAGGGTGATAGATGTCCCATGAGAACAAAGTAACGGCCCGAAAACTGCCCTGTTGCTTCAACAGCAGCAATGTCCGCAGGACTTTCAACCACACAGAGCTGGCCGTTCTCCTGCCGTTTGGGGTTTTTGCAAATATGGCAAACATCTTCTTCAGTAAATGTTCGGCACGTCTGACAATGACCAATTTCTGTCATTGCCTGACTCAGCGCATCCGCTAAGCGGAGCCCCCCTTGACGATCACGCTGTAACAAATGAAAAGCCATGCGTTGTGCTGATTTGGGGCCGACCCCGGGCAGACAACGCAAGGCTTCCATCAGATGTTCCAGCATTTGACTGGTACGCATAAATTTACTGAACCATTAAAATGGCATCTTCATACCAGGAGGAAGTTGCATTCCACCCGTCACGGATGACATTTTTTCTTTTTGGGTTTCTTCAATACGACGGGCAGCATCATTAAAGGCAGCAGCAACCAAGTCTTCAACCATTTCTTTATCGTCTTCCATCAGACTTTCATCAATTTCGACCCGACGAACGCTATGACCGCCAGTCATGGTTACTTTAACCAGACCCGCACCAGCTTCACCAGTGACTTCCATATTTGCAATTTCTTCCTGAAGCTTCTGCATACGATCTTGCATTTGCTGGGCTTGCTTCATCAGGTTGCCCATTCCGCCTTTACCAAACATGTTTATCTCTCTGTCATTGATATATTACACATACTGTGGGGGTTCCCTGCCGGGAATTCAACCCCCTTCTTAGGCCTACGTTTTACACCTGATTCTGACGCTCATTTTTACGTCAGCACAGGAGAAAAATTAAGCAAATTAAACCGGACGGACACTCTCTTGATCCAACTGAGCCTGAAAACGTTGCTGGATAAATTGAACATTGGGATCATCATGCAAACTGGCAAACGCCTGTTCCAGTTTTACCTGGTAGCGCTGCTCCCGGCGTTCCAGTGGCGTCACACCATCATCTGCCACTCGAATCTCTAATGTACAAGTCATTCTCAGCGCGTGTTCTAACGCTTCTTTCAAAATAGCTTGGGCTTTATCAGTATTCAAATGCGCCTGATGGGCACGTAATGATAGATGAACCGTATTGCCTTCCAGTTGATAGGATGCATTTAAAGCTAACTGCTCGATAAGTTTCGGTAAATTCAACTGCGGTATCAGCGCAGCCCATTCATCTTCTTGAATAACCTCATCGGTCAACCTAGCCGTCATTTCCGGCGTTTTTTCATGGGCCAGCGCCTGCTTCAATGCTGCCGGTGTGACAGACTTATCAACTGATTTTTTCGGAACTTCAATTGTGGGACGCCACTGATACGGCTCATTTGCATCAACCGCAGCCTCGGCATCCAACACAGAATCCACAGCCGACGGCATCAGAAGATCTTCATTCCGCTTTTGCATCAACCGATCAAAAACCGAATCTGGTTTTGTTGATGCCGTCTCAGACTTTTTTGGCGCAGTCCCTTTTATAGATGAATCTTTTGTCGATGAACCAGACGACTGGACAGACTGACGTTGAGAACGCAGCTGATGTCTCAGGCCAACGCGTGGCGTGGATGGATTGCTGTCATGCTCTGCTGGTGCGGCTGACGCGTCACGATCAGCCGGAGCCGGGGACTCGGCTTCAGTGGCCGGCTGAGGCTGAGAAACAGGTTGCGTATTTACAGCCGAATCCAGTGCAGTGTGAGTACTTTCAGGCGTCTCACGTTGATATCCGGGCTGATGAGGGTGAGAAGGTGTTGATGTAGCAGGTGCTGCCGTTGATGCGCTCAGATGATGCTCATTCCCCACCGGTGCCGGTTTTTGCATTGTGGCATCAGAACTGACATCGGTGTTGATCCCCTGAAAAGGAGAAACCGCAACAGGACGAAAGGCCATCATTCGCAGTAATACCATCTCCAGACCAATGCGCGGAGTCGGCGAGAGTGGTAAATCATCCCGTCCTTTCAGTGCAATCTGATAAAACAATTGCACATCTTCAGCACTGAGGTCTTGCGCCAGTTGCTTGATTTTTTCTGTATCGGGCTGCAATTTGTCTAACGTCGAAGGCAGCATTTGATACATCGCAATACGATGAATTTGAGTGGCAAGCGATTGCAACAATGCATCCCATGCAATGCCATTTGCCGCAATTTGTTCGACATAGGCCATCACGGTCTGAGGTTGCTTGTGGCTTAATGCCTGCAACAGATGGAGAGCCTGATCAGTATCAATGGTTCCCAACATGTGAGACACAAGACTTGCCTGAATCTCCCCATCTCCGAGTGCAATCGCCTGATCCGTCAGACTCAGCGCATCTCGCATACTCCCATCGGCTGCATGGGCAATCATTCCCAAAGCACGCGCCTCAGCAGTGACTTGTTCCTCATTGAGGATGAATGCGAGCTGCTGCTCAATGTGATCGATCCCAATCGGTTTTAAGTGAAACTGCAAACAGCGGGAGAGAATGGTCACCGGCAATTTCTGAGGATCCGTCGTTGCCAATAAGAATTTGACATACTCTGGCGGTTCTTCCAGCGTTTTGAGCAGTGCATTGAAACTGTGGCGGGACAACATATGGACTTCGTCGATCAGATAAACCTTAAACCGACCCCGTGCAGGCTTATACTGCACGTTATCCAGCAATTCGCGGGTATCTTCGACTTTCGTGCGTGACGCGGCATCGATTTCAAGTAAATCGACAAACCGACCCTGTTCAATTTCCTGACAAGCAGCACACTGCCCGCAAGGGTGGGCAGTAATGCCGGTTTCACAGTTCAATCCCTTAGCAAATAACCGCCCGATGGTGGTTTTCCCTACCCCTCTTGTGCCGCTGAAGAGGTAGGCATGGTGCAGTCGATTTTGTGCCAATGCGTTTTCTAAAGCGGTCAGTACATGTGCCTGTCCGACAACTTCAGAAAACTGCTTAGGTCGCCACTTTCTTGCTAATGCTAGATAACTCATAAGTTATTCCGTTTACACTTTCTGTTCATCATTCAAATCTCTGCTGATCATGAATGATCGTCAACCTCAGTGACCTTCGAAATCACAAATACTGAAAATCTCTAAGTCCAAAGCTTCCAAACGCTTGTCGCCACCTAATTCCGGCAAGTTAATCACGAAACCGGCATGTTCAGCTTTACCACCGAGTCGCCGAATCAGTTTAGTCGTCGCTTCAATCGTGCCACCGGTAGCCAACAAGTCATCAATAATCAAAACTTGATCATTTTCTTGAATTGCATCGACATGAATTTCTAGCGTATCCATACCGTATTCCAGCTCATAAGACTCAGAAAGTGTCTTTCTCGGGAGTTTTCCCGGTTTACGAACGGGCACAAATCCGATTCCCAACTCAATCGCTAACGGTGCACCAAAGAGAAATCCTCGAGCTTCCGTTCCGACCACTTTGGTAAATCCCATATTTTTATATCGTTCGACCAGCAATTGAATCGTGGCCCGATATGCTTGCTCATCTTCCATCAGGCTAGTGACATCTCGAAACAGAATGCCTGGCTTCGGATAATCAGGGATACTCTTAATGCTGGATTTAATCAGTGAAATTGTGTCTGTAGTCATCATCTATGTCTATTTGTCTGGATACCCGCCTCAAACTGGCTTGTTGAATGACGTTTGCGCGGTCTCAGTAAAAAATAAGCATACCACTGCAAATTGGTGGTGCCTAAAAAACAAACGCCCACTCGAAGGGTGGGCACACTTCCCGCTCATGCTAGTGATTTTCTTCGGACTTCGCAACAGGCTCTCAACCGGAATCCTGCGAAAAATGCATCATGCGATGATGAGAAACAAAAGTAATGTCGTTTTATGATGCAGTTTTTTGACTGATATTCAATGAGAATGAGCTGACACCGAGACGACTGACAGAGATCTCGGAACTTTCTCGCAATGGTAAATCCTGGGTGATGAAATTTTTCCGGCAATTATCGCCAAGCGAAACACCACCAGCGATACGCTGGCTATTTTGACCGTTGCTCCAGAAGCAATCCATGCCCGCAGGCAAAATCGACAACGTTCCGTCACTGAGATTTGCAATACCAATCATGGCTGAAATTGAACAAGCGCATTCAGTACAGCTTATTCCCTTTTCCAAGATATCAGCCAGATCTTTCAAATCAGCCCCCACCGATTGCAGGCTGCGCAGGTAGTCATGAAACAGAGCCCGAATCAATAAAGTCGTTGCGATGCCATCACACGACTGAGACTCTGAATCAACAATATAGAAAGCGTATTGACCGTTCATCAGCCAAGCATAATCAAACACGAGGGGCATGGTATCAGCAGACTGGAGTAAACGATAACTACACCGCCATACGCCTTGACTGGTATCATTTTCCGGTAATAACGCATTGAGCAGTTCTTTGGCAGCACTCAAATTCTGCTGTAAATATTCCAGATGCCAATATAATTCTTGCTCTTCCGGAATCTCACTACCATCTTCGACTTGAAACCACTGGCTGGAGAAATCACGTTGATCCGAGACATGGCTATGTGTATCACTCAAGGTATTGGTAATCGCTTGTCCTAAATGAGAATAATCGCTGATCGGCTTAGAAAGAAAATCTTTAATCCCATGTTTCAATGCGCGTGCAACATCGGACATATCATCCGTCGCTGAGATGACAATCATCGGTAAACAGGGATAGGCCAGACTCACTTCTTCAACAAATTCTAACCCGTTCAAAACTGGCATCGAAATATCACAGATCACTAAGTCAGGGCGTTGAACTCTTAACTGTTTCAGCCCTTCCAAACCATCTTCAGCTTCATGAACGGTACATCCTTGTGACAAAAGGTAACCACAGGTAATCCGACGAAAAACCGGATCGTCATCCACAACAAGGATCGTTTTATTACTTAATGGTGTTTGCCCAGAAAATTTCTCTGAGTCAGGAAATTCGGGTTTAAACATACTAACTGCCTCACAAACGCAAAATGTGGAGAAAGTGAGTTTAAAAGCTTCGCTAGGTAAACACCTCATCACGAATTTTATTATTGAGAATTATAATAGCTTTTACTAAAAGTAGCCGCTTCGGGCTGTTAGTACAAACATTTCACTTTCGTTTTGCATCCTATACTATACATTAAAACACTGGTTCAAATAGTCATGCACCACAACAAATATTATTTTCAAACGCAAAAATGAGCTTCAAATTCGATGTTCCACTGCCATTCTTACGGATATACACTATGTTTGGAAAATGAGTTTTCGATAAACATGTTGATATGCCTCAAACTTTGACAATTCAGTTCCGTGTATATAGGTGAAACCCGTTAATTAACCGTTATATCAGGAAACTATGAAATTAGACGATTTAAATCTATTCCGCTTGGTAGTCGAGAATGGAAGTTACACAGCGACATCACGGAGAACCCTGATACCGGTGGCAACTATCACCCGGCGTATTCAGGCGCTTGAAGATTCGCTGAACTTAAGGCTACTTAACCGCCACGCTCGAAAATTATCGCTGACCGAAGCTGGTGAGCGTTTCTTCAAAGAGTGTTCTCCTCTTTTACAACGTTTATCCATCGCCGCTGAAGAAATCAGTGACGAATGTCGGGGAGCATCTGGCAAGATAAAAATATCAGCGCCCTCCAACCTGACGAAACGCATGATGATGCCGATGTTTACGGCTTTCATGCAAAACTTTCCAGAGATCAACCTTGAGCTCACCACCAGCAATCATGCTGACCAGCTCGACCCCACCGAGTGGGATGTCATTTTTCGAGTCGGACCTCAACGTGATTCTTCGCTCATTGCCCGCAAAATTAATGAAGTCAAAGACATTCTGGTCGCGAGTCCGACTTATCTGGCGAAGCACCCGGCACCACATCACGCAGAAGAACTCATCCATCACTCTCTGCTGAAAGGGAATCCGCTGCTAAAGTGGCAACTCACGAATACCAAGGGAGAACACGTGACGAACAATGAGCGGGGACGGTTTCAGGCCAATACACTGGATGTCATCCGAATGGCCTGTTCTGAAGGGTTAGGCATTACGCTCATGCCAGACGTCATGATCAAAGAATATCTGGAAACCGGTGAATTGATTCAGATTCTGGAAGACTGGAGCGCTAACTCCCGGGACATCTATATGCTCTACAATCACAAAGACCATCTGCCAGAGAAAGTCAGGCTCTTTATTGATTTCATCATGTCATACCATATGGATCCATAACGCCATCTGGTCGGTTCAAAAATCAGTGAATCACCCCGACACAAACTCATCAGGATGATTCACACTCGTTAATCTATTTTGTTAAACATGAATACTTAGCGTTAAGGCATTGATAGCTAGACTTGTCTTATAAGTATTCAACAAAACGGGATAAATTTCGGTCAGGCACTTTCATCGGTTCAAGCAACGGTGTGCCTAAATAGAGAAAACCGACAATCTCATCATCACCTGCCAAACCAAAAGCCTGATGGACTAACGGATGGAACATCCATTTACCGGAACGCCACACCCCTTGAAACCCCTGCGCCTGCGCTGCCATTTGCATCGCCTGTACGGCACATCCGGCCGACAAATGTTGCTCTAATGCCGGGACTTTTTCATGCGGTGTGACTTTCGCGATCACAGTAATCACCATTGGTGCTCGGAAAGGTGCATTTTTGACTTTTTCAAGCTGCGCCTCATCACCCTGATCAGCAATCACCGCTTGCACTAAAATATCCGACAATTTTTTTAATCCGTGCTCTTGGGCAATCACAAAACGCCAAGGCGTTAACCCGCCATGATCGGGGGCCCGAAGCCCGGCCCGGATAATATTTTCCAAGACATTCCCTTCTGGCGCCGGTGCGCCTAATTTCGCAACGGAACGGCGATTTAGCAGTAACTCTAATGCATCCATGTTTCGTCCTTATGGCCAACAGTTTACAATCCGAGTTAGCATACACTAGCTTTATCGCCACTCCAATGGTTCTCCGGGAAGCCGCAGCAGCACTCGCATATTCGTCCGACTCCGGCATGGGCTATCAACCGCCCTGTCATTTGGTCTGCGGATTTTCGGCTGAATAAAACAGTTGCTGATGCTCCAGACGCGCCATTAACGCAGGACATGGCTGACAAAGATCACCAGATAACGTCTGCATTTGCTCGACAATCTGCTTTAGCCCGATCTGATCCATATAACGGAAAGGTCCCCCTAAAAATGGTGGGAAACCAATCCCGAAGATGGCACCGATATCCCCGTCACGAGCATTGCGAATCACCGATTGGTCAAGACACATAACGGCTTCATTTAAGAGCGGTAGCACACAGCGCAATGCAATATCGTGCTGACTGAGTGAAACTTGTTCGCGAATTTTTAGCTGACGGTAAATCGAACGATCCGGCTGTTTCTTCTTACCCTTATACCGATAAAATCCTAATCCGGATTTCCGTCCTTTTCTTCCATCACTAATTAGCTGTGCCAATGCTGGCGGAGTGAGGAAGCGCTCACCCAGCTCTTGAACGAGAATTGGTGAGATCTTAAAAGCCACATCAAACCCGACTTCATCAAGTAACGTCATCGGACCAACCGGAAAACCGAAATCAACCAACGCCTGATCAATTTTTTCAATCGGCTCACCATCAATCAAGCACTGTACCGCCCCATTAATATAGAGGGCGAGAATACGATTGACATAAAATCCGGCTCGGTCCTGAACCACGATCGGTGTTTTCCCTTGTTGATAAGCTAACCGAACAACCGTTGCAATCGTTTCGGGAGCGGTGCTTTGGTGAGGAATCACTTCAACCAACGGCATTTTCTCTACCGGGCTAAAATAGTGTAAACCGACGATATTCTCTGGCCGGGCTGCATGAGCCGCAATGTCATGAATCGGCAAAGAAGAGGTATTTGACGCAAAAATGGTGTCCTCTCGGGTATGTGATTCGACCGATGCCACCATTTCTTGTTTCAGTTTTAAATCTTCAAAGACGGCTTCAATCACAACATCAGTTTCGCCAAAGCCGGAAAAATCAACCCCGCCAGAAACCGTCGCCATAGCAGCCCGCACATCAGCTTCAGAGAGATATTTGCGCTGACATTTCTTATTCAAACGTTGATAGATATACTGAAATGCATGAAGCACGCCCTGATGGCTGACATCTTTGATTCTGAGTCTCTTTTTCGCCTTATCGACCGTCACATAACCAATACCGGCCCCCATCAGTCCACCACCTAAAATCGAGACATGCTGGGCCTCTTTCACCCGCTCATCCGCTTTCATTTCTCGTTTGAGCGCAGATGTGGCAAGGAAAATAGACCGTAATGCCTGAGATTCGCTGGTCATCGCCAAACGACCAAATGTTTGAGACTCTTTACTCAGTCCGACACTCATACCTTCATCCAAACCTTGTTGGATGACATCTAAAATGGCATCAATCGCAGGATAATGATGCTTCGCCTTCGCCTGTGCTTTCTTGCGAGCCTGTTCGATCACCCAATGGCGAACGGTTTTCAACGCCAGCACACCGTTCGTCAAGCGCTTTTTCCAGCTTGAACGGATCTGAAAGTCCGTCGGTTTCTCGATGATCATCCGCGCAGCGTTCAATAACCCATCTTGCGCAACACAAGCGTTGACCAGACCCAGTTTCAACGCTTTTTTACTCCGAACTTTTTTGCCTGTCAGAACCAGATCGAGTGCGGGCAGTAATCCGATCAGACGCGGGAGTCGTTGTGTACCACCTGAGCCGGGTAGCAAACCCAACTGAACTTCAGGCAAACCCAAAGCCGTGGTTGGGTCATCACTGCATACACGATAGTCACATGCTAATGCCAGCTCAAGCCCGCCTCCCAGACATACGCCATGAATCGCAGCGACAACCGGAAACGGCAACGCTTCAATTTTGCGGAAAATATCCTGCCCCATCTTTGCCAGACTCGCAGCATCTTCGGCCGATTGGCACTGCTCGAACATGGTGATATCTGCACCGACAATAAAATTGTCCGGTTTGCGGGAATAAATCACTAAACCTTTAACGTGCTGCTCCGCTTGCGACAGTTCCGTCAGAATGGCATCAATCTCATCGCTAAATGATGCTTTTAGTGTATTCATGCTTTCCTCTGGCACATCCAGCGCCAGCCAAGCGAGATCATCTTCAATCGTCAGATGAAAACTTTTCTGCTCAGAATGATGCAATTCAGCCATGATCAACCTCCAGTACCAATGCAGAACCCAAACCACCGGCAGCACACGCTGTCACCAAACCAAAACCGCCATTTCTGCGATTCAGCTCATGCAGTAGCTGTGTGACCAGTCTGGCACCGGTTGCTGCGAACGGATGACCATACGCAATCGATCCTCCCGAAACATTGAATCGTGTCATATCCACTTCTCCGATAGGGTGACTGCGTCCGATTTGCTTGGCAAAATCCGGGCTGGCAAACATTTTCAGATTCGCCAGTACCTGAGATGCAAACGCTTCGTGCATTTCGATCAACGAAATATCCGCTAATGTTAGCCCTGCTCTTTCTAAAGCAAGCGGTGTTGCATGTGCCGGCCCCATCAACATGTCCCGTTTAACAGGGATGGCTTGATAAGCATAGGATCGGAGATAACCTAAGATTGGCAATCCTAATTCTTTCGCGCGCTGCTCACGCATAATTAACATTGCTGCAGCACCGTCGGTTAAGGGCGTACTGTTGGCAGCGGTGACAGTCCCGAAGCGACGATCAAACGCAGGCCGTAATTTGTGGTACGCGTCTCGGGCGGTTTCTGCCCGTAAGTTATTATCCTGATCCAGCACTGCCTGATAAGGCTTCGGATAGGCTGTCATCACTTCAGCGCTCAACTTACCCGATGCCCACGCGGCAGCGGCTTTCTGATGAGACAGAAAAGCCAATTCATCCTGATCCTCGCGACTGATTTGATAAGTCTTTGCCATTTGTTCAGCCGTGTCACCCATCGACAAACCGGTAGAATACTCGGCGATAGCGGGAGGAACCGGTAATAAATCGCGAAATGTCATCCGTTTAAATGCCTGAATCTTTTTCGTCAGCGTTTTCGCTTTCGAGCTGGCTAATAATGCCGACGCCAATGTTTTCGATACGCCGATTGGCAGGACAGATGAAGAATCAGCACCACCGACAATTGCAATCTCCGTATGACCACAAAGAATACTCTCTGATGCTGCGGTCAATGCCTGTAAGCTTGTCGCGCAGGCTCGTGTCACACTGTAAGCATCGGTATGAACATCCAAACCGGCATTCAACACAATCTCCCGGGCAATATTAGGGGCTTCCGGCATTTGGATCACCTGCCCAAAAACAACCTGATCAATCAATCGTTTATCAATACCGGTGCGTTGTAGTAATTCATTCACCACCATCGTGCCTAACTCAATCGCGGTGACCTGACGGAACGCTGTCCACTGACGGGCAAAAGGAGTACGGATACCGCTGACAATCGCGACCCTTTCTCCTGCGTGTGTCCGGCATAGTTTTGTCGCCATATGATGTCCTTATAGAGTAGAGGTCTGACCTGTTGCAATTGTAGCTAAGTTGTTAACAGATGCCAAACAACCACTTCATTTTCTTTTGTAAAATTTTCTTTTGTAAAAAGAGTGACTAAGCACATTTTGAATATCGGTGCTCTCTGGCGGGAGGTGCTCGGGTGAACAGGCCATGGGGTGAAAGTCATGCCCTCTCACAAAAGCAGCGAACCCCATATGAAAATCGAAGCAAAAAAAAACCACACAAAACTGTGTGGTTGGAATGTATAAAGCAATTAACTTACGCCAATTGAAAAATCAGTTTCCTGATTAGGAGAAAGTAAAGTCAGCCTTCAAAAGGAAGTGTCATCTTGCTCAACATGTTAACCTGACGGCTAACCAGATGACATGAGCTACTATAATGACTTTCTGTGAATAATTTTTGAAATAGATCAATTTTGTTTTGATTTACAGAAAATAGCCTTGATTCTTTCAGAAGCACGCAGAAACCCCAAAAAATGTATGGAAAATTACTACATATGAGAATCGCTCAATGGCCCTGTATGACATATCCATCAGTATAACCTTATCATTCCACACTAAAATTATGACAAATTGATGATTTAATCACCTAACCCCGATAGAGCATATACTCTAAAAAGTAACTTTTTCACCCCAATTCATGCCATATAGCTACCAGATCGGTAATTTTATACCATGAATTTAAACTGGTCGGATTTCTATGCCCTACACTAGTCACTAGTATCAGCCGCCAACTAAGTAAATACTCTAATAATACTGGGGTTATTTACTGGATAAGGTCCATTTAGAGACCGTTAAAAAAGGAAATTTATCTTATGAACAATACGCGCCTGTTTCAGAAAACCCTGATCGCAGTGGCAGTGTCAGTGACCGCCCAGCAGTCCTTTGCCGCAGGTTTTCAACTCAATGCACAATCAGCGACCGGACTCGGCCGTGCTTTCGCTGGTGATGCCGTCATCGCAGACAATGCCTCTGTGATTGCGAAAAACCCGGCCGCCATGGCTCTGTTTGATGATGTTTCCCTGTCACTTGGGTTTGAAAGCATCACCACGCTGATCGATGTGGACGATGCAACTTACACTAATTACCGCAATAGCTCTCAACAAACCAATGCTGACTACTCTGATGCGGGGGGCACATCGTTTGCACCGAACATCTATCTCGTCGTCCCAGTCAATGAAAAATTTGCCTGGGGGCTCAATGCCTATTCTAACTTCGGGACCAAAACTGAATTTGATAGTAATTATGCCGGCTATGAATTCGGTGGTAAGACCGACGTAAAAAGTTTTAACTTCGGGGTGGTCGGTTCTTATCGAATCAATGAACAATGGAGTCTTGGTGCCGGTTTGGATCTGATCTACGGACAAGGTAAGTTCAAACGCCCACTCAGTCCGCAGGCACAGGCTGTGGCACAAGCACTCAACTTGAGCTCAGGTGTCGGCACTGACCTTGATGCGGACGGCTGGGCTGTCGGCTACAATCTGGGTGCCGTATACGAATATAATGAGAACAACCGTTTCGGTGTCGATTATCACTACAGTCCGGACCTCAAAGCGGATGGCGATGTTGAATCTGTAAAGTACTCCCAAGCCAGTGGCAGTGTCTCTGATACGGTCGTGATGCCGCTGCCTGATTTTGCCGAATTCTCCGGTTATCATCGTCTGAATGACGATTACGCAGTTCACTATAGTATTCAGTGGATCAAGTGGTCTGAATTCGATGTCCTCGCAGCCGAGACCAGTGGCACGATTAATAATTATCAGTGGAAAGATGGCTGGCATTATTCACTGGGTGGCACCTACTTCCTGAACCAAACCTGGACGCTACGTGCCGGTTATATGTACGATACTAGTGCCCAAGACGATGTCCGCTCAATCTCTGTACCCGACTCAGATCGCCAGTGGTTTTCTGCCGGTTTCACTTATCACTTGGATGAAAAATCGAATGTCGATTTTGGCTTCACTTACTTAATCGGTGAAGATGTGTCCGTCACTGAAGATAATAAAATTTTTGGCAAGATCACCGGCACTACACATGCTGACGCAGTTCTGCTGGGACTACAATACAGCCGCAGCTTCTAAGACCTGACATTGTCCGCTGTATAAACACAAAAATCCGCCGCTCTGGCGGATTTTTTTATCCGGTGACGGATTATAACTTTCTTAACACCGCTTCTGCTGACTCTTCCAACAAATCTAACACTCGTTCAAATCCGGCATCACCGCCATAATAAGGGTCTGGTATTTCATCTTCCGTTGACTGACCGTGACTGAGAAACAGCGATAACTTATGTTGATGCTCTGCGGGGCATCTGGCCTGTAAATCAGCGAGGTTATCCCGATCCGCGGCAAGAATCATATCAAACCGTGCGAAGTCATCGCTTGTCACTTGTCTGGCACTCATCCCAGCAAAACTGTAGCCGCGTTGTTCTCCGGCTATTTGCGCCCGTCTATCCGGTGAGTTTCCCTGATGATAAGCAATGGTTCCGGCAGAATCGACGTCAACCGCGATGCCCATTTGCGCAGCTTTCGCTTTGAGCACGGCTTCTCCTGTCGGAGAACGACAAATGTTGCCCATACAGACCACCAGAATTGATTGTTTATGTTGACGCATGGATGACCCTTGTGATGATTGCTTGTGATTGAATCGTACTTGAGTTACATGCTGGTATCAAATTCGCAGTTTTTGAACGAACAATGTTCAAGCCAATGACCAAGTTTGCCGGTGGCCCAGTCTGTGAGGACTGACCATACTGAAGCTATGGTTTTTGCAGTCGCAGCATTACGCTATGATACCGCTATTGCGCCCATGAAATAGGAATCTGACACCATGTCAAATGAAGATAACCAATCTGATCGTTATCAGGCACGCCAGCAACGAATCAAAGAAAAAGTTGATGCGAAAATTGCATCAGCAACTGAAGAACGCGGAATTGTGATCGTGATTACCGGTAATGGAAAAGGCAAGTCAACATCCGGTTTTGGTACGGTTGCCAGAGCCGTCGGACATGGTCTGAATTGCGGTGTAGCGCAGTTTATAAAAGGCACATGGGATAACGGAGAACGCAACCTACTGGAAAAGTTGGGCGTCACATTTCATGTCATGTCAACCGGGTTCACTTGGGAAACGCAGAATAAAGATACGGATACCGCTGCCGCACAGGCTGTGTGGGAACAATGCCAGCAGATGTTGCAAGATGAAACGCTTAACGTGGTCTTGTTAGATGAACTGACATATATGGTCAGTTATGGCTATGTGGCACTGGAAGAGGTTCTCACTGCCCTGCAACAACGACCTCCGATGCAAACAGTCATCATTACCGGTCGTGGTGCACATCGAGAACTGCTTGATCTGGCAGATACTGTTTCAGAAGTTAAAAATGTCAAACACGCTTTTCAAGCCGGTGTAAAAGCGCAGCAAGGGATCGACTGGTAACAGTGACTCGATACAAATAACGCAACAGGGACAGGCTTTCGCCTGTCCCTGTTTTTTAACGCAGCTTCATCGTCGCTTTATTGGCATCACAGATTTACGCTTGCGCGCGAATACATTATAAAAGTCCCTTAAGCAGCTTGTTCAGCGCTTTTTTGGTACGCTCATCTTTGATTTTGCCATCCAGCTTTTCCAAACCCCTATCAAGTTCTTTTTCCACTTTCTGTTTCACAACATCATCGAAAACCAACTTATATTTAGGTTGTGTCCAGCTTCCCTTGACCTGAATCGGAATAGTGACATCTTTCAGCTCATTGATATCTTTTCCGCCTTGGCCTTTCAGGGTCCCGACAATCGATGCACGGACAACCACATCCATTGTTTGCGCCACATAATTCACGTCACCTTGAGTATGTACACGCAATAGCGGAGACTGTAACGCGCTTTCTTTGATGGTGGCAACACCTCGGCTTAAGTGAAGTGTCGCACTGGCGGCACTAAAGTCTGTTTTCTGCACACCTTCGGTGTCATCCAGCGGTTTGCCTTTCAATTTGGCGTAGCCCTGACGAATGATCTGAGCGACATTGATACCGTTGACTGCACCATCCTGCAATTGAACTTTCACTGTCCCGGCAATGTTCTCTTTAAGGCGTTTTTCACTTAAACCCCGGCCGCGCAGATCAAGTACAACTGAGCCTTTACCTTCAAGACGGTCATTGTCAGCCACTGCTTTTAACACCGGTTGAATCTGAATCCCTTGCAAGGACTGCTGGATCTGATAAGTCGCAGGTGCAACGCTGGCATTGAGAACCCCATTCCCTTGTAAATGGCCTTGATATAGGTCGGCCTGCAACTCAGAAAGTGTCAGCACGCCATGCCGCAGATTCACTTTGATCCCCAAGTTATTTAACGTCAGTTTCTGCGCTGTAAGCCCGGCAATATTTAGCGTCCCGTCGAGATCAAATGCTTTGAGCGCCGTCAGGTCCGGTTCTTGAGTTGACGCGGTTTGTGGCGCTTGTGTCGTCGAATTCACAGCAGCCACCGAGGCTTGAGCAGATGACGCATCTTGTGTGGCAGCCCCAGTGTCCGTTGCTGGTGGTAAAAACGGGCTGAGATCAATCTGATCGCCCTGAAGCCGGAAATGAATCGCAGGCTTATTCCCCAGATGAAGCGACGTGTTACCTTGTAATTTCACATCCGCCACTTGGAGTTTTAAATCGCGCATATCCAACTGGCTTTCAGGCAGATTCATCCGAAGATTTCCCTGCACTGCAATCGGTAACGGACTCACAGGGAGTTGTGCGCCTGTGAGCTTTAATTGTGTATCCAACCCATTGACCCGAACATGCTGATATTTTGCATCCAGATTCAATGTGCCTTTCCCGGTAAAATTGATGTCATTATCGGCAAGTTTACCTGCAACAGACATCTCAAACGGTGCATCCTGACCGACTTCGAACATCGGTAAAGACAACGTCAGAGTACGCACATCGTTCGTTTTATCCTGATAACTGCCCTTCACCGAGATCTGGCGTAGCGCATAGTGGCGATAATCAGCGGATAAACGAAACTCCCCCTCTCCCGCGACCGAGAATTGTTGCACGGCCCGTTTCCCCTGAACAGACCAGGAAAACGTCGTCCACTGGTTTGGGGCAAAAGCACTCACCGTCAGATTCACATCCTGAAGCGAGAGTTGATTTTCTGGCTGAGCCTCATTGAGTACCGCGATACGAGCTTCGCGGATATCGACGCCAGCCACGCGAACCTGCCATGACTGCGCCTTTTCAGTCGACTCAGTTGAATCCGTTGATGTCTGCTGCTCTGGTGTGGCAGCATCAGTTGGCTTCGCCGTGTCCGTTTGCTGTGCTTGCTGCTGATGAAGCAGACGATCTAAATTGGTGGTGCCGTCCCGCAAGGTTTCGATCTGAATATCAGCACCGTCCAGATTGATACTGCCGATGTCCAACTCTTTATCCAGAAGTGGCATCACAGCCACATCAATAGACAGGTGTGATACGTGCAGTAAATTTTGTCGCTGGAAACCTGTTGGATTTTTCAGTGATACATCATCAACCTGAAAACCAATCGCAGGAAAAAACTGCCAGTGGATATCACCGCCAATCACAACATCCATTCCCGTTGCTTTCTTCGTTTGCTCGACAATCAGCGGCTTGAACTGATTCGGGTCAACGACGGTGACTAATGTGACGATGCCAGCGGCAATCACAGCGCAAATTATCACAACCGCAAGGAGTAATTTTTTCATTGGCAATTTTCCTGATCACTTATTTTCCGGATCTCTTAGAGGGAACTAAGACCGTTGAACGATAAGAATGTTTCTTAAGATAGGTATTTTATAATCAAATGACAACCATATGCACTTTGTCCTTCCCTGTTCAAGGTCAGACTCATGTCAAAAATACGCTTAATGACGTGTCAGCGCTCACCGTCAGTTCCGTGATTCACAGTCAGTTCCATTATTCACAGTCAGGGGCAAATCATATCGCAGGAAAAGTCATCGGGTGGCGGGAATAAAAAATGGCACGCTATCAGGTGCCATTTCTACGATGAACAGAAAGTCAGTTCAATGCCCGGTTCAGGACTTGAGCAACTTAGCAATATGGGCTTTCAACACATCGATGGCAATCCGGTTTTTCCCACCACGCGGAACAATGATATCTGCATACTGCTTAGACGGTTCAATAAACTGTAAAAACATCGGTCTGACCGTTTCCTGATACTGCTTCAACACCGAATCAAGTGTTCGTCCCCGCTCTTCAACATCACGTTTCACGCGACGCAGCAGACAAATATCTAAAGGGGTATCCATAAAAATAGTCGCGTGCATTAATTCTCTCAGACGCGGCTCAGTCAACAACAGAATGCCTTCCAGAATGATGACCTTTTTCGGATTCATACACTGCGTATTGTCTGTGCGGGTATGTTCGGTATAACTATATTCGGGGACATCAACCGACTCTCCCTGAACCAATTGCTGTAAATGTTCACATAATAAATCATGGTCCAGCGCACTCGGATGGTCATAATTGGTTTTGACCCGTTGCTCCATGCTCAGATGACTTTGATCCTTATAGTAGCGATCTTCGGTAATCACACCGATTTGGTGGTCGCCGACTTTGGCTCGCAATTCACGGTAGATGGTACTCGCGATAAGACTTTTCCCTGAGGCAGAAGCGCCAGCAATCCCTATAATGACGCATTGATTGTGATCAGACATGATTGTTCACTCGATACATTTGACAAAGAAACCAGATAAGCCGGCGTGATTATAGAGACAAGCGCCACCGGATGCCAGATTGACACGGTTAAAAAGACATAATTTATCTTTTCTTTCATCAAAGTAGCATTCAACACAGACAATCCCTGTCCGATCAATACAAAACTTATTTCAGATGAGTGAAGGGGATCGCATCCGGAATCACCTGACCATGCCAATACAAATGGCTGGCAATCCGCTCAGCCATCGCCAGATAAAGCTGAGAATGCTCGCTTTCAGGTCGTGCGACAACGGTCGGGCAACCTGTATCAATATCTTCTCGAACCTGCCGGTGTAATGGGATTTTCGCCAGGAGACTCAAGCCATATTCCTGCGCCATTTTCTCCGCCCCGCCTGTTCCGAAGAGGTCTTCACGGTGACCACACTGACTACAGATGTGATAACTCATATTCTCCACCAACCCGACGACAGGGACATTGACCTTTTCAAACATCGCCACACCTTTGCGGGCATCCGCGAGTGCCAAATCTTGCGGTGTGGTGACCACCACCGCGCCAGTCAACGGCATCTGCTGTGATAAGGTAAGTTGGATGTCTCCGGTGCCCGGTGGCATATCCACCACCAAGTAGTCTAACGACGGCCATTCGGTCTCATTGAGCAGTTGCTGAAACGCTTTGGAGGCCATCGGGCCTCGCCATACGGCAGCATCATCCTGACTCATCAGATAACCAATTGAATGTGAATACAAGCCGTGTGACAGAACCGGTTGCATCCAACGTTCATCACGAACCGCCAGTTCTGCATGGACCGTTCCTAACATCATTGGCACGGATGGCCCATAGATATCGGCATCCAAGATGCCGACACGGGCATGAGAGGCAGCCAGCCCCAAGGCCAGATTGACCGCGGTTGTGGATTTTCCGACACCGCCTTTTCCAGAAGTGACTGCAATAATATTTTTGACCCCTTTGACAGGAGACGCGACTTGGGTCTGTAAGGTTTTCGGCACGATGTGAACACAAATGTCACCGGCAACCGGTCGATCGGTTTGCGCAGCAAGCCATTGACGTAGCTCGTCCGCCAGTGTATTCGCAGCAAAAGGGAGTTCAATGTGATAGCGGTCATCTTCATGGGTGTAAACCAGACCCGGTTGGGATGCCCAATCGGAACGCAAACAAGGGTGAGAAAATTGATTCAACCAGATACAGAGTTGTTGGGGAGGTGTAAGCTGCCGCATAGATTACCTTCTTGACCGGATACGATTTCAATCGACACACTGACCTGTGACGACACGTTCATCAGGCAGCGCCAAAAGCCTATGCTAACACCACAGTAAACCAGACAGAACCCCTGCAAGAGAAAGGAATAACGCCTTGGCGTTATTCCTGTCATCAGGTAGTATTAGCAGTCACAAATTTTTGATACATCACTCCGACAACCTCAGAATCACATATCAAGCTTTCATACGACTATATTTTGAGGCCATCCGAGTATAACAGACAGAGCGAAAGATAAGTTATGGCAACTGAACCAAGAAAAATTCTGGTAACTTGTGCCCTGCCGTATGCCAACGGTTCTATCCACTTGGGTCATATGCTGGAGCATATTCAAGCGGATATCTGGGTACGCTACCAACGCCTACGCGGCAATGTCATTCACTTTATCTGTGCAGATGATGCACACGGTACCCCGATTATGCTGAAAGCACAGCAGATGGGGATCACGCCAGAAGAAATGATTGCTTCGGTCAGTCAAGAACACCAGAAAGATTTTGCCGGTTTTGATATTAGCTTTGATAACTATCACAGCACTCACAGTGAAGAAAACCGTGCGCTTTCTTCGCTGATTTATCAACAACTCAAGACCAACGGCTTTATTTCCAGCCGGACGATTTCCCAACTGTACGATCCTGAAAAAGAAATGTTTTTGCCTGATCGTTTTGTCAAAGGCACCTGCCCTAAATGTCACTCAGAAGATCAATATGGCGATAACTGTGATGCCTGTGGCGAAACCTACAGCCCAACAGACTTGATCAATCCAAAGTCTGCCGTGTCCGGTGCGACACCGGTCATGAAAGATTCTGAGCATTTCTTCTTTGATTTACCCCAATTTGCAGACATGCTGAAAGCGTGGACACGGTCTGGTTCTTTACAAACAGAAATGGCCAATAAAATGCAGGAGTGGTTTGAATCCGGTCTGCAACAGTGGGACATCTCACGCGATGCACCTTATTTCGGTTTTGAGATCCCGGGCGAAAGCGGCAAATATTTTTATGTCTGGCTCGATGCACCGATCGGCTACATGGGGTCGTTTAAGAATTTATGTGATCGACGCGATGATCTGGATTTCGACGAATACTGGCACAAAAACAGTCAGGCCGAACTTTACCACTTCATCGGTAAAGACATTGTCTACTTCCACAGCCTATTCTGGCCAGCCATGCTGGAAGGGTCTGGTTTTCGTAAACCGAATAACGTATTCGTTCACGGCTATGTCACGGTGAACGGCGCGAAGATGTCGAAGTCCAAAGGGACATTCATCAAAGCGAGTACCTATTTAGACCATCTTGACCCAGAGTGCTTGCGTTACTATTACGCAGCTAAACTCAATAACCGCATTGATGACCTCGATTTGAATCTGGAAGATTTCACCCAACGGGTGAACTCGGATATCGTCAATAAAATCGTCAATCTGGCATCACGCAATGCAGGTTTTATCAACAAACGTTTTGCAGGACAACTGGCAGCGACTTGTGTCGAACCAGAACTGTATCAGACATTTATTGATGCTGCTGAACATATCGGTGAACTGTATGAAAACCGAGAGTTTGGCCGGGCGATCCGCGAGATCACCGCCTTGGCGGATAAAGCCAACCAATATGTTGATGAAAAAGCACCATGGGTGATTGCCAAACAGGAAGGAAAAGAGCAGGAGCTACAAGCGATCTGTTCCATGGGTCTGAACCTGTTCCGCGTCCTGATGACTTACCTCAAACCCGTGATGCCAGCGCTGGCAGCCCGTAGTGAAGCATTCCTCAATCAAGAACTGAGCTGGGATGCCATCCAACAACCTTTGGTTGATCATGAGATTGCAGCGTTTAAAGCCCTCTTCAGTCGCATCGATCCAAAACAGATTGAAGCGATGGTCGAGGCTTCCAAAGAAGCGGTTGAGGCCGAGAGAGCCATCATTCAGGCATCCGCTCAGGAAGAGACGGAACTCAGTAAAGACCCAGTTGCACCCGAGATTGAATTTGATGATTTCGCCAAAGTGGATCTTCGTATTGCGAAAATCTTATCTTGTGAAGCGGTTCCTAAAGCGGATAAGTTACTCAAGTTCCAGCTGGACATCGGTGGTGAGGTTCGTCAGGTCTTTTCCGGAATCAAAGCTGCTTATCAGCCTGAAGAGCTCGTGGGTAAATATACTGTGATGGTTGCCAACCTGAAGCCTCGGAAAATGAAGTTTGGCTTATCTGAAGGCATGATTCTCGCAGCCGGTCCGGGTGGAAAAGAGCTCTGGATACTCGAACCACATGAAGGTGCCCGTCCGGGTATGCGCGTCATGTAAAATTAGCATCAATATCAATACTTTAAAGGCCTTATCGGTTTCCGATAAGGCCTTTTTTATCAATGCGCATCCACACACGTAAACCGTTTCTCCCCAAGATTACCATTTACGCACAATAACGGTGCATAATAATTGTAAATGAAAGGTTAAGAACATGATTTTTAAAATAAAAAAATCTGGCACTAATTCTGCTAATCTTTCATCACAAGGATACAAAGGTGTCTTGACCTTTGTGGGGGCGACTTGTTTATTTTCAATCCGATTGGCGGAGATTTGTAGCGTGTATAACGCTATTCTGCACAACGGTCAACAACCACAAAATCAAGCCATCTCTCTAACAACAAGGAGTTGGTTATGTTTGTCATTATTTCGATGCTGATTTCCATCAGTATACTCGGATTCATGTTTTATCTTGCCAAACAACGTGAATCTACCCTGCAACGAAAGTATGAACTGCTTGTTGATTTACGTCAGGTGCTGTATCTGTGCCGCCAGCATCGAAGTGCCACACATCATGTTCTCATGTTTGGTGAACACAGAGACGTTGAAATCGAGCATCTTGCCGGACTGCTGAGTGAGAAAACCACTCACCTCATTTCCATTGCTCATTTTGATAACAAGCCAATGTATCGAGTGCTTCAACTCAAACTGAAAGCGCTCATTCAGGATTGGTCGGAACGGACGATTTCGCGCAATCAAATGATTCACGGTAAAGCGATCCGCCACTGTATGTTTCTTATGGATGAAGTCATGCTGGCTTGGTTAATTGACGTCAGTCGGGAAGATTTGAGTGATGAATATCATATGAACTGGCAGCAAGTCATTGATGCGATGGACGCTTTGACACAATTTAGAATTTGTATTGAAGAGATGAACACACCTGAAGGACAAACACGTTTACAGCACTGTGCTGACATACTCTCGAGAAAAGTGAACCAGTTAACGATGGTGAGTCCCTTATCAATCTCATCCCCGACGTGTACCAAAGCGCTGGTGATTTTATCCGATGTAGGGAAAAACCCTGACTCTCATATCAGTGCCGAAGCGATGTATCAGATGAGCGAAGATATCTCGTTGAGTATTGCTCATGTTTACGACCATATGCTGGGAGAGCTCATTGAGACACTGTATCTGCCTCTCCCAAAGTTACTCACCGCCTAGACCAATAAAGGCGTCATGTACCATCGCACATGACGCCCCGAAATGTTTAGGTGAGAATTAAGCGAGCAAAAGCGCTGCGGCTTTGACGACAACACGGATCGATTTTGCTTCAACCTCTTTAATAATCGCATGATCCGGAATTTCTTTGAGTGTCCGGTTGATAATCACACCACCCACACATCCCGCTTGCAGACCAGAACTGGCGCACATGGTAAACAGCGTTGCGGATTCCATCTCAAAGTTCATCACGCCCATCGCTTGCCACTCTTCGACTGAGCCCTGAAAACGGCGCGTTACCCGACCAGAATACGTGTCGTAACGCTCTTGACCCGGATAGAATGTGTCACTCGACGCTGTAATTCCCGTATGAACCGGAATGCCTTCATTATCAGCAGCCTGCTTAAGTGCACTCATCGCAGCAAAATCTGAGACAGCCGGGAATTCCATCGGAGCAAAGTGCAGACTTGCACCATCTAAACGAACAGCACCGGTTGTCACGATCATATCCCCGATCTGAATATTGGGCTGAATCGCGCCCGTTGTACCAACACGTAAGAAGCTGCGAACGCCTAACTGTGCCAGCTCTTCTACTGCAATTGAAGTCGATGGTCCACCGATACCTGTTGAACAAACAATGACAGGTTTACCCTCAACTTTTGCGCGATACAGGGTAAATTCACGATGACTCGCCAAAAATTCTGGAGAATCCATTTGGTCAGCAATTTTCTTAACGCGTTCAGGGTCACCAGGCAATATCGCCAGTGTTGCACCATTCAGATCTTCTTGCGTGACTCCGAGATGAAAAACTTTATCTGACATTATTGTCTCCTTCATTGTAATCTTGGTTGAAATACTCAAACTTCAGTATCATGGAATGCTCAAAGCACTTTAACCAAGATTTAGCCCTCAAGTGCCAACCTAGATCACACATAATGAATATACATAACATCATATTTCATCAATATGTGACACAGATCTTGAGTGGGTACCAAAAAAGCCTGCGAAATAACATTTCGAGGCTTATTGAACACAATGAATCCACCGATCCGATCAGCCGAATTTATACCTGCCGTTTAAAGCAACTATGAAGATTTTTATTAATCGCTTTCAGTACAGCACGCCGATTAATCACACCAACTAATCGCCCGTCTTCAACCACAGGATAAGTTGAGCGCCCATCACGCATGTGATCGGCTAACTCGATAATCGGTAAGTCCGGACTGACGGTATCAACCACTTGTGTCATACAATCACCGACCATATGGGAGTCCTGACAGAAATAACTGACTTTCACCAACTTATCGAGTAGATCCTGCTCCGATAAAAAGCCAATTACTCTGCCATGATCATCAATCACTGGACCACTAAAAAAATCATTAAATTCAATGACTCTTTCCAATGCAGCAGATAATGACATGTCAGCTTTGAAGGTAATCGAATGCTGCGTCATATAATGTCTAACTTTGAGTGATTCCATCGTTCTCTCCTTCGAGCCTTTCATCTGGGCCTTTAAGGTAAGTGTTGACTAATTTCAGCTAATTGCTAAATAGAATCACTCAATTTCATTCATCATTGTTAACAGAGAAACAAAAAACAGACAGAGAAAAACAAAATCAATGAATTTGGGGTTAAATCACAATAATTATTGGAAATTACTGCCATTTTTCAGCAGCTAATCGATCCGAATCTCGACTATCTAACCAGCGTTCGCCACGACTGGTTGTTTCTTTTTTCCAGAAAGGGGCCTGAGTCTTCAGCGTATCCATAATAAAAGCACTGGCCGCAAAGGCTGCATCACGATGGTGACTACTGACACCAACAAAAACAATTTGCGCACCAATCGCCAAATCACCAATGCGATGGATCACGCGAATTGCCAGTAAAGGCCAGCGTTGTAACGCTTGCTCACAAATGGTATTCAGCGCTTTTTCGGTCATGCCGGGATAGTGTTCAAGATGTAACCCTGTCACCTGATTGCCCAGATTCATATCCCTAACTTTGCCGACAAATGTCACAACCGCACCAGCATCATCTCCCTGAGACAGCGCCTGATATTCATCTTCAACACAAAAATCATCGTGTTGAACAGCAACGGAGTATCCCATATCAACCTCCTGTTACTGGCGGAAAAAATGCAATTTCATCACCATCATCAATCGCTGTATCCAGTGAAACGATAGTTTGATTAACTGCAGCCAACAAACGATCAGAATTCATTGCCAACGCCCACTTCTCCGAGCGCTTCGCCAAATCGCATCTCAGCGCATCAAGGGTTGCGAACGTACATGGCAATTCAAGTTCTGCCTGCCCGACCAGCTCTCGGGTCTGAGCAAAAAATAGGACTTTAATCATGATTCCACCTTAAAATGGCCAGACTTTCCTCCGGACTTTTCCAGTAATCGAACCGGGCCGATAACCATGTCCTTCTGAACAGCTTTACACATATCGTAAACCGTCAGCGCTGCAACAGATGCAGCGGTCAGTGCTTCCATTTCAACACCTGTTTTTCCCGTCAGCCGACACAAAGACTCGATTCTGACACACGACGCCGTCTCGATTGCTGTCAAGCGCACTTCCACCTTCGATAACAACAGAGGATGACAAAGCGGGATCAGTTCCCAGGTTCGTTTTGCGGCTTGAATCCCAGCAATCCGGGCGGTGGCAAAGACATCCCCTTTATGATGCTGACCGGAAAGGATCAATTGCAATGTGTCTTCCGCCATGTAAACCAATGCTTCCGCCCTTGCTTCACGAACAGAATCAGCTTTGTCGGAAACGTCCACCATATTGGCTTCACCAGCGGCATTAATATGGGTAAGTTGGCTCATGTTTAACTCCCGTGTGGCTTATAAATGGGGCATAAAATTGCATGGCCGGTGTGATGCATCCAACTGCTGGCAAATAATTTTTGTCCACGCAGTCTTGCAGGCACCGGTTGAACCCGGCATCGCAAAAATGACTGTATGGTTGGCAAAACCGGCAACCGCCCGTGATTGAATAGTCGAAGTACCAATCTCTTCATAAGAAACCATGCGAAATAACTCACCAAATCCTTCCACTTGTTTATCAAACAGGGGTGTTAACGCTTCCGGTGTACTGTCTCGTGAAGTAAAGCCTGTCCCACCGGTGATTAAAACCACCTGAACATCTTCATCCGCAATCCACTGGGAAACAATTGCGCGAATTTTATAGCGATCATCAACCACGATCTGTTTATCCGCGAGCTGATGTCCGGCTTGCTGGAGCTGTTCAGCCAAATAACCGCCGGATGTGTCATTTTCCTCCGTTCTCGTGTCAGAAACGGTTAAGACCGCAATTTTTGCCGGTCTGAATTCAGTTTGAGCATGTCCCATAGAGGTTTACCTATTTTGATCATTGATGATAGCGACATGGTTTGCCATATGAACGGTTTGCGCCATACGGATGTCGCATCGTTGGAATTGATGTTCGTTATCAACAAATAACTCTCTGCCCAATCCGGTCAGCGCTATGGGCGATAACGGTAAAGACGGCCTAACCGCCAATCGATGCTAAGTGCGGTGTCATACCCGCGTGACCATCATGTAAGAAATGGCTCACGGCTTTTTCACCCAAAGCCTGCTGAATCCGCTCAATCAGCGCTGATTGCTGCTCGTCTTGCTGAAGTAAATCACGCAATTCAATCCCAGATTCACCAAACAGACACAGATGCAGCTTGCCTTTCGCTGAAACACGCAGACGATTACAGCTCGCACAGAAGTTTTTTTCATAAGGCATGATGAAGCCAAGTTCTCCCTGATAGTCAGGATGCGCTAAAACTTTAGCAGGTCCATCATGACAAGCGCGCACCTTCGGAATCCATCCTTCACCGAGTAGTTGCTGATAAACGCTCTGCCCCGAAACATGATGTTGCTGGAAGAAATCATCCATCGTTCCAGTCTGCATCAATTCAATAAAACGGAGCTGGATCGGCAAATCACGGATCCAATCCAGAAATGCGGGTAACTGACGATCATTCAGCCCCTTCAATAAGACGACGTTCACTTTGACTTGGGAGAAACCGACTGCCAACGCTTGTTCGATACCGTCCATGACCTGTCGATACTTATTTTCACCGGTAATTTGATGGAACATCCTCGGATCGAGGCTATCAACGCTGACATTAATATTGGTCAACCCGGCCTGACGCCATTCCGCTGCTGATTTTGCCAGACGGAACCCGTTGGTGGTCATCGCCACTTGTTCAATGCCGGGAGTAGAGGAGACGAGATGGATGATATCGGTAAAATCCCGACGTAGTGTCGGTTCACCACCGGTTAACCGCACTTTAGAGGTTCCGCAACTTGCGAATGCGGTGACAACCCGCTGAATTTCCGGCAATGATAAAAACTGAGGCCGCTGAGCCTCTGCCTGATATCCGTCCGGTAAACAGTAGGTACATTTAAAATTGCATACGTCCGTCAACGACAGACGTAAATAGTAAAATTTACGCTGAAAGCTATCTTCAAATTGAGCCATGGAACACCTTTCCAAACACGGGAGGCAAGATCATTTCCAATCCCACCCTCGGGTCATCAACATCGACCACAGGTTTAACAAGCCTATTCCATCCGGAACTTAGCCCGTCAAACTCGGAGCTATGGCAACTATGAGACATGTGTCATCACAATTAACATGTTTTTCAGTTTACAAATTTTTTTGAACAGATCCTACTTCCATATCAAAAAATTTGAGTGTTCCAACCAAATTTTCACAGAAGAAGTATTCTGGATCAAAAAATTCAACTAATCTTAATCGCGGTTCACTGATAGATAATGATAACAATGAATTCTTATCAAAAAAGACTCTACCAAGAGAAAAAAGTTGTTGCGATTGGCGGAGGACATGGACTCGGGCGTGTATTAGCTGCGATCCGCGATTTTGGTTCCAATGCAACCGGCATTGTTGCAACAACGGATAACGGCGGCTCGACGGGACGGATCCGTCACTGTCAGGGTGGAATTGCCTGGGGAGACACGCGGAATTGTATCAACCAGCTGATTACCGAGCCCTCGACCGCTTCGATGATGTTTGAATACCGCTTCCGAGGACAAGGTGAGCTTGATGGACATAATTTAGGGAATCTGATGTTAACTGCGTTGGATAACTTATCCGTCCGGCCACTTGAAGCGATTAATTTGATTCGTACCCTGCTCAATGTATCGATCAATATCCTGCCAATGTCAGAACACCCGGCCGATCTCTCGGCACATGCCATTAATGGCAATATCGTCACGGGAGAAACCAATGTGGATGAAATGACCGAAGAACTCATACGGCTAGAACTTTCTCCGCAAGTGCCGGCAACACATGAAGCAATCGAAGCAATTCATCATGCAGATGCAATTCTGCTTGGCCCCGGTAGTTTTTTGACCAGCATCATGCCGCCGTTATTACTGCCTGAGTTGGGTAAAGCGATTGCGAAAAACCGCCAAGCCGTTCTGATTTATATTGACAACCTCGCCCCGGAATACGGGCCTGCCCAGAAGATGGATCTCAACCGAAAACTCATTTGGTGCCAACGGGCTTGTGGCGGACGACTGGCGGATTTGATTTTGTGTGAGACACCACCTGATCGATATCCCGCAGATTGTCAGATAATTACTCGTAACCTTGCCTCCCCGGATAAAGGATGGCGTCACGAACGGGAAAAACTGAAGCAAGTCATTGAAGAACAGCTCATCAACGAGCTATATAACAAATAATATCAGCAACGAGCAATGATGAGATACGTTCATCATTGCTCGTTGGGATTAGCTAAGATTCATGCTGAACTAAAGTCATATAAGATGTGTATGTCTCACGGAGCTGTTTGATTAGATTCTGTTTTTCCTGTTTGGTATTAAGCAGTAACCCTTGTTTCCCTCGGGTATCAATATCAATCGCCATGTCACATAAACGATCAGCGCCAAAGCTCGCGGCACTACTTTTAAGTGCATGGCTGATCTCTTTCAATAGCTCAAGCTGTTCTTGCTCTGCACTTTCCGATAACGTCGCCTGATAGTTTTCTAACTCGCCGAGGAAAATATCCAGTAGTACAGGAATATTGTCCTCTCCTATTTCCCGTGACAATGACGAAATCGTTGCTTGATTCATGATTTCACTCATATCTATGCTTTCTCTTCTGCATTCCAAGACTGTAACTTACGGTAGATGGTTGAAGGACTCACTTCCAGATAACCTGCGGCTTTCGGAATATTTCCTTCACAGGCATCAATGGCATTTTCGATTGCCATTTTTTCAGTCATCCAGAGCGGAAATATCTCATGGACTGAAGGTTTCCTCTCTTCCATCATCGGTTGAACCAAACGAAGATAACTTTCTTTCGGTTGATTCAATGGCGGTGGTAACATACTCAGCGTAATTTCTTTGCCATGATTCAGTACCACAACATTACGTAAAACATTCTGCAATTGACGAACATTGCCCGGCCATTCGTACTGTCTAAAACGTTCCACGACTTCAGCGGCAAGGCGAACAAAATCTTTCTCTTCTTCTTTGGACATATAACCGAGCAAAGAATATGCGATTTCGATGACATCATCACCACGCTCCCGAAGGGGCGGCAGGTGAAGCGGGATGACATATAAACGATAATATAAATCTTCCCGGAAACGACCCTCCTGAACCTCTTTCCACGGGTCACGGTTTGTCGCACACACAAAGCGAACATCAACACTTTTCATTTTTGATGAACCGACTTTCTGGAATGTACCGGTTTGGATAAACCGCAACAGCTTCGTCTGTAAGTCCAAATCCATCTCACAGAGCTCATCCAGAAATAGCGTTCCGCCATCAGCGAGCTCCGCAGCGCCTTGTCGATCCGTTGCTGCCCCTGTAAAAGCCCCTTTCACGTGACCGAACAGTTCACTCTCAATTAAATCTTTCGGAATGGCTGCACAGTTAATCGCAATAAAAGGTTTATCACCTCGCCGACTTGCAGCATGAATGGCTTCAGCACATACTTCTTTCCCGGTGCCACTTTCTCCAGTGATAAAGATACTGGCCTTACTCGCTGCCGCAGAGTCAATCGTTCGATACACGGCCTGCATAGTTTGACTACTGCCGATGAATCCCTGATAGTTTTGGCTGCGCGGATCATCGGAATCACTCTTAATTTTTGAAGCTTTACGAATCGCATTATTGACTGTAACGCGTAATCGGTCAGCTTCGCATGGTTTAATGAGAAAATCCTGAGCACCGTAGCGCATGGCTTCAACAGCCGTATCAATTGAGCCATGAGCCGTCATGAAAATGACGGGGACATCCGGGTATTTCCGTTTCACCTCATGTAAGACGTCCATCCCTGTCATATCCGGAAGCCGTAAATCAAGCAGAATCAGATCGGGTTCTCTTTTTTCAAGACTCTCTAACGCCTCTTTCCCCGTACCGACAATATTGATGTCAATATTCAGAGGCTCAAGATAGGTTCGATACAGCACAGCAACAGACGCTGTATCTTCAACCATCAGTAGATATCTACTTTTTTGTGGTAACTGTTCAGATTGCATAACTTAGCCAACTCAAAATTGCATTTTGCATAATGTTCGCATCGAGAATTGCATATTGCAAATATTTCTTCAAAAAAACCTGAAAGAACCTCTCAAAACAAGCATTTTAACAGTCTATAGTTGGCATAGTATATGCTTATAGTAATCTTGACCCTCACGGGTCACCTAGCCAACTGACGTTGTTAGTGAATAAAGTTATTCACATTCTGACAGCCAATAGATACCTTTCTATTGGCTATTTTTTTATCTACAATTTTTACCGATATATCCAGTTTAGCTGTTGATGATAAATTGTTCGCGAAGTTTCTCGATTTCATCCCGTTTTTGCGCTGCCTGTTCAAATTCAAGATTCTGCGCATATTGGTACATTTGTGATTCCAGCTTACTGATCTCTTTTTCAAGCTGTTGTGGCGTGAGAGAACCATATTCAGAATCTGGCTCTGCGACTTGAGACAATGGCCGCTGCGGAGCTTTACGCTTCTGTCTGGATTTGGTGATATCACCAATTTCCAGGATATCTTTGACATCTTTACGCAATGCTTGAGGCTCAAGCCCCATCTCTTCATTATAGCGCTGTTGTTTTTCACGACGACGGTTCGTTTCATCTATCGCCCGTTTCATCGAACCAGTGACCCGATCAGCATACAGAATCGCTTTACCGCGAAGATTTCGGGCTGCACGTCCGATGGTTTGGATCAAAGAACGTTCTGACCGTAAGAATCCTTCTTTGTCTGCGTCAAGAATGGCAACCAAAGAGACTTCCGGCATATCCAATCCTTCTCGCAACAGGTTAATTCCCACCAGCACATCGAATTCACCCAAGCGAAGATCGCGAATGATTTCGACCCGCTCAACAGTATCAATGTCAGAATGCAAATAACGCACTTTGACATGATGTTCCTGCAGATACTCGGTTAAATCTTCCGCCATCCGTTTGGTTAGTGTTGTCACCAACACCCGCTCATCTTGAGCACTGCGAAGCCGTATTTCAGATAATAAATCATCAACCTGAGTGGTAACCGGACGAATTTCCAGCTCCGGATCCAACAATCCAGTGGGTCGAACCACCTGTTCCGCAATGTCTCCGCCAGATTTATCCACTTCATAAGCACTGGGGGTAGCCGATACAAAAATCGTCTGGGGTGCTAATGCTTCAAACTCTTCAAATTTTAAAGGCCGGTTATCTAAAGCTGAAGGCAAGCGAAATCCAAATTCAACCAAGGTCTCTTTTCTGGAGCGGTCTCCTTTATACATCGCGCCGATTTGAGGCACTGTCACATGCGATTCATCAATAATGAGAATCCCATCGTGAGGTAAATAATCAAATAATGTAGGTGGCGGCTCACCCTCATTTCTACCACTCAGATAACGGGAGTAGTTTTCAATCCCAGAGCAAAACCCCAATTCATTCATCATTTCGACATCAAATTGCGTACGTTGGGAAATCCGTTGTTCTTCCAGCAATTTATTATGCTCAATAAAGTAGGCTTGCCGGGTTTTCAGCTCCGCTTTGATCTGCTCAATGGCATCAAGAATCCGCTCTCTTGGCGTGACGTAATGGGTTTTCGGATAGACCGTATAACGCGGTAAATCTTTCTGAATCACAGCACCGGTTAGTGGATCAAACAAGCTGATGTGTTCAATTTCATCATCAAACATCTCCACCCGGACCGCTTCACTTTCAGATTCAGCCGGAAAAATGTCGATCACTTCACCACGTACCCGAAATTGCCCCCGTTCAAACCCGACTTCATTGCGAGAATACTGCAACTCAGCTAAGCGTCTGAGCATTGCCCGCTGATCAACCACATCTCCCCGACGTAAGTGGAGCATCATTTTCAAATAGGAATCGGGATCGCCCAAACCATAGATAGCGGAGACAGAAGCAACAATAATGGCATCTTTTCTTTCCAGTAAAGCTTTGGTAGCAGATAAGCGCATTTGCTCAATATGGGCATTGACAGAAGCATCTTTCTCAATAAATGTATCCGTAGTGGGTACATAAGCTTCCGGCTGGTAATAATCATAATAAGAGACGAAATACTCAACCGCATTGTTAGGGAAAAACGCCTTCATTTCTCCAAACAACTGAGCGGCCAAGGTTTTGTTTGGCGCCAATACAATAGTCGGACGCTGTGCCTGGGCAATGACATTTGCTAAGGTAAATGTCTTTCCCGACCCCGTCACACCAAGCAATGTCTGGTGTGCCAGACCGGCATCCAACCCCTCTAATAATTGCTGAATCGCTGCCGGCTGATCTCCGGAAGGTTGATACGCAGAAACCAGTTCAAATGCTTTACTCATCTTTCCCTCTGCATCATCTTATGAAATCATTGTCTGCTCCTTCCACGACAGGATATGTGGAAAGAAATATCGCTTATTGTCGCTGCCTTCCCAATAAAGTAGCAAGAAGTTATTTTACAAAACAAATCACACTGTCCTAAAATGATCTAGCTATCTGAAAAATGTTTTGATATATTGCCTACCCTCGCGCGAAAACCTACGTTTTTCTCTCAAAAACAATCCACTACTTTTCCCCAAAACTGGCACATAAATTAACATTTCACTCATTTAATTATCATTCTCATTACATCTATAAATGCTGTGAATAAATAAATAATTCATTTAATAACAACAAGTTACAACCAAAAACAGTCAAAATCCAAATCATCATTTGTTCGATAAAGATGCGTTTCCAGATTTAATCAAGTTTCATCAACACACTTATCCACAAATTTAGTGGATAAGTAAATAAAGCCTTAGAGCCGTAAGGGGTACAAGAAAGTAAAGTATTTTTTCTGCTGTTTTCTGAACTTTTTTTGACGCACAAACATTGACACATTCAGTCAGGATAAGTACCATCCATCCCGTTTTCATCATTCCCCCTTAGTTCAGTTGGTAGAACGGCGGACTGTTAATCCGTATGTCGCAGGTTCGAGTCCCGCAGGGGGAGCCAAATTCCAGAAAAAAGACGTCCTAGGACGTCTTTTTTTGTATCTAAACGCCTTTTCCTGACTCGTACTAGCTTAGAAGTTTAGGTACACAAATAGGGACATTGTCCGTATGTCCCAATTTACGGTGTACCAATCATGGCAAGATCCACAAAACCTTCAACAGATACACAAATCTCTGAAGTGTTTAGTCCAGCAGGAGTAGCACCGAATTAGCCTATGTATCCAACCATGAGGGTCACACTGCGCCTAAAAGGCTACGTTCAAGAACACCAATAGCTTTCAATTTAATAATATTGACATCATATAAAAAAGGGCTTGCCTTTCAGCAAGCCCTAAACAAAATCATACTGTTTATTGACATTCATCGTTTGGAATTACAACGATTAAACAACTCTTTGGCAAACGTAAGATAAACCAATAGAACCCAGTTGCGCCTTCTGTACCATGCCGAAAACATCGTGTGGTTGGTATAGGCTACTGTCATACACAACAACAATGCTTTCATCACCTCTTTCCAAAAAGTGTTGTTCACCATAATCGGTGTAACGCGTTGCTCCCACTGCTACCACTAACTGACGAGGAAAGTTTGCTTGCTTAAGCAGTGCATGAATATTTTCCATCGGACCACGGTCTACTTGATGGTTCATCCGGTCACGAATCCACTCCAACAGATTATTATAGAAATAGGAGTATTCGTGTACCGCGCAATCTTCACCATAAGCGAACAGTTGCTCCCCTCTCTTGTGAAAACTCGCGATTCTAAATCTGTCGATATCACTATTCGGTGTGAGTTGCTCCAACGCAATCAGTTGAGTCGCCAAGCCTTTTGATGCTGCGCCCCAGTTTTTCTTTTCACTGATTTTGTTCGCGTCCGGGCGTCGTATCGAACAATCATTAAATGCGCCAAAATGCGTAGGCGTTAGCTGCGAGACTTGACTATCTTCATAAGTAACATCACAGATCAGCGCCAGCTCTGGCTCAATTTGTAAGTTCAGGATGTCATTGGGCAATTTGGTCGTGTTCGCACTTAATGGATAAGCAGACAAATACGGATGTTCAATACGAGGCACATAAATGGGAAACAATGCTTGGGGTTTGTTGGCGTTCACATCACCGTAGAGGGCAAAATCACTAGCCTCGCCTGCTTGCTGTAAGTGACCGGCGAAGTTTCCCGCAATGCCTAAGACCACCGCATCTTCAAAATTATTCATACGTTTACTTGTTCCTAATTAATGATTAATCGTTATTGGAGATGATACACCTCATCAAATCATCAACTTCAGCCATCGGGTTATGCACGATTAAGATCAGTAACACTTGCCACAACGTTTGCTCTACAGATGCACCTTCAAACAGCACTTGGAAAACTATTCACGCACAACTACGCTTGATAACTTGGCAAAAATGAATCGCCCGCAATTTCTTTACCTTTTAACCATTTAATCGTATCACATACGAGCCCAACCCAAAAATCATGCCCCTAATGAACGTTCACTCATCCCAGACCTCTATCGCTTCCTGCAATCATTCATCTGTTTTACCAATCTTTGCCACCACTTTTAGCACTTGTTTATTCAGATTTGAGGCTTCCCAAGCGACCACGATCCGGCTGGTCAACTGTATACCTTCAATACTCGCGACGACCGCGGAATCGTCCAAGTGTTCCGCCAGTGAATATGGCACAATCGCAATCCCCAGCCCGGCCTGCGCCATCGCAATCGTCGTGCGCAGTTGCGGCGCGGAAAATTGTGGTTCGAGCCGTATACCGGCATCTGCGAAAAGTGTATTCATTCCATCAAACAGAGCGGGGCCGGTTTCACGTGGAAACAGTAAAATTTTCTGCTCTCGGAGCTGTTTCATCTGAATACGCTGAAACTGCGCTAACGGATGCCCCTTAGGAATCACCGCCACAAACGGATCCTCAAACAACGTCCGGCGCTCAAAAGACTCACTGGCATAACAAGGCAGCCGCATAATCGCAATATCTAACTGTTTATTCTTCAATTGTGCGGCCAACTCCGACATCGGCAACTCGGCGGTTTTCAGATTGAGCCCCTCATTCTGAAGACAACCCATTTTTTCCAGCACCTGAATACTGGTTGAAGTGGACGTTGCGAAACCAATTTTTACTTCTGTATTTTCACCCCGGGCAATCTGCCTGACTTTCGCCATTGCCCGCTCCACATCAGTGAGCAAATTCACCGCATCGGTATAAAACACTTCTCCAGCCTTAGTCAGCTCTACCCCTCTGGATAGACGTTTAAACAAGTCTACACCTAGCTCATGTTCCAGCTTTTTAATCTGCTGACTCAATGGTGGCTGTGCAATCCCTAGTTGTTCAGCAGCTCTTGTAAAATGGCGCGTCTGAGCAACAGCGACGAAATACTTCAGGTAACGGAATTCCATATTTTTTCCATATCAAAATAAATCTTTTTTATATTGGATTTAGTACTGTAAAGAAGTCAATCTAAATATACACTTGATTGCACAACTGGATAAACTCATGCGCAGATTCTATAACCCTCAGTGTGACTGTTCGCTCGATATAGCGAAAGAATTTGCTGAATATCATCACGTAACCAATGATGGTGAAATTTTTCAGACGTCGTTGATGAGCGCGTTGATTGCCGGCGTTTACGAAGGCTCAACGACCGTAGAACAGTTACTGGAACACGGCGATTTTGGTTTAGGAACATTCAACCAACTGGATGGCGAGCTCATTGCTTTTGATAAGAATGTTTTTCAGCTCAAATCTGATGGTTCAGCCAATCCAGCAGACATGGCACAAAGAACCCCTTTTGCCGTGATGACTTTTTTCAAAGCAAGTATCGAATTACCACTGACATCACGGATGTCCCGCGAAGCTGTTCATCAACTAATCGATGACATGATCCCAAGTGACAATGTGTTCTGTGCAATACGCATTGATGGCACCTTCGACTTTGTCCGCACCCGCACCGTGCCAAAACAAAACCGCCCCTACCGACCCATGCTTGAGGTCGTCAAAGAACAACCCACATTTCGTTTCGCACAAAGAAAAGGCGTTATCGCCGGATTTCGCAGTCCCAAATACACCACGGGTATCAATGTTCCCGGCTACCACGAACATTTCATAACCGATGATCATCAAGGCGGTGGCCACATTCAAGATTACAGTATTTCATCCGGATTCCTCCAGATCGGCAAAGTGTCGCGATTGGTGATCGACACGCCGGCTTCTACAGAGTTTCTCAAAGCCAATCTGGCTCCGGAAGATATTCGTACCGCCATCGATAAGGCGGAAAAATAACAACGTCAGGCAAAATAATAAGGATTAAAAAATGCAAACTAAACCTTCAACCAGAAATGGCGCTCAGTTGATTGCTCAACAACTGGAGTCCCTCGGTATCAAGTATATTTTCGGGATTCCCGGTGCAAAAATCGATCGGCTGTTTGATGCAATTGAAGATACCAACATTCAGATGGTTCCGGTCCGCCACGAAGCCAACGGCGCCTTTATGGCGGGTGTCGTCGGCCGACTCACCGGTAAAGCCGGTGTAACAATGGTGACCTCCGGTCCCGGCTGCGGCAATTTAGTCTCCGGTGTTGCCACCGCAAATTCAGAAGGCGATCCACTGATTGCCATTGGTGGCGCAGTCAAGCGCGCTGACCAACAGAAACAAACCCACCAAAGCATGGATACGGTCAGTATTTTCCGGTCAATTACGAAGTTCAGTGCAGAAGTTCAACATGTAGACGCTGCCAGTGAAATTGTCGCAAATGCATTCCGCATTGCTGAATCAGGCCGCCCCGGCGCTTGTTTCCTCAGTCTGCCTCAGGATATTTTGTCCGAACAGACGCAGACCGATATAATTATTCCTTCTGCGTGCGTTCAACCTGGTTGTGCTGATATAACTGCGATTGAAGAAGCGGCTCATCGAATCGATAAAGCCAAACGCTGTGTCGTCTTGCTCGGCCTGCACGCCAGCCGCAGAGAAAACGCAGCTTCCATTGCACGTTTTCTGCAAAAAACGTATTTACCGGTTGTCGGAACCTATCAGGCTGCGGGCACCGTTGATATCAATTACTACCATCACTTTGCCGGTCGCGTTGGTTTGTTCAACAATCAGCCCGGTGACGTTTTGCTACGCGATGCGGATCTCATCCTGACCATCGGCTTTAGCCCGATAGAATATGACCCCGAGTTATGGAACAGTAAACGCTGCCCGGTGATCCATCTTGATATTGAACCGGCCGAGTATCAGCTCAACTACCAACCATGCGTGGAAATCGTCGGCAACATCGCCCAGTCATTGGATCAGATGGCGAATCGTATCTCTGACTATGCTCGCCTCTCTCCGATGGCGCTGTCAGTATTGGAAGATGTCGCTCAGCAACGCCAGATCATCAAAGCTTATCCCAATGTATACCACCAGCAAGGGTTTCATCCACTAACACTGATCAAAGCGATGCAATCAATCATCGCCCCCGATACGACTCTCTGTCTCGACATGGGCAGTTTCCACATCTGGATTGCCCGATACTTGAGTTGTTTCCGCGCGCGTCAGATGCTGGTCTCCAACGGACAACAAACCATGGGCGTCGCACTGCCATGGGCGATTGGCGCCAGTTTGCTCAACCCCGGCAGTAAAGTGGTTTCCGTTTCAGGAGATGGCGGCTTCATGCAATCAAGTATGGAACTGGAAACCGCTGTTAGGATGAAATGCAACATACTTCATATTATTTGGGTCGATAACGCCTACAATATGGTTGAGATGCAGGAACTGAAAAAATACCAGCGCTTCTCTGGCGTGAAATTCGGCCCGGTCGATTTCAAAGCGTATGCCGAATCATTCGGTGCCAAAGGATTCGCGGTGACCAATCCACATGAACTGGTGACCACGCTGAAACAAGCGATGGACGTTGAAGGCCCATCGGTCTTAGCCATCCCTGTCGATTACAGCGATAACTATAAACTGATGATGCCACGCACAGAGAAGAACCAAGATCCCGTTTTTACGACTCATCATTTGGAAGGAGAAATTGCATGAGAGGCCTAAACAATAAAGTAGCCCTAGTCACTGGAGCCGCCAATGGTATTGGTCTGGCTATCGCAAAACGCCTCTACGCAGAAGGGGTTAACATTGCTCTGGCGGACTGGAATGAAGAACAGCTTGCTAAAGCCATTGAAGATTTTGATAAACAACGTGTCTCCGCTCACACCATCGATGTTTCTAACCCAGACAAAGTGGAAGCGCTGATTGCCACTGTCGTCGCCCGTTTCGGAAAACTCGATATTCTGGTGAACAATGCTGGTGTACATGTTCCGGGCTCGGTTATTGAAGGCAGTATCGATGACTGGAAGAAAATATCTTCAGTCAATATTGACGGTGTTGTCTATTGCGCTAAATTTGCCTTACCTGAATTGCTGAAAACTAAAGGCTGCATGATTAATACCGCCTCTGTTTCCGGCATAGGCGGTGACTGGGGTGCGGCATTCTATTGTGCCAGTAAAGGGGCAGTCGTGAACCTGACTCGTGCGATGGCACTGGATCACGGTGCCGATGGGGTTCGTATCAATGCCGTCTGCCCGAGTCTGGTGAAAACCAACATGACCAACGGCTGGGCGCAGGACATTCGCGATAAATTCAATGAACGAATTGCGTTGGGCCGAGCGGCCGAACCGGAAGAAATTGCATCAGTGGTCACTTTCCTCGCAAGCGATGACGCCTCGTTCATTAACGGCGTGAACCTACCAGTAGACGGTGGGGCGACTGCATCTGACGGTCAGCCTAAAATCGTATAACCATAAAACCGACAGTTCAGTCAAAGAGATTGTGCCTCTCTGAATTGTCGTATACCAATGCTTCAAAGTCGGGGGGATTAGCACGACATTACGCTGTGCTTCATCCCCTGTATTTGGGTTCAATGAAACCAAATATTGTCACCATATCCCCACGGCCAGCCCCATGCTTCGCTTGAATCTATCCCTGTCATGCAGTCCCTCGTGAACGCCGGATCCGACAACCAAACCTGCAATTGAGCATATGACTCAGTGACAAAAAGACTCTACATCCTAAAAAACCATAGACTTCCTTGGTTGTTATTCCGCATATAAAACTGGATAATAAGAAGATCATTAAAATCACAAGCGGCAAATTATGACCGAATACCTTTTGTTGCTCATCGGCACTGTACTGGTAAATAACTTCGTACTGGTTAAATTTTTGGGCTTATGCCCGTTTATGGGTGTGTCAAAAAAACTGGAAACAGCAATCGGCATGGGTTTGGCAACAACCTTTGTGCTGACTCTGGCGTCGGTTTGTTCCTACTTAGTCGAAAATTATATTCTTACACCATTGGGAATCGACTACCTACGCACGATGAGTTTCATTCTGGTGATAGCGGTGGTCGTTCAGTTTACAGAGTTAGTTGTGCATAAAACTAGCCCGACACTTTACCGTCTGTTAGGTATCTTTTTACCTTTAATTACGACCAACTGCGCAGTATTAGGCGTTGCCTTACTCAACATCAACGAAAATCACAACTTTATCGAGTCGGTCATTTATGGATTCGGCGCGGCGGTCGGCTTCTCTCTGGTCTTGATCCTGTTTGCATCAATGCGTGAGCGAATCAATGTCTCTGATGTCCCAACGCCATTCAAAGGGGCATCCATCGCTATGATTACCGCAGGATTGATGTCGCTTGCTTTCATGGGCTTTACTGGACTGGTTAAACTGTAATGAACGTCATTCTTATTGCCATGATTGCACTGGCTGTGCTCGCTGCAATTTTTGGTGCAATTCTCGGTTATGCATCGATCCGCTTTAAAGTTGAAAGCGATCCGATCGTTGATCAAATTGATTCGATTCTGCCGCAAACCCAGTGCGGTCAGTGTGGTTATCCTGGTTGTCGTCCTTACGCACAAGCAATCGCCAACGGTGATGAGATCAATAAATGTCCTCCTGGCGGTCAGGCGACGATTGAAAAACTCGCTGACTTAATGGGTGTCGATGTGCCTGAACCCGCCCACGATTTGAGTGATGCCGTCAAACGGGTCGCTTTTATTCATGAAGATATGTGTATCGGCTGTACTAAATGTATTCAAGCCTGTCCGGTGGATGCGATTGTTGGTGGAACCAAAGCACTCCACACCGTCATTAAAGACGAATGTACAGGCTGTGATCTTTGCGTGGCGCCCTGCCCGACAGATTGTATTGAAATGATCCCGGTTCAGACCACACCTGAAACATGGAAATGGCAAATGAACGCAATTCCTGTCGTCAATGTGACGGACACCAAGACGAACGAAGACGCTTCCTTATCTAACCATAATCACAACTAGAGACTGATATGCTGTCATTAATCGAACAAATTAAATCAGGCCGGTTATGGGATTTCCCGGGAGGTGTTCATCCACCGGAAAATAAACATCAATCCAATCAAACGCCACCAGCGGCAGCAACGCTCCCGGAAGAACTGGTACTTCCCCTGAAGCAGCATATCGGTAAACCCGGCGACTTATTAGTATCCGTCGGTGATACCGTTTTAAAAGGGCAGCCGCTAACGCAATCGATGTCCGTATTTCATCTGCCCGTGCACGCGCCGACATCCGGCACCGTCACGGCCATCGAGCCACGGACAACCGCTCATCCGTCCGGCTTACCGGAGCTTGCCGTCGTTATCCAACCGGACGGTCAGGAAACATGGTATCAACATAGCGCCTACCCTGATTATCATTTACACGCACCGGAAGCCTTGATCGATATCATTCGTCAAGCCGGCATCTCAGGGATGGGTGGCGCAGGTTTTCCTACTGCCAAAAAAATTCTTTCCGGACTGGCCCGCACCGACATCTTAATTATCAATGCTGCGGAATGTGAACCTTATATCACTGCCGATGATGTACTGATGCAGCACTATGCACAGGAAATTATTCAGGGGATAGCGATCCTCGCCCATATTTTGTCCCCCAAACTCATTATCATCGGTATCGAAGACAATAAACCGGAAGCAATTCGTGCTCTGGAGACTGCGGCAACCGGCAAAGACATCGTTATTCGAGTCATCCCGACCAAATACCCGTCCGGAGGCGAGAAACAGCTCATCAAGATCCTGACCAATCTTGAAGTCCCGGCTGACAAGCTGCCGGCCGATATCGGCCTGATGGTGCAAAATATTGGCTCTGTGTATGCAATTCAACGTGCAGTAATTCACGGAGAACCCCTGATTCAGCGCGTCGTGACGCTGACGGGAGCGACATTTGAACAACCCCGTAATGTTTGGGCATTGATAGGTACCCCGATTCGCCACCTGCTGGAGACACACCATTATCATCCCGATAAACACTTACCTCGCCTGATAATGGGTGGGCCTATGATGGGCTTTACGCTCCCACATGCCGATGTCCCGCTCACCAAGACCACCAACTGTCTTCTCGCACCGACGCGACGGGAAATCTCACCGACTCAGCAAGAAATAGCCTGTATTCGCTGCGGTCAGTGTGCGGACGTTTGTCCTGCATCTTTGCTTCCGCAGCAATTACAGTGGCACGCAAAAGCTGAAGAATATGATAAATGCGAGACGCTCAACCTAAAAGACTGTATCGAATGTGGCGCATGTGCTTATGTCTGCCCGAGTGAGATACCACTCGTCCAATATTATCGTCAGGCAAAAGCTGAAATCAGAACACGGAAACAAGAAGCCGAAGCTGCTGAACGAGCCAGAATTCGTTTCGAAGAGAAAAAGGCCCGGATGGAACGGGAGAAGCAAGAAAGAGAAAATCGCTTCAAAAAAGCAGCGGATAACCGTCGTCAGGCAATGGTGAAAGAAAATGGCGGACAAGATGCTGTCGCCGCTGCGATTGAACGGGTGAAGTCTAAAAATGCCCAGACGAAATCCGAGGCGAAACCGGCAGTTGCAGCAGCGATCGCCCGAGCCAAAGCGAAACAAGAAGCCGCCCTTCAATCCGGGGCCGATGAACCGGATAATCGTGAAATGATGAAGCTCCGCGAGGAGCGCAAACGTCAAGCCAGAGCACGTAAAGCAGAAAAAGATGCCGAACGAACCCCGGACACTTCGGTGACAGCAGCGCAAGACAAAGACAGTGGCGGCGCTCAAAAAGCCGCCGTTGCTGCGGCTATCGCCCGCGCCAAAGCCAGAAAAGCGCAGCAACAGGCGCAATCCACACCGGACGAAACATCGTCCGCTGTCACTGACTCGGAACCAGAAACGGCCGAAACAGCGCAAGATGCGAAAAAAGCTGCCGTTGCAGCAGCCGTCGCCCGCGCCAAAGCCAGAAAAGCACAGCAACAGGCGCAATCCACACCGGACGAAACACCGTCCGCTGTCACCGACTCGGAACCAGAAACGGCCGAAACGGCGCAGGATGCGAAAAAAGCTGCGGTTGCCGCAGCCGTCGCCCGCGCCAAAGCCAGAAAAGCACAGCAACAGGCGCAATCCACACCGGACGAAACTCCGTCCGCTGTCACCGATTCGGAACCAGAAACGGCCGAAACAGCGCAGGATGCGAAAAAAGCTGCCGTTGCAGCAGCCGTCGCCCGCGCCAAAGCCAGAAAAGCACAGCAACAGGCGCAATCCACACCGGACGAAACACCGTCCGCTGTCACCGACTCGGAACCAGAAACGGCCGAAACGGCGCAGGATGCGAAAAAAGCTGCGGTTGCCGCAGCCGTCGCCCGCGCCAAAGCCAGAAAAGCACAGCAACAGGCGCAATCCACACCGGACGAAACTCCGTCCGCTGTCACCGATTCGGAACCAGAAACGGCCGAAACAGCGCAGGATGCGAAAAAAGCTGCCGTTGCAGCAGCCGTCGCCCGCGCCAAAGCCAGAAAAGCACAGCAACAAGCACAATCATCATCCGCGTCTGATACGGAGGAAAAAGAGTAGTGGCATTTTTTATCGCAAGTTCTCCGCACACGCATCAAAAACGCAGCACTTCAGACTTAATGAAGTGGGTTGCGATTGCGGCTTGTCCCGGACTCATCGCACAAACCTATTTCTTTGGTTGGGGCACTTTCATTCAGCTTATTTTCGGTATCATGGTCGCTGTCGGACTGGAAAGCCTGATCATGAAAATCCGTCAGCGCTCTCCCGCCAGTGCTCTCAGGGATTACAGTGCGTTAGTCACAGCTTGGTTGCTCGCGGTTGCAATTCCGCCTTTGGCACCGTGGTGGATTATGGTTATCGGCTTAATTTTTGCCATTGTGATAGCCAAACAGCTCTACGGTGGTCTGGGACAGAACCCGTTTAATCCGGCCATGATTGGCTATGTGGTGTTATTGATCTCTTTCCCTGTCCAGATGACCAGTTGGCTTCCGCCACACTCACTGTCTGCGGAAAGTACTTCATTATCCGATGCTCTTTCGGTTATTTTTAGCGGGTTTAATGATCACGGTCTTTCCCTGCAACAACTGCGGGTCAGCGTCGATGGTGTCACCATGGCTACGCCGCTCGATGCGATCAAAAATGGCTTTCGGACCGGTCATTCAATTGCTGAAGTTTTAACGCATAAGCAGTTCGGTAGCATTGCCGGGATTGGCTGGGAATGGGTCAACGTTGCTTATCTGCTCGGCGGCCTGTTGCTGATTCGGGTGCGTGTGATCCAATGGCATATCCCAGTGGCTTATCTCACCGGATTAATTGTCATCAGTAGCCTGTGCCAGCTGTTTGGTGTCGAGACAACTACATCGCCATTGATTCACCTCTTTTCCGGAGCCACCATGCTCGGTGCATTTTTTATCGCAACCGACCCTGTAACAGCATCGACCACCGTGAAAGGCCGTCTGTGCTATGGCGCATTTATCGGTGTGATGATCTTCATCATTCGCAGTTGGGGGGGCTACCCTGACGGGATTGCCTTTGCGGTCATTCTCGCCAATATGTGTGTACCGTTGATCGACTATTACACACAACCAAGAACCTACGGACACTGAGGCGCAAAATGCTAAATGCAATACGAAAAAACGGAGTGATCCTCGCTGTTTTTGCCTGTGTATCAACAGGTGTGGTTGCGATCACCCATTACTTAACCCAAGACAAAATTGAACAACAAGAGCAAAAGCAACTGCTCACAATTTTGGCTCAGGTCATTCCCCCTCAAACGCATGATAATGTCCTTTCCGGATCGTGTACGGTCGTGAATATTCCCTATTTAACCGGGCAACCGACACTGCATGCCTATATCGCCAAACAAAATGATATGCCGACGGGAATAGCGATTGAAACTATCGCTCCCGATGGTTACAACGGTGCGATTAAACTGATTGTCGGAGTCAATAATCAAGGTGTCATTACTGGGACACGCGTTCTTGTTCACCATGAAACTCCGGGACTCGGAGATAGAATTGATCGACGCATCAGTGACTGGATTCTGTCATTTACCGGCCAACAAGTAACCGCTGAAAACGAATCGCAGTGGAAAGTCCGCAAAGATGGCGGACAGTTCGACCAGTTCACTGGTGCAACCATTACACCAAGGGCTGTGGTCAAAGCCGTCAAGAAAATCACACAATTTGTTGATCAAAACCGCGAGCAGCTTTATCGTCAACCTTACAATTGTCACGGAGGCCAATCATGAGTCAATCGCAGGAATTGATGAAAAATGGTTTGTGGAACAATAACCCAGCCTTAGTCCAATTACTCGGGTTATGCCCGCTTCTCGCGGTCTCTTCCACCATCACCAACGCGCTGGGGCTGGGAATTGCCACTCTCGCAGTGCTCGTTAGTTCAAATGTCACCGTTTCTCTGGTCAGAAACCATGTGCCGAAAGAAGTCAGAATCCCGGTCTTTGTGATGATCATTGCAGCACTGGTGACCTGCGTCCAACTGCTGATGAATGCATTTGCGTTTGGCTTGTATTTGTCATTAGGAATCTTTATTCCGCTCATCGTCACCAACTGCATTATTATCGGTCGCGCTGAAGCGTTCGCATCTAAAAATGATGTGCTGCCCTCTGCATTGGATGGATTCTGGATGGGCGCGGGCATGACCTGCGTACTGGTCGTGTTAGGAGCAATCCGAGAACTACTCGGTAACGGAACACTGTTTGACGGTGCAGACCTTCTACTGGGGGAATGGGCCAAAGTTCTCCGGATCGATGTATTACATCTAGACAATAGCTTTTTACTCGCACTCCTCCCGCCGGGCGCATTTATCTGCGTCGGTTTTTTGATTGCCCTCAAAAGCTGTATTGATAAATATCTGGCTTCTCGGCAACCCAAACAAACCAAACCACAAATTGAGAGAGCCCGGGTCACGAAAGTGACTCAATAATGACAACAACAGAATGATGACCATGACACCTCAGTCACACTTATTTCAATGGGAAGCAACAGCGTCATGAATAAGCAAAAGCGGATCGAGATTCTCGAACGATTACGGGAGAATAATCCCAAACCACAAACTGAACTCAATTGGGATACGCCCTTCGAACTCCTGATAGCAGTGCTGCTTTCCGCTCAGGCAACAGATGTCAGTGTCAATAAAGCCACCGATAAGTTATACCCGGTCGCCAACACACCGCAGGCGATTCTGGCGCTGGGTGTCGATGGGTTGAAAGACTATATCAAAACCATCGGCTTATTTAATTCTAAAGCTGAGAACGTGATTAAAACCTGCCGGATTTTACTTGAAAAATATCAAGGGGAAGTCCCGGAAAACCGAGAGGCTTTAGAATCACTGCCCGGGGTCGGGCGTAAAACAGCCAATGTCGTCCTCAACACGGCTTTCGGCTGGCCAACCATTGCCGTCGATACTCATATCTTTCGCGTTTCCAACCGGACCAAGTTTGCTTCAGGCAAGAATGTTGACGAAGTCGAACAGAAACTCCTGAAAGTGGTGCCTAAAGAATTCAAAATCGATGTTCATCACTGGCTGATTCTGCACGGCCGCTACACCTGTATCGCCCGCAAACCGCGCTGTGGCAGTTGTATGATTGAAGACCTGTGTGAATATAAGCAAAAAACCGAATAATCAAAGAGATGGCGCTATGAATATTTCAGCTACGCCCGCAAAACGACTTTATCAGGAAATCGGTCTGATTCTTCAGCAGCGCATCTTTTCCGGAGAATTTAGCATCGGTGCTCGCTTACCTCCGGAAAGAGATATTGCCGAAGCCATGCAGGTCAGCCGTTCAGTCGTCAGAGAAGCGATTATCATGCTGGAACTGCAAGGACTGGTAGAAGTGCGTAAAGGCTCTGGGGTTTATGTCATTGCTCTATCTCATCAGGCTCCCCAACCCTCTCAGCCATCAATGCCCAAAACGCGTTCGGATATCGGACCCTTTGAGCTATTACAAGCCCGTCAGATCATTGAAAGCCAGATTGCCAGTTTTGCGGCAACCAATCTGACTAAGAATGATTTTTCCAAACTCCGCGAAGCTTTGGATATTGAACGTAAGCAGTTGGAAACCGGTCATGGTGATTATGATGGCGATGAGCAATTCCATTTGGCCATCGCACATGCCTCACAAAATAGCGTGCTATGCGATATTGTCCGGGAGCTTTGGCAACGGCGAGATGAAAGCCCGATGTGGCGTCAGCTTCACGCCCGTATCACCAATGAAAACTATCGGGGTGCTTGGCTGGAAGACCATGAGAAAATCCTGTTTGCCCTACAAAGGCGTTCTCCGGAAGCTGCAAAAGAAGCGATGTGGCAACACCTCGAACATGTCAAACAGACTCTATTTCATTTATCTGACGCCGACGATCCACAATTTGATGGGTTTCTTTTCCAGTAAGTCAGTGCGTTCGTCCACTCAGCGCCCAATAAGCAACGAACATCGCGAGCGGAGCATCGGCATCATTTGCGCTTGTTTGACATGTTCTTTAAACTGATAAAACCGCTCGTCATCCGATGAGCGACTCAAAAATAATATCCAGTCATTTCAGGAGTAAGCAATGTCCAACAATCGAATTTTACATACCATGTTACGTGTCGGAGATTTAGAACGCTCAATCAAATTTTATACCGACATCATGGGAATGAAATTGCTGCGTAAAAATGAAAATGCGGAATACAAATATACACTCGCGTTTGTCGGCTACAGCGATGAGTCAGAAGGAGCAGTCATTGAACTGACTTACAACTGGGGCGTTGAAGCGTATGATTTAGGTAATGCCTATGGACATATTGCTATCGGTGTCGATGATATCTATCAGACCTGTCAGCTCATCAAAGATGCTGGCGGTGACGTCACTCGCGAACCCGGTCCGGTCAAAGGGGGAACGACCCATATCGCCTTTATCAAAGACCCGGATGGTTACATGGTGGAATTAATTCAGAATAAACAGGCGGGTGCTGGTCTTCAGGGTTAATCGACCTCGCAGTCACTTGATTGTTCTCGTCACCGAGACGAACAAAGCAATGTGACAACAGGCAGCTCACTGGGCTGCCTGTTCTTGTATCGCACAATCACACTTGTGTCCGGCCTAACGAAATCACCACGCGGCGATTCTTTTCTTTACCAATCGGTGTCATGTCATTCGCAATGACCCGACGTTTACCATACCCTTCGACCTGAATCCGCTTCTCTGGTAATCCCAGCGATTTGAAATAGTCACGCAGCACTTCTGCACGTTTCTCCGACAGACTCTGACTTTCATTCTTTGAGCGGGAACCATCGGTATAAGTGGAGACCAAAATCAGATCGATGTCCTGATTATAACGAATATATTCAGCAATCTGCGCCAAACGCTTTTGTGACGCTTTATTCACCTGAACACTATCTCGGTTATAATGCAAAATCGTGAATGAAATATCTTCGAAACTGTACGGCAGTAAACGACTAATACAGTTACTAAAGTCATTGAACTTACTGTGGAATAACACTGAAGACAATGAAACTTCAATCAAACGATCCCGATCTTGCCACGCCTGATAACTGAATGTCGGGTTCCGGCCTCTCTCCAGTTCACTGAGTAAGTTCCAGGCTAACTGGCCGCCGATATAACCATCAAATTGTTTAAAAAATTTCAAATGAGAGATAGATTCCGCCCGGTCTCCCGGACGCCACGCTGGTGGCATCGACACCAGAGAAACATTCCGCGTTTCTCCCATCGGACGCAGCATCTTCAACTCGAAATCGAGATTCAACTTTTTACTTGCCCGAGAAGAAAACTCAGCATTACCGTAAGACGGGATCGGATGCACAAGCCGACACTCAAGCGGCGTATCAGACACCATTTCCCATTTTGACTGTTGAGGCGTTGCCACATAATGCTTTTGCATCGCATATCCGACACTCCCCCAGAGACTCAAAATCGTCCCCAAACCGGCTATCAACCCATACTTTATCGACATGCTATTCTCTCAAACATCTGGTTCCCAAACAGACAACCGAAGTGGCAACCTCTTGCCACATCATGTTGGAACATGAAAGGAAATGCAAAAACCTCGCCAATCTGCGTGGCAATCCATGACTCTCAACATTTTAATCAATATCTGCGGTTTTTATCAGGCGTATAATCTGCAATAATGCGAGCCCTGATACATAGGTTATGGTCAAAATGACGGAAGTAAACAATAAACAGCGTTTAAAAGATCGCTTTCGGGGATACCTGCCTGTAGTCATCGATGTCGAGACAGCAGGGTTTAATTCGGAAACAGATGCGCTTCTTGAGATTTGTGCGATCACACTCAAGATGGATGATGAAGGCCAGCTTCAGCCGGCAACCACACTCCATTTTCATATCGAACCCTTTGAAGGTGCCAATCTGGAAAAAGAAGCACTGGAATTCAATGGTATCCATGACCCATTCAGCCCACTTCGCGGGGCTGTCAGTGAAATGGAAGCTCTGAAAGAAATCTATAAACAGGTACGTAAAGAACAAAAGGAAGCCGAATGCAGCCGGGCGATCATTGTGGCTCATAATGCAACATTCGATCATCGTTTTGTCATGGCAGCCAGTGAACGCAGTCACCTCAAACGCGTTCCTTTTCATCCCTTTGCTACATTCGATACTGCCACTTTAAGCGGCTTGGCCTATGGGCAAACCGTGCTTGCAAAAGCCTGCCGTACTGCTGGGATTCCATTTGATAATAAAGAAGCCCATTCAGCACTTTATGACACCCAAAAAACGGCAGATCTTTTCTGCGGGATTGTCAATAAATGGCAGTCATTAGGCGGCTGGCCGCTACCCGATACCGAATCACAAGAAAACTAACCTTAACTCAAAATACTACAACACGAGAATTGTATGAACCCTGTCGTTATTTCAGTCTGTATCATGCTGATACTTGCGCTGCTTCGTGTGAACGTTGTTGTCGCACTGACATTTAGTGCGATCATTGGTGGGCTCGTATCAGGCATGAGTCTGAACGAATCGGTCGCTGCGTTTGAAAGTGGTCTGGGTGGCGGTGCAACGATTGCACTCAGTTATGCCATGCTCGGTGCATTTGCTGTCGCCATCTCTAAATCCGGTCTCACCGATTTAGTCGCACATACAGTCATTCGCAAAATTCATGGCAAAGAGCAACAGGAAACACAGACCGGCTTGAAATATGCTATCTTGTTCGCCCTCATTCTGGTGACCATGTCTTCCCAAAACATTATTCCGGTCCATATCGCGTTTATTCCGATTCTGATTCCGCCACTATTGGGCGTTTTTGCCAAACTCAAATTAGATCGCCGCCTGATTGCCTGTATTCTTACATTTGGCCTCATTACCCCTTATATGGTTCTGCCTATTGGCTTCGGGGGGATTTTCTTAAAAGATATTCTCCTGAGAAATATCCAAGAGAATGGTTTGGCCAATATCACTGCAAGCCAGATCCCAACCGCGATGTTACTCCCTGGCACTGGCATGGTTGTGGGACTTTTAATTGCCGTATTCTTTAGTTATCGCAAACCCAGAGAATACCGTAAAACTGAATTGACCGTGGTTCATCACAATCCAGAACATACGATTAATGGGCGATATATTCTGACGGCAGCTATCGGTATTATTGCAGCTCTCAGCGTGCAGTTGTTCACCGGCTCGATGATTATTGGCGCACTCACTGGCTTTATGGTGTTTACCTTTGGTGGCGTTATCGCTTGGAAAGAGACCCATGATGTCTTTACTAAAGGGGTGCATATGATGGCGATGATCGGGTTCATCATGATTGCAGCCGCTGGTTTTGCCGCCGTGATGAAACAAACAGGCGGGGTCGAATCGCTTGTCTCATCACTCTCTCATAGTATTGGGGACAACAAGCCGTTGGCCGCCCTGCTGATGCTGGTTGTCGGGCTATTAGTCACCATGGGGATCGGCTCTTCATTTTCAACCATTCCCATTATTGCAACGATTTATGTCCCGCTGGCGGCAGCTTTCGGTTTCTCACCGATGGCCACAATCGCCTTAGTGGGTACAGCCGCTGCATTAGGCGATGCCGGCTCTCCGGCATCTGACTCTACACTCGGTCCGACATCCGGCCTCAATGCAGACGGACAGCACGAACACGTCTGGGAAACCGTGGTTCCCACGTTTATTCACTATAATATCCCTCTGATTATCTTCGGCTGGATTGCTGCGATGATTCTGTAGTGACATCATTACCTTTATCGCACTGAATAATTCAGAACGAACCCCATAAAAAAGGCTTCCTCACGGAAGCCTTTTTTATCATATGGTGTACAAACCAACGTTCACTACTCGATTCTTATCTGAACCGGATGGGGTGTTGTGGACTGAGAGTCATACTCTCAGTTTTCTTCATTATAGAGTTCGAGACTTGCCAACTCTTGTTGAATCTCTTTCTGTTCTTTCGCGTCGTCGTTTCTCATCGCTTCCAGATAGTCCAGATAAGCCTGATCAATATCCCCAGTCACGTACTCACCGTTAAAGACTGAGGTTTCAAAGCGACTGATATTCGGGTTCCCGATACCAACAGCACTGACAAGATCTTCAATCGTCTGGAAAATCAGTGCGTCCGCACCGATTTGACGGCAGATGGATTCATTATCCCGACCATGAGCAATGAGTTCATTGGCACTTGGCATATCAATACCATAAACATTCGGGAAACGAATTTCCGGAGCAGCAGAAACCATATAAACTTTTTTGGCGCCAGAATCACGAGCCATTTCGATAATCTGTTCCGATGTTGTGCCTCGGACAATTGAATCATCGACCAGTAGCACATTTTTATCTTTAAATTCAGAACGAATCGCATTGAGCTTTCTGCGTACTGATTTCCGGCGTTGTTGTTGACCCGGCATGATAAATGTCCGGCCGACATAACGGTTTTTGACAAACCCCTGACGATACGGTTTATCTAACGCCTGTGCGATTTGCAGGGCAATATCACAAGAGGTTTCAGGAATCGGAATCACAACATCAATATCGAGATCAGCATACTCCTGTTGAATGCGCTCACCCAGTTTTTTGCCCATTTCGACCCGTGCACTATAGACCGAAATTTGGTCGATAAAAGAATCCGGACGAGCAAAATAAACAAATTCAAAAATACATGGGTTCAACTGAGGATTGTCAGCACACTGATGGGTGTAAAGTTCACCTTCAAACGTGACGTAAATAGCCTCACCCGGTGCAACATCCCGCATGAACTCAAATCCAACCGCATCTAATGCAACAGACTCAGATGCCACCATATACTCAGTTCGTCCGCCGACATCACGTTTACCCAAACACAATGGACGAATACCGTTTGGATCGCGGAACGCAATCATGCCATGACCGATAATCATCGCAACAACAGCATAAGCACCTTTAATCGAACGATGCACACTGGTAACCGCTCTGAAGACATCTTCGGCGGTGACATTCCCTTTTACGGTATCAATTTCATGTGCCAGAACATTCAACAACACCTCAGAATCAGAAGTCGTATTGACATGACGGCGATCTTTCTCAAACAGCTTATCTCGAACATGCTGGGCATTGGTTAGATTACCATTATGAGCCAGTGTGATACCAAACGGTGAGTTGACATAAAAAGGCTGCGCCTCGGATGCACTTGAGCTCCCCGCTGTCGGATAACGGACATGTCCAATGCCAACCGTTCCTTGAAGGCGCTGCATATGCTTTGCAGCAAATACATCGGTAACCAATCCATTTGCCTTACGCAGACGAAAACGATTGCTATCTATGGTACAAATACCCGCGGCATCTTGGCCGCGATGCTGTAACACGGTCAAAGCATCATAGATGGACTGGTTGACAAGCGTTGAACCAACAATTCCAACAATACCACACATGTCTTAATCCTCGATTTGCGACATTATATCGGCCGGTTTAAACCGTACCGGTAAGAAAACTAGATGATGTTTTCAAATGTTCGAAAAACTGCACAATGATCCACCGAAACTGTGGCACCAACTGTGAATTTTCCCACCATTTTGAACTTGGAAACGCGGTAAACGCATCCATAAAAAACAGAACCGCAGCAATGATCAGAACACCTCGAAGTCCGCCAAATACGACACCAAGAACCCGATCCGTCCCTGACAGCCCTGTTTTTTGTACAAGCTGGGCAATCACATAATTCACCAATGCACCCACGACTAATGTTGCAATAAACAACGTCGCAATCGCAGCACCATTACGGAACATGTCATCCTGAATATTCGAATAATAAACAGCCAGCTTTGGGTAATAGTGGCTTGCAATAAAAAATGCAAGCAGCCAAGTCGCCAGTGACAATGCCTCTTTCGCAAAACCACGAATCAGGCTGATCAATGCCGACAGGCCAATCACACTTAAAATGACAATATCTAACCAGTTCATACATTCACTCATTCTAAGATGGCGCGCATTTTAACAGAAAAAATGACGACGCAAACGTTTTCTTACGGATTTAACGGTTTAAATTTGAGCAATTGACCTTTTGCTCCGGTAATTTTTTCCAATTCAGCCAGTTGTCTTTCCATTTTGCTTTTTGACACATCAGGTCCAATAATCACACGTGTATAACCATTTTCCTGTTTGGTATGTGCCTGATAACCCCGTTTTTGCAAGTCTGCTACAAGTTTTTTCGCATTATCGCTATTTTTGAGTGCCATCAGTTGAATAATCCAGCCACTGCTCTGAAAATCATTTGACTCAGACGATGCCTGAACTTGAACCGGAACGACATCATTCGATGATGTCGCTTTCGTGTCTTCATTCACCGTAACGGGTGAATCCGGTAAGGAAAGCTGATCGGTTTCAGGCTCTAAAATTTGGTATTGTTCCGTGTCTTGATCAACATCGGGCTTCAGTGGAATACTGGCAACATCTTCTTTGTAGTGTGATTTCTGTCCATCCAAAATATCCGGAAGAATAATGACACCAAGTGCAACCAATACAACGGTTCCAACTAAACGACTTTGGAATCGACTTGCCATCTCTGTTTACACCCCTCGTTTATGCCAAAAATCTAAAACTTCTCCAACTGTGTGGAACGAACCCGCGACGATAATGGCATCATTTTCATGGGCTCGTGTCATCGCAGCTTTAAAAGCCTGAACCGGTGATTCATAGGTTTGACTCGCAACGGGAATATAGCGATTCAACTCACTGGCAAAAGCAGCGCGAGGCCCTGTCAAAGAAGCCGGATACCAATAATCAACCGCCGGAGATAAAGCAGTGATCGTTTCCTGAATATCTTTGTCATGTAACATGCCAATGACTAGGTGAATTTTCTTGCCCGAGAAACACTGCTTTATATGTGATGTCAGATATTGGGCAGAATGAGGGTTATGCGCAACATCCAGCATAATTACCGGCTTCTGGCTAATCAGTTGCATTCTGCCAGGTAGCGAGGCGCTCTTTAATCCTTCAACAATATCCATATCACTAATATCAAGCCCGGCACATCCAAGTGCCATCAACGCGGTTGCAGCGTTGGGTAATGGTAATTGTGGCTTTGGCAGGTCACGGAGGTCAAAAGCACCATGCTGCCAATGCCATACATCTTCTGCAACCTGATAATTAAATTGAATACCAATCTGAAAGAATTCCGCATCAACTTCATCAGCATAGGCGGCAACCGTTGCGGGGGGATAAGGCTCACCGCATACCGCGGGCTGACCCGCGCGAAAAATTCCCGCTTTCTCGTACCCGATCGGTCCCAGATCATCCCCCAACCAATCAATATGGTCGATGGCCAGACTCGTGATGACTGAAACATCATGATCAACGACATTGGTCGCATCTAACCGACCACCTAAGCCAACTTCTAAGATTGCAACATCGACTTGTTCTTCTTGCAGTAACCGCAATGCAGCCAGTGTCCCGAACTCAAAAAAGCTCAGACTCGTTGTGCCCCGCTGTTTTTCAATAAAATCAAACGCGCGCGTATGGTCTTCATCGGCTAATACTTTGCCGTTGATCCGAACACGTTCGTTATAACAGATAAGATGTGGAGAACTATAGACGCCCACGGAGTAACCGGCAGCAAGTAAGATAGCTTCGATAATCGCACAGGTAGAACCTTTACCATTCGTGCCAGCAACCGTAATAATGGTTGGCGCAGGTTTTAACAGGTTGGCTCTCTGAGCCACAACCTGAACGCGATCAAGGCCTAAATCTATGGATGAATGATGGATACTGGATAAATAATCAAGCCACATCGATAACGGAGATGTGGCTTGTGGCATAGCGTTCTGACTCATTAAACAAGCATAGTATTGAGATATGGGAGAACTACTTTACTCTTTTTTTTCGGCTTCTGGTACCGCATAAGTACTATCATTTCCGGATTCTGTCGCCTGTGCTGGGTAATTCATCATCTTACCCAACAAGCTCGCAACCTGAGACCGCATTTCACGACGATCAACAATCATATCAATCGCACCATGCTCTAACAGAAACTCGCTGCGCTGGAATCCTTCAGGAAGATCTTCACGTACCGTCTGTTCAATAACACGACGACCAGCAAAACCAATGACCGCTTTCGGCTCACCAATGTTTATATCACCGAGCATCGCCAAGCTTGCAGAGACACCACCCATCGTTGGATCTGTCATGACAGAAATAAACGGTAAGCCATTTTGGGATAAACGTTCCAACGCGGCACTGGTTTTCGCCATTTGCATCAGAGACATCAATGCTTCTTGCATTCGGGCACCGCCACTGGCAGAAAAACAGATTAAGCCACACTTGGCTTCGATCGCTGCTTCTACAGCTTTCACAAAGCGAGCGCCAACAACAGAGCCCATTGAACCGGCCATAAAGGAAAACTCAAATGCACAAGCAACAAGAGGATAGCCGCAAAGCTCTCCTTTCATAACAACCAAAGCATCTTTTTCACCGCTCGCTTTCTGCGCTGCTGCAAGCCGCTCTTTATAGCGTTTTGAATCTTTGAATTTTAATTTATCCTGCGGCTCCAGCGTCTCACCGATTTCTTGACGGTTACCTTCATCAAGAAACTTTTCCAGACGACGACGAGCGCTCATCCGCATATGATGATTACACTTTGGACAAACTTCTAAATTACGCTCTAACTCAGCATAATAAAGAACTTGTTCACAAGACGTACATTTTGTCCAAACACCTTCAGGAATCGATGCTTTTCGCGAACTGACAATATTGCTTTTCTCTAAAATTTTTTCAAGCCAACTCATGTGGAAGACCCTTACTCCTCTCCCCTGCAACTGCAAGAGAAAATTATTCGACAATAAACACCCAGAGGATTAAATCACATAAACCTCTGCATGTTGATAAAAAACTGGTTGTACCTTCGTGAAACGACGTTACAACGATTTGAACCCGACTAGCATGATTCGTTCAATGTATCCGGTAAAAATAACGGACCAACAGGTTGCTCTGGCAGATTGAATGCTTGTGGATATTCGACTTCAACCAAATAAAGCCCTTCTGCTTTTGCTGTTGCAGCCGCAAGTTTCCGATCTTTAGCTTCTAATAGCCATTGAATCCATTCAGGTTCTTGCTCTCCTCTACCGACAGCAATTAAGCTTCCCGCGATATTTCTGACCATATGGTGTACAAACGCATTGGCTTTAATATCAATCACAACATAACGATTGTGGCGAGTAACTTGCAAATGCATGACATTCCGCCACGGGCTGCGAGACTGGCAATGTACGGCTCTGAAGGAAGTAAAATCATTTTCTCCCAGCAACAACTGCCCAGCCTGGTGCATCCTCTCAACACATAAATCACCATGATAATGACTGACACCAGCCGACAAAATGGCCGGTCGCAAATTATCATTGTATATCACATACCGATAACGCCGTGCTGTCGCTGAAAAACGAGCATGAAACGAATCCGGAACTTCCTGTGCCCATCGTACAGCGATGTCTTTGGGTAAGTTCGCATTCGCACCCATCGTCCATGCAGCTGTTTTTCGCTGAGCCTCGGTATCAAAATGAACAACTTGTCCCGTACCGTGGACACCAGCATCAGTCCGTCCAGCACACTGAACCTCAATCGGATGGTTCGCAACTTGGCTCAGTGCTTTTTCCAAAGCTTCCTGGACACTAGGAACTTCTCGCTGCCGCTGCCAGCCATAATAATGAGCGCCGTGATACTCAACACCTAAAGCGATTCTCATCATCTACTTCTCTTGTCAAACAGGGGCGGCAGTATAATCGTAAATTGAAAAAAATTCTAATCAACAACCCGCGATGTTCCTTGGATATCCACAGAGAACAGCCGTTGGGAGACATTCGACCTACCCATTAGTTTTTTCGGTTCAGCTCATCAATCAAACGTTTTGCAGCCTGACGAATATCATCGTTTCCATCAACAATTGCTTCTTCCAACAATTTCACCGCACCTGCCTCATCATTCATTTCGATGTAAATCTTCGCAAGATCCAGCTTTCCTGCCGCTTCGGCATTGCTGTCGACATCAACATTCGTAATATCCCCGATGACATCCGGGAATTCATTTAACCCGACATCCAGCTTAAGGTCGACATCTTCAAAAGGATGATCATGCCCTTCAACTTGAGACATCAGTTCATCAATTGTTAAATGACGCGGCTGTTCAGGCTCGTTATAGAATAAGTCGTCCTGAACTTCCCAATCTTCCGAATCGGCCTGTGGTTCATGTGTTTGATTTTCACTTCGCCAAACATCAAGTTCCTCTTCCGGGACTTCATCAGGAATCGACGCTTGTTGTTCAGGAGAAAGCTTGAATCCATTCCAATCTTCTCCACCCATACTCAGCATCGACTCAAAATCCATCCCCGCGCTGGCAATCCGATCTTCATCTAGATTTGGCTCAAAGACATACTGCTCTGGCTCAGCGTTTTCATCCAACAACGCATCCAGCGCATCTTCATCAAGAGAATGTCTAGGGAAAGGCTTAAGACCCGCCTCTTCATCGACAAAATCAGAAGATTCAGTGGATAAATCAGTTTCTGGAGTCACATCTGATGTCATCTCGGAAATATCAGTCTCAGATGGCGATGGGTCGGCTTCACTCAGTGCCGCCGTTTCATCGAATTCTGGTAATGCTTCATCATCGATAAAGTCGGATAAATCATCAGTCTCTAGTGGCTCAGAGGCTAACTCATCTGTGTCAACAGGCGATGGGTCGGCTTCACTCAGTGCCGCCGTTTCATCGAATTCGGGTAATGCCTCATCATCGATAAAGTCGGATAAATCATCAGTCTCCGGTGGCTCAGAGGCTAACTCATCTGTGTCAACGGGCGACGCATCGGCTTCACTCAGTGCCGCTGTTTCATCGAATTCTGGTAACGCATCATCATCGATAAAGTCGGATAAATCATCACTCTCCGGTGGCTCAGAGGCTAACTCATCTGTGTCAACGGGCGACGCATCGGCTTCACTCAGTGCCGCTGTTTCATCGAATTCGGGTAATGCCTCATCATCGATAAATTCCGATAAATCATCAGTCTCCGGTGGCTCAGAGGCTAACTCATCTGTGTCAACGGGCGACGCATCGGCTTCACTCAGTGCCGCCGTTTCGTCGAATTCAGGTAATGCCTCATCATCGATAAAGTCGGATAGGTCATCAGCCTCCGGTGGCTCAGAGGCTAACTCATCTGTGTCAACAGGCGATGGGTCTGATTCACTCAGTGCCGCTGTTTCATCGAATTCGGGTAATGCTTCATCATCGATAAAGTCCGATAAATCATCGCTCTCCGGTGGCTCCGCTGCGGCTTCAGCTTGCGTCGCTTCCGGCTCAATGGCTTGCTCTGTGTCGATATCCGCTTCAGGAGCATGAGCCTCTTCAATGACAGGCGTCTCTGCGGGGGATTCTGGCACTTCACTTGACTGGTCGACGGCGGAATCAATCTCAGAGGTTACATCTGAGTCACTCTGCTCAGGAGCGTCTGTATCAACTGGCGGTGCATCAAATTCATCCAGAGCCGTCGTTTCATCAAATTCTGGTAACGCATCATCATCGATAAAGTCGGATAAATCATCAGTCTCTAGTGGCTCAGAGGCTAACACATCTGTGTCAACAGGCGATGGGTCGGCTTCACTCAGTGCCGCTGTTTCATCGAATTCTGGTAATGCTTCATCATCGATAAAGTCGGATAAATCATCAGTCTCCGGTGGCTCAGAGGCTAACTCATCTGTGTCAACGGGCGACGCATCGGCTTCACTCAGTGCCGCTGTTTCATCGAATTCGGGTAATGCCTCATCATCGATAACGTCGGATAGGTCATCGCTCTCCGGTGGCTCCGCTGCGACTTCAGCTTGCGTCGCTTCCGGCTCAATGGCTTGCTCTGTGTCGATATCCGCTTCAGGAGCATGATCCGCTTCAATGACAGGCGTCTCTGCGGTGTATTCTGGCACTTCACTTGACTGATCGACGGCGGAATCAATCTCAGAGGTTACATCTGAGTCACTTAGCTCAGGAGCGTCTGTATCAACTGGCGGTGCATCAAATTCATCCAGAGCCGTCGTTTCATCAAATTCTGGTAACGCATCATCATCGATAACGTCGGATAGGTCATCGCTCTCCGGTGGCTCCGCTGCGGCTTCAGCTTGCGTCGCTTCCGGCTCAATGGCTTGCTCTGTGTCGATATCCGCTTCAGGAGCATGATCCGCTTCAATGACAGGCGTCTCTGCGGGGTATTCTGGCACTTCACTTGACTGGTCGACGGCGGAATCAACCTCAGAGGTTACATCTGAGTCACTTAGCTCAGGAGCGTCTGTATCAACTGGCGGTGCATCAAATTCATCCAGAGCCGTCGTTTCATCGAAATCAGAGAGCTCATCCCCAACACCAATCTCATCATCGTCCGGTGTCGATGCAGAAGATAGTTCTCCCTCTTCATCAATATCCCAATCTGTATCTTGCGGCACCCCAAACTCATTCGCCGTAACGGATTCATCTTCATCAACCTGTTCACTGCCTTCAATTTCAGGATTAAAATCAAAGTCGTTCGTGTCCTCTTCCGATGACTCGCCAGAGGTAGGAGCTTCAAAATCGACTTCCTCTAAGAGCGGGTCTTTATCTGGTGCGGAACTAATCAGATCATCAATAAAACCTTCACGGTTAAAATCATCATCTTCTTCGATACTGTGCTGTTCAATTTCTAGTAATTCATCAAATAACTCAGTTCCATCATCAATCGGGGTTGTCACTTCTTCATCGAGATCGGCATCAGTTTCCAAGTCTTGATCAAGGTCGAGCGTTTCAAAATCAAATAGATCGTCATCACTCTCATCAGCTTCATCTGCTAAGTCAAAGCCACCGAGATCTTCTAACTCTTTATCCCAATTAAGCTCGTCGTCGGTGTCATCCGATTCATCCAGTAACTCATCCAGCAACGCGGTCGTTTCATCTGTAATCGTTTCTGATTCATCTTCGGATGTGTCAAATGCACCAGTATCAAATGCTTCATCTAAGAATGAATCATCCTGACTATTTGCTTCTAATTGCTCCAGATCGGCCTGTTGCTCAATACTGTCAAATAAAGCATCCAGCTCGCTATCAGAAGCCACCCCTACATCGCCTAGATCGAACTCATCCTCTTGCTCTTCTGCCAACAAATCATCGAGCATGGATTGATCAAGCTCTGTCGTATCCAAATCATCGTCAAGCGAGTCACCATCGAGTAACGTCTCAATTTCATCTTGAGACATCCCGACTTGATCGCCACTAGAAAGGTCGAAATCTTCGTCTTCAGCTTGTTCTTCCTCATCCGCCCCTAGAGACGCATCCTCAAGCGCACGCTCCATTTCTTCCAGACCGACCGCTTTATCTTCGCTGTTGACGCTAATACCATTTGCACTCGCAGAGAAATCACTGTCGAGATCCGTATCAACTAAGTCACCATCATCATCGATGCTGGCAAACAGATCTTCCTCACTCTCATCCCCCAAATCCAAATCAAGATCGACATCATCGAGTTCAGCAAAGACATCATCAACATCAGCTTCGTCCTGAGCTTCATGCTCTTCTGCTTCAGGGTCGGTCGTGCTAAAGAGATCATCGTCAAGTGACAGGTCATCAAGTTCATCATCGTGATCACCGACTTCGCCTGCATCCCCGCCGATACTAATCGGTTTATCACTTACATCCTTCGTTTCAGTTGCTGTGTCAGATGATGTATCCGATGTTTTTCTCCGGCCGAGCAACCACATGACCAGTAAAGCGATCAATAATCCGGGAATAAGCGCAAGTGCACCGACTGTCCATCCATTTGACAATAGTTTGTCGAGTGATGTCGGTGCCATCCGCTCAGCTTCCGCACGTTTTCTGCGTTCTTCAGCTAGCAATTTTTCAACTTCAGTACGAACTTTATTTTCATCGCCCAGTTCACTCTTCAGATCACTCACTTCTGACTGCACTTTTGACAACATGAGTGTTAAACGGTGATTTTTCTCTTCAAGAGCCAGAATTTCTGAATCTGTACCGGTCGCATCTGATGATGAAAATGACAGCACACTCTGAGGTGCTTCAGTCTGAGTTGGCTGTTCTGACGGGATGATTTTGTCTGTCGCCGGACTCACTTGCTGCGTATTGCCCTGTTGCTGCGTGGGCTTCGTGTCCGGCTGTGCTGCCGGTGGCGTGTCTGCTTTGACAGATGTCGGCTTCACGGTGCGTGCGCTTGCCGCTGACGACGAACTGGTTGTTGCGAGACGGCTTGCCTGATCTAACCGTTGCTGATGAGCCTGCATGACTCGTGTCGCTTCTTCAGTTGTGACATTCCGAATCTGAGCGAGAGATGGAATACGTAACCGACTTCCCGGAATTAAGCTGTGAATATTTTGCAGTTCAAATGATTCAGGGTTTAACTGATAGAGAGCAAGTAGTGTTTGCTGAACAGTGACTTGATTTGATGGTCTGAGTTTTGAGGCAATCGACCATAATGTTTCTGTTGCGGAAGTGGGGCCATAAAATTTTGAAGGCTCATTATTTGATTGCGCGGCAGAAGACCTCACCACTTCACTATATTGGGGTGATGACTGCACCTGACCTGTTGGCCCAAGCAGACGAATACCTTCTGCATGAATAAGAGAAACCTGACCCACGGCTGCTATTACACATGGTAACAACAGACGTTTTAAAAATTGACGCATATAAAGCTCAGCTATGTGCTTAGGTAATAGTAAATTCAATAATCTGTTAAATATATCGGATTACACCAGCAAAACTATAGGTTATCCGGAAAAAAACTGTTTTCCCTACAATAATTGCGCGCATCTCACACATTTTCCACTTTCTGATTCACCATGGGTTCCCCGTTCGTGCTCAAATGACATGAAACAGAAGCAATTGAAGTCGTCACAACGGTATGATTTGAACCGTAAAAAAGCCAGCAGATTGCTGGCTTTTTCTTATTCATCAAAGGGTATCAGACTGCCTCAATCTTCGCCCAAGTGTCTCTTAAACCGACAGTACGGTTAAAAACCAATGATTCGGCTGAAGAGTCACGATTATCGGCACAAAAATAACCGATTCGCTCAAACTGATAACCAAACTCTGGTTGAGCTGACACCAAACTCGCTTCCACAAAACCTTGCTGGCGAATCAGAGAATCAGGATTCAGAACTTGTGTGAAATCCTCTTCTGCCGCAGGGTTCGCAACCGAGAAGAGCCGATCATACAACCGAAATTCGGCGGGAGCACCTTGACTTACAGAAACCCAGTGAATAACACCTTTGACTTTTCGTCCATCGGCTGGGTTTTTCCCCAAGGTATCGGCATCATAAGTACAATAAATCGTAGTAATTTCACCGGCACTGTCTTTTTCAACCCGCTCAGCTTTAATCACATAAGCACCACGTAAACGGACTTCTTTGCCAAGAACAAGACGCTTATATTTCTTATTTGCTTCTTCACGGAAATCTTCACGTTCAATCCAAATTTCCCGACTGAAGGCAACTTGGCGACTCCCCATTTCAGGCTTGTTCGGATGGTTGGCAACGTCCAGCATCTCCACAGCGTCAGCGTCAAAATTTTCAATCACAACTTTCACGGGATCGAGCACAGCCATGGCTCTGGGCGCATTTTCATTCAAGTCGTCACGAATACAAGATTCCAAAGAACTAAATTCAATCATATTGTCTTGTTTCGTCACGCCGATGCGTTTACAGAATTCACGAATCGATGTCGGTGTAAACCCACGACGACGCAAACCAGAAATCGTTGGCATCCGCGGATCATCCCACCCGGAAACGAATTTCTCAGCTACTAATTGATTCAGCTTCCGTTTCGACATCACTGTATATTCAAGATTTAGACGACTGAATTCATATTGTCTCGGATGACAAGGAATCGTGATGTTATCCAAGACCCAATCATACAAACGTCGGTTGTCTTGAAACTCCAAGGTACACAGGGAGTGAGTAATGCCTTCCAATGCATCCGAAATACAGTGAGTAAAGTCGTACATTGGATAGATACACCATTGATCACCGGTCTGGTGATGCTCAGCAAAACGGACTCGGTATAAAACCGGATCACGTAAAACCATAAAAGAAGAAGCCATATCGATTTTGGCACGTAAACAGGCTTCACCTTCCTGAAACCCACCTGTGCGCATTTTTTCAAATAACGCGAGGTTTTCTTCTACACCGCGATCACGATAAGGGCTTTCTTTTCCCGGATGATTCAAAGTTCCCCGGTACTCACGGATTTGCTCTGGCGTCAGCTCTTCAACATAAGCCAGGCCTTTCTCAATTAATTCAATGGCATAATGATATAATTGATCAAAATAATTGGATGAATAGCACACCTCACCAGCCCATTGAAAACCTAACCAGTTGACGTCTTTCTTAATCGACTCAACATATTCAATGTTCTCTTTCTCTGGGTTTGTATCATCAAAACGTAAGTTACACTGGCCCTGATAATCCTGAGCAATACCGAAATTCAAACAGATTGACTTAGCATGTCCGATATGAATATAGCCGTTCGGCTCTGGTGGGAATCGGGTATGCACACTGGTATGTTTGCCTTCCGCCAAGTCTTTATCAATAATTTGACGGATAAAGTTCGATGGACGAGCCTCAGCTTCACTCATCTATAACACCTCAATAATTTTGTATTCTCAGGACTGTGACTCATCTGTGTTTGAATGCAGACAAGTACACCACGCATAATTTTGCTGTTAGGGTATAAAAATTAACACCCCTAATGATCCACAATTCTTCGTGATTACACAATATGATTCCGGGATAATCTTAAGATTATTTCCTGAGATCGATCATTTTAAATCGATAAAGCGGTATTTTCGGTTTTTGACTCTGGATACAGAGTAAGAAGTCCAATGACCATTCGCATACGGTCAATATTGCGAAAAAGTAGACGGAGATGGCAAAAGATTAGTGACCAATGCCACAGCTCCCGCAGCTTCGACTGGAGAGGACTTTATTTTTAGCGATAAGGCAGTATATTACCGTTTTGGCAGGAGATTCTCTCAGACAATGAACTGCCTTGAACACCAGCCATCATCGTACGAATAAACTCAATGAATATACCGTCGTCTGTCGGTATAGAGAAAAAGTACCATAGACATCACGCAACCAAATCGACACAATAAACACCGTGAGTGTGTGGTTAGGCTATCATCGACCAAAATTTTTACAATCCGATGACAAGATTAAAAAACGGGCAATACGAGCAGCATAAGCAATGAATGATACGCAAAAAGGTAATGTAGATTTAGTCAAACAACTTAATAGTGCCGCTGTGTATCGGCTCATCGATCAACAGGGCCCTATTTCTCGCATTCAGGTTGCAGATATCAGTCAGTTAGCACCTGCCAGTGTCACTAAAATCACCCGTCAACTATTGGAAAAAGGCCTGATTAAAGAAGTCGCACAGCAGGCATCGACAGGCGGACGCCGGGCCATCTCTCTTGAAACTGAAGTGCTTCCTTTTCATTCTGTCGCTGTCAGGTTAGGCCGCGATTACATTCAGATCAGTCTTTATGATCTGGGCGGAAATGAAATTGTTTCCGATTATCATGAATTTCAATATCTGCACCAAAAAGAACTCATTGAAGGGTTAATTCATTACATTCGTCACTTCATCCGAGAGAAACAAACTTATATTCAGCAATTGATTGCGATTGGTGTCGTTCTCCCCGGTCTGGTTAACCCGGAAACTGGCGTGGTTGAATATATGCACAATGTCGATGTTGATGAACTCGCGATGGGAGATATCATCAGGAATCACTTTGGTGTCGAATGTTTTATCGGCAACGATATCCGCGGGCTTGCCCTCGCAGAACACTATTTCGGCTCAAGTCAGGACTGTCAGGATTCGATTTTAATCAGTGTCGGGCGAGGAACTGGGGCGGGGATGATTGTCAATGGTCGAATTTTTCTCGGGTTTAACCGAAATGTCGGAGAAATTGGGCATATTCAGATCGATCCATTGGGAGCACAGTGTCAATGCGGTAACTTCGGATGCTTGGAAACGGTAGCCTCCAACCCAGCAATCGTTCAACGGGTCAGACAGTTTCTTGACCAAGGCTATCAGTCAACACTTGCTGAATTGGAGCAGATTACAATTAACGATATTTGTGATCATGCCAATCGGGGGGATGAACTGGCGCGCCAAACTTTGATAAAAGTGGGTGATCATTTAGGTAAGGCTGTCGCGATTACAGTCAACTTGTTTAATCCGCAAAAAATCATCATCGCAGGTGATATTACAATGGCACAAGATTTGATCTTTCCGGCTATCGAACGCAATGTACAGAATCAATCGCTGAAAGCATTCCATAAAAACCTTCCCATTGTGGCTTCGCAGGTTTATAAACAACCACCGATTGCTGCATTTGCCATGATTAAGCGGGCAATGCTGAATGGGGTTTTACTCCAAAAACTTCTCGAAGAGTAAGCACAATATTCATCGATCTAGGTAACCAATCTGGTTTGGTTACCTTGTTCTGTCCCCATCCCAATAGGTTGCCATCTGAACCAATCGAATACCACTGAACAAATAACAATCAAAATCCATTTAATTTTAAAAAATATCTAATGAAAATACACTTGAATTAAATGAAATTCACATCAATTCCACTTTTAATAAAAACCCATACAACCAAGGGTTGTCTTTTCTAGAAAAAGTGGCACATTAACATTCAAAGCAAAAAATCATAAGGGAATGAGTATGTGTTCTATATTTGGCATCTTAGATATAAAAAGCGATGCATCGAAGCTACGTCCACTGGCATTGGAAATGTCCAAAAAACTTCGTCACCGTGGTCCGGACTGGTCTGGGATTTATACATCAGATCATGCAATTCTGGCGCATGAAAGACTGGCTATCGTGGGCCTGAACAGTGGCGCTCAGCCAATCTACAGCCCGAATAAAAAACATATACTCGCCGTCAACGGTGAAATCTATAACCACAAAGAAATCAGAGCCCGTTACGAAGATAAATATGACTTCCAGACCGATTCAGATTGTGAAGTCATTCTGGCACTTTATCAGGATATGGGTGCCGATTTACTCGAAGAGCTCAATGGCATCTTCGCTTTCATCCTGTACGATGAGGAAAAGGACCAGTATTTAGTCGGTCGTGATCATATTGGTATTATTCCGCTCTATCAGGGTTTTGATGAGCATGGAAACTACTATGTTGCCTCAGAAATGAAAGCATTGGTTCCGGTTTGTAAAACCATCAGTGAATTCCCTCCGGGTTGTTATTACGGTTCATCCGATCAAGAACCGGTCCGCTACTATATGCGAGATTGGAACGACTATAGTGCCGTTGAAGAGAGTGTGACAGATAAAGAGCAACTGACACAAGCTTTGGAAGCAGCAGTCAAACGCCAGCTCATGACCGACGTTCCTTATGGCGTATTGCTGTCTGGTGGGCTGGATTCATCCATCACTTCCGCAATCGCGAAACGCTTCGCGGCAATGCGAATTGAAGACGATGAGCAGTCAGCAGCGTGGTGGCCCCAGTTGCACTCATTTGCAATTGGTTTAGAAGGCGCTCCGGATCTCAAAGCTGCCCGGGAAGTTGCGGATAAAATCGGTACAGTTCACCATGAGATGACCTATACCATTCAAGAAGGTCTGGATGCTATCCGTGATGTGATTTACCACATTGAAACATACGATGTCACAACCATTCGGGCATCAACACCGATGTTTTTGATGGGACGAAAAATCAAAGCAATGGGCATCAAAATGGTACTTTCCGGTGAAGGCGCAGATGAAATTTTCGGGGGATACCTTTATTTCCACAAAGCACCGAACGCACGTGAATTCCATGAAGAAACTGTCCGCAAACTACTGGCGCTGAACATGTTTGACTGTGCGCGGGCCAACAAATCTCTAGCAGCGTGGGGTGTTGAAGGACGCGTTCCATTCTTGGATAAAGAATTTATTGATGTTGCGATGCGTTTAAACCCGAAAGATAAGATGTGTGGTAACGGAAAAATGGAAAAACACATCTTGCGTGAATGTTTTGAGCACTATCTGCCAGATTCAATCGCTTGGCGGCAGAAAGAACAGTTTTCAGATGGTGTCGGCTACGGCTGGATTGATACCCTTAAATCAGTCGCAGAAGAAAAGGTCACCGATCAACAGATGGAAACAGCACAGTTCCGCTTCCCTTACAATACACCGACCACCAAAGAAGGTTATGTATACCGGGAAATTTTTGAAGAACTCTTCCCACTCGAATCCGCAGCAAAATGTGTTCCGGGTGGCCCGTCTGTTGCCTGTTCATCGGCAAAAGCAATTGAATGGGACGAATCATTTAAAAACTGTATTGACCCATCCGGACGCGCGGTCAAAAACGTTCACCAGGAAGCTTACTGAGTTTCGATTTTCAATCAGTCGCCACAAAAAACAGCAGGAGAAATCCTGCTGTTTTTTATGGTAATCGTCATGACACTTTGCCAATCTAAACAATCAAATCGGCCTAAGACAGCTCCAGATCTCGATTATCAAAGCTCATTGCAACGGTCTGACTAATCATCTTCACCAACATGATCGAGCGCGTCTCTCCGTCCGATTCCTGATAAATCGCATCAATTCCGGCAAACTGCCCCCCTTTCACCCGAATGACCTGCCCACGCTGTGGCATACTCTGCTGAAGAGACTGAGGGTTGGATTCTAATATTTTCAAGTGTTCGACCAACGCTGCACTCACTTCTTTAGGATGCTGACCGAAACGGATGAAGTCAGCCACTCCTCTCGTCGAACGGACTGACACAAAACTGGGACCGATCTCATAGTCAAAACAAACAAACATATAAGAAGGAAACAGTGGCTCAAGTAAGGTTTGCTTTTTCCCCCGAAAAATCTTCTCGACTTTAATCTCTGGGTAATAGCATTCAACCCCCTGATTTTCCAAATGGCATTTGGCCCGCTGTTGTTCTCCGCGCTTACAATACAGTAAATACCATTGTTTCATATCCTAACAACCTTTTTGATCCCCCATATATAAACCCTAGCAACAGTTTTAATGAAGGTACATGAATAAACAATTATTCATGTTCGTTTGTTGAATGTTTCACCAGTTCAGCGAATAAAGACACATAGGTATCTGAATCGTTCAGACAACCGATAAAATTATAGACTTCACCACCAGCTTGTAGAAAAGTCTCTTTGCCCTCTTGCGCGATTTCTTCCAAAGTTTCCAGACAATCCACAGAGAATGCCGGAGAAATGATATCCAGCTTCTTGACCCCATTCTGAGGGAGATTTTCTAAGGTCTTATCGGTATATGGTTGCAACCACTCTTCTCTGCCGAAGCGAGACTGATAAGTCGTACCGATTTGGTGAGTCTCTAGCCCCAACTCAGCGGCAAGTAACCGAGTCGTCTCAACGCAATGCTGTGGATAGATATCTCCGTTATCTGCGTATCGCTGTGGAATACCATGATAAGAACAGAGCAGATAATCTCCCCGACCATGATTTTCCCAAGAATGCCGGACTTGCTCGGCCAATGCTTGAATATAGAGGGGATGCTGATAATGATCACGAATGATATGAAGTTCAGGGACAACGGTAAAAGACTTCAACGCATCGGCCACGGCATCATAAACCGCAGCGGTGGTTGTGCCTGAATATTGGGGATAAAGCGGTAATATGGTGACAGACTCAACCTGCTGTGCCATTAAACGTTGCAATCCATCCCGAACACTTGGCTGACCATAGGTCATCCCAATCTCCACCGGCATATCAAGCAATTTTGCTAATTTGTCACGCTGACGCATTGAGTACACCATCAATGGAGAACCACCATCCATCCAGATCTGCTGGTATAAACGAGCAACTTTAGGCGCACGAATGGGTAAAATCACACCATGTAATAATGGACGCCAGACCCAAGGAGAAAGATCAATAACACGCGAGTCAGAAAGGAACTCAGCCAAAAACGCTTTCACCGCAGCAGGTGTTGCTGCTGCTGGTGTTCCCAGATTAACTAACAATACACCCTGTTTTTTTGCTTGATACATCACGTCAGATTTCACCTATTCAGTAAAATAATCTTCAAAAATGCTATGAGTTACACTCTATCACGATTTTAAGTGAGAGCAGCGGCTGAATAAAAAAATCCAGAGCCTAAAAGACTCTGGATTTGAATTCGGTCAAAATATCCCGTTATCGATGGCTATCAGTCATCGATCAATGAGGGGTTATCCTAATGCTTTTTCAATATCAGCACTGACTTCAGCAACCTGTTTCGTCCCATCCAATTTCAGATACTGGGTCTTGCCTGCTGCTGCTTCTTTGCTGTAGTACTCAATCAGTGGTGCTGTCTGTTCATGGTACACCGCCAGACGTGAACGAACCGTTTCTTCTTTGTCGTCATCACGAATCACAAGCGCTTCGCCCGTGACATCATCTTTACCTTCAACTTTCGGTGGATTGTATACCACATGATAAGTCCGTCCAGACGGTAAATGAGCACGACGACCAGCCATACGCTCAACAATCACTTTATCCGCCACATCGAACTCGATCACATAATCGATTTCAATACCCATTTCTTTCAGACCATCCGCTTGAGGAATTGTCCGAGGAAAACCATCCAGCAAGAAGCCTTTCTCACAATCAGGCTGAGCAATTCGTTCTTGAATCAATCCCAGAATAATATCATCAGAAACTAACTGACCAGCATCGATAACGGCTTTGGCTTGCTTACCCAATTCAGTGCCGGCTTTAATTGCAGCACGAAGCATGTCACCAGTAGAAATCTGTGGAATACCATATTTCTCCATAATGAACTGAGCTTGTGTTCCTTTACCTGCACCTGGAGCACCCAGAAGAATGATGCGCATGTTTAATCCTCTTTAGAAAATGATGAATTATACCGAAACTCACTGCATTCACGTTGCCACGGAAAGTTTCGGTATAAGCGTGTTATTCAAGTCATCAGACCATTCAATAGGCGAGCAAAATACACGCCTTCCCTAAGACATTCAAGTCTGGGATTCTACCATAAGGATTTGTTTCTCAACCTCAGGTACGACTAAAGATGAATAGATATCTGACGTTCTGTGACAAACATGATATAAAATATCAATGGTTTTCATGTGGTTACATGAACACAAAAAAATAAGCCCGCACAGCGGGCTTACTGTATACCCAAAAACTTATTGGACCTTCGTCAAGAGTCGGTTAACCGCACTCAAGAATTGAGCAGGATCTTCCATTGAACCTCTTTCTGCCAGCATCGCCTGACCTAACAGAATTTCAACCCAACGGCCAAACTGCTCTTCATCCGGCTCATCCGCCATTTTCTTAACCAGATCATGTTCAGGATTTAACTCCAGAATATATTTCACTTCCGGTGCTGCCTGACCCGCAGCTTCTAATAACTTCGCCATTTGTGTCCCGATCTCATAATCATCGGTCACAACAACGGCTGGTGTCGAGGCAAGTTTAAATGTGGTACGAACTTCCTTAACGCGCTCACCAAGATAAGATTGCGTTCTTTCGACGACTGTTTTAAACGCTTCCTCAGTCTCTTTATGTTTTTCTTTCTCGGCTTCGTCCTCGAACTGGCTCAAATCAAGTCCGGCTTTGGTGATGGATTGGAACTGCTTGCCATCGAACTCGGTGAGATAGTTCATGAGCCATTCATCAATGCGGTCATACATCAGAACGACTTCAATACCTTTAGACTTGAATTGTTCTAAGTGAGGACTATTCTTCGCTGCCGCATAGCTGTCCGCCGTCAGATAGTAGATTTTATCCTGACCTTCTTTCATGCGTTCAACATATGCTTTCAGCCCGACATTCTGCTCGGAACTGTCAGTGTGTGTTGAGGCAAATCGCAGCAACCCAGCAATCTTCTCACGGTTTGAAAAGTCTTCAGCAGGACCTTCTTTCATGACCAGACCAAACTCTTTCCAGAATGTCTGATATTTTTCTTCATCGCTGGACATCCGCTCCAGCATCGATAACACGCGCTTGGTACATGCATTGCGAAGTGACTGAGTCACTTTGTTATCCTGCAAAATTTCACGAGATACGTTCAACGGTAAGTCATTTGAATCAATCAAGCCGCGAACAAACCGTAGATAAGAAGGCATAAACTGGGAAGCATCATCCATAATGAACACACGCTGCACATAAAGTTTCAGACCACTTTTATGATCACGGTTCATCATGTCCCACGGTGCTTTAGAAGGGATATACAACAGACTTGTATAATCATTTTTCCCTTCGACTTTATTGTGGCTCCAGACTAATGGATCGGTAAAGTCATGAGAAACATGTTTGTAAAACGCTTTGTACTCTTCCTCACTGATTTCAGACTTAGGCTGTGTCCATAGAGCTTCTGCCTTATTGACTTTTTCCCACTCAGTCTCCCCGGTTTCCTTACCCTCTTCGTCGGTTTTGACGGTTTGAATATAAACAGGAATCCCAATATGATCAGAATACTTGGAAACCAGCTCTTTCAAGCGCCATTCAGATAAGAACTCTTCACCCTCTTCACGTAAGTGCAGGATAATATCGGTACCACGACTCTCTTTATGAATCGTTTCCAGCGTATATTCTCCTTCACCTTGAGAGTGCCATAAAACCCCTTCATCAGCGGAAAGGTTGGCATCACGAGTCCGGACAGTCACTGCATCAGCGACAATAAAAGCAGAATAGAAGCCGACACCAAACTGGCCAATTAGCTGTGAATCTTTGACCTGATCATCAGATAGCTTGGCAAAAAACTCTTTTGTACCAGATTTAGCAATCGTCCCGAGGTTATCGATCACGCTGTCCCGACTCATACCAATACCATTGTCTGAGATCGTTAATGTCTTCGCTTCTTTATCGAAAGACAAACGAACGGCAAGGTCAGCATCTCCTTGGTATAGCTCTGAATCTGATAGCGCCTGAAAGCGTAATTTATCAGCCGCATCAGATGCATTGGAGATCAACTCCCGTAAAAATATCTCTTTATTCGAATAGAGAGAATGAATCATCAGATTCAGCAATTGCTTTACTTCTGACTGAAAACCACGAGTTTCTTTGTTGTTCGTAATCGTTTCGCTCATACTAGCTCCATGACTTAATGCATTCATACCGATTCATAAGGTATACAAATATTCTTACTTGCTAGTAAAATATGGGTCATGAAAGTGAATTCAAGGTTAGACAATCTAAAAACAGTGTTTTTTTCTAAAAATTTTATTATCCTGTGCTCAAGAAATCTCAATATATCTAAATGGCATCAAGAAAGCTTAACTCGCCCTTAACTCAGACATTGAGATAATCACAGAACCAATCGTCAGTATTCAATACATAAAAAGAAGACATTGATGAATACCATAAGCTCAAAGTTCATTCTGGCTGAACGCTTTACCTTCGTTCCCAACAATAACTCGTTGGTCGATAAAGAAAATGATAATGAGACTATCCGGCTAGGGAGTAACGAAAGTAGAATTTTATTGATGCTTGCCCAGCATCCCAATGAGGTCATTCGTCGTAATGAGCTCCATGATTTTGTGTGGCGTAAACAAGGTTTTGAAGTCGACGATTCAAGTCTCACTCAAGCGATTTCAACACTAAGAAAAATGCTCAATGACTCCACCAAGTCACCGCGCTACATCAAAACGGTTCCCAAGCGAGGCTACCAGCTAATCGCAAGTGTAGAGCCGCTTCCGACCGTAAATCCGAACGCATCAGATAAAGATGAGTCTCCGGAACAATCGGAGGAACTGCTGCCACTTCAGGAAGATGCATTGGTCGAGTCAACACATAACACTGCCACAGAATCGGAAAACAATTCGCTCGATATCGTTTCCGATCAGCAGGCAATACCGATGACGCAAGCGACCACTCAAAAAATGAGTTGGAAAACCAAGCTGAGTTACCTGCTCGCATTTATTTTACCAATCATCGCTGTTATGTATAACGGCCCGACTCACTCTCAGTTTCGTAATTTAACTGTCATTGATGATATTCCGATTAAAACGCTAAAAAGCCATCCTGAGTTAACTTCATGGCTGCCGTCCATTGAGATCTGCGTGAAAAAATACCGGGCTGCGCATTCGATGGATACGCCACCGAGTCAGATTATTGCAACCAATGGCCAAGACAACAAAATGATACTGAACTATATCTACCCAATAGAACACAGTGACAAAAATGCCACCTTGAATATTGTTGTCAATCAAGAGGATCTCACGAAGGTATGCCAGTGAAAAAGATGAACCAACGCATTGCGACGCTCACGCTACTTGCATCCATTGCTTTAAGTGCTTGGCTATACTGGGGAAGTGATCTGAAACTCAAACAAGTGCTGACATCAAGTGAATGGCAGTCCAAAGTCGTCACCCTGATCGAAAGTAAAAATGAAGTCGCCTCGGTTGGCCCGCTTCGTCGGGTTGATGTACTCTCGAATGTCAAATATCTTCCCAACAAAACATATATCCGTGTCTCCGTGATTCAGTTATATGCCAATGGGAAAGAGCCTGAGAGTAAAATAGATATCTCAGAAACCGGTACTTGGGAACTCAGTGAAAACTATTTACTGATCTCTCCGACCGAATTTAAAGATGTTTCTTCCAGCGAGAGTAAAGATTTTACGCCGAAGCAATTAAATCTGATCAAACAATTTTTTAAAATGGATGCCCAACAAAGCAGACGCGTTGATGTCATTGACAGTAAGACACTGCTGTTGACCAGTTTGAATCACGATTCAACCATCCTCTTTAAAAACTAACGCTCTTGTCTGTTGCAGCGAAGGGGCTTGATTAAACCAGCCCCTGAATATACCCAGCGAATATCATAGAATGAACATTCACGGGACTCGTCAGCAACAAGGAAACGCAGTCAAAAGATAATTGTGTTTGTTTTTGCTTTTTTTAGATGAATTTTTATTGCTCACATTCATCAAATTTATCCCTATTTGAGATTGATATTCGTGCAAAAAATTAATATTCGTATTTTCTACTGCCGTCAATGTAATTGGATGTTGCGCGCTTCTTGGTTAGCACAAGAGCTACTTCATACATTCAGTGAAGAGATCGAGCAAGTTTCGCTCTGTCCGGATACTGGCGGGCGTTTCGAGATTTTCTGTAATGATATTCAGATTTGGGAACGTCAGAAAGATCAGGGCTTTCCCGACGCCAAGACGCTAAAGCAACGCGTTCGGGATGTGTTCGATCCCGAACGCAATTTAGGTCATATTGATCGATAAACGGCTCTGTGGGCAGTCTCATGCCCAGTGAGCCTCGTCTTACTCAAGATCGTCTTCTTCAAGCATTCCATTGACAACAATATTATTGTAGCTAACCATACCGATCACTTTACCCTGTTCAATCACAGGCGCTCGGCTGATACCAAACCGCTCAAATAAACGAGCACAATATTTAACCTTCATATCAGGATTCACAGACAATGCTGGTTTGGTCATGATCTCATAAATATTCGTCCGCTTTGATGAACGGTTACTGGCAAGCACTTTTTTGGCAATGTCATTCATCAGCACAATGCCGAATTCATCATCCTCTTGGCGTTTATTGACAATCAACGCTTTGATCTGCTGCTGTTTCGCTATTCGAATCGCTTCATAGACAGTCATCAAACCATCAACAAGAGCATAGGTCTCGGTCATCACATCACGGACTCTCACGCTATCATGTCTATTCATAATTCGTCCTCAACGTATTTGGTTAACTTTTCAACCTGATGAGAGATGCCAACGACATCTTCAATATCAATTTGAAAGGCGATTCCCTGCCCCGACTCCGTTTCAAACTCTCCGACTTCGTTAATGGTTTCCAGAATTTGACGAGACAAATGCTCTTCAACGACAAAGAGCACCATATCCTTCTGTACCTCCAATGTCAGACCAAAGAAGGTGGTTTTCTGATTGAGTCCTTCACCTCTGGCATTATTGATCACAGTCGCACCTGTCGCTCCTGCTTGTCTGGCGGCATCTAATACTTTGTCTGTTTTGCTATCTTCAACAAAGGCAACGATTAATTTAAAGCGCATTGTCTTTTTTCTCCATCAGAGAGCGTCTACGGTTCAACCATTGCGTCACTTGCGCATATCCCATCACAGATATCATGGGGAAAAGGCTAGCGAATGCGATTAAACCAAATCCATCGATCAACGGACTCCGCCCCGGAACCGTTGATGCGAGTCCTAACCCCAGCGCCGTCACAACGGGTACAGTGACCGTTGATGTGGTAACACCGCCAGAATCATAAGCTAAAGGCACGATCATTTTTGGGGCATAAAATGTCTGAATCACGACCAGCAAATAACCAATAATGATGTAATAGTGCAACGGATCACCCACGACAATACGGTAACTCCCCAACGTAATACCAAATGCCACACCTAAAGCGACTGCAACCCTCAAACCATTCACACCAATCGAACCGCCTGACACTTTATTGGCTTTAATCGCAACGGCAATCAAAGACGGTTCAGCAATCGTCGTACTAAACCCGATACAAAATGCAAACAGATAAACCCAATAGTAATTGATCCAATGGTACAGTTCTGCATCATTCAAACGGACTTGTGCAAGAAATGAGGGCGCGGTCAACTGCTGTGCCATCATTTCTCCCAGCGGAAACAAGGCAGCATCTAACCCCATCAAGAAAAGAGATAATCCCAGAATGACGTATCCGAACCCAAGAATCACATGGGGTAGACGGGCAACTGGCTTACGCAATATGACCAACTGGAATACAAATAAAATGATCGCAATCGGTAAAACATCCAAGATCGTGGTCCATAAAACCTGCAAGAAATGAGTCATGGTTATCATGCTATCGTCATCCCATAAATCATCACAAAAATCATTGGGAGCAACGATGCAAATGCGATCAATCCAAACCCATCCACCATCGGATTACGCCCTTTAATCGAAGAAGCCAATCCAACCCCTAACGCAGTGACTAAAGGAACCGTGATCGTCGACGTTGTCACACCACCTGAATCATAAGCAATTCCGATAATGGTTTCAGGTGCGAAAATAGTCAGGATCATGACACACGTGTAACCACAGATAATCATCAAATGAATCGACCACCCCTTCAGGATTCTCAAGACCCCTAAAACGATAGCAAGCCCAACGGACAAGGCCACGGTTAATCGTAATCCTATGGTGTAGTTGTTCATCGATTGCGCAGTCATCTCTATCACACCACCCGACGCTGCGACCTTTGCAGCTTCAGCAGCAACCGCGGTCAATGCGGGCTCTGCAATCGTGGTTCCAAACCCCAAACAAAAAGCGAACCCCAATAATCCCAATAAACTCCCTTTCTTGGCTAATGCCTGAGCCATACTTTCACCGATCGGAAACAACCCCATTTCCAGACCAAAAATAAAAAACGTCAAGCCGAGAACAACGAATAACAATCCACCCAAAATTGAAATCAAATCCGGAAGAGGTTGTTGCAAAATGATTAACTGGAAAAATGCAATAACCAAAATTATCGGGAGTAGATCTTTAAAACTTCCCAGCATTACTCTGAGTAACGCGATGAATGCTTTCATGTCTCCTCACTTGAGCCAGACTGACAAACCCGCTCCGAGAGGGAAAAGGTCTTTGTGGCAAGTATCTTCGACGACCTGCATCGTATGGAACAACTTGATTATATGATGACAGATCTATCCAATATTGCGTGTGACTTCGCTAAATTCATCGACTAAAACCAAGAATCAATCACAAAAATATAACACGAACACCGCCTTGGCTGCGTGTCTCTACTTTCTAAAATCATTTATGATTATTCTGTATGTAATGAATTAAACCAACGGATAGAATCACCTCAAACCATTACAAGTACATTCAAACAACATGAAATGGATAGGATATGAAAATACTGATTACCGGCGGTTCGGGACTCATCGGCAGTGAGTTAATCAAGCAGCTTATCACCCATGAACATGAAATTGTTGTGTTGACGCGTTCAGAGAAACAAACTCGGGGAAAGCTCAATCATCTCAACCATTATCCACTTGAATTAATCACCAGCTTAGACAGCCTCCATGACCTCAATCATTTCGATGCTGTGATTAACCTCGCTGGGGAACCCATTGCTGATCGGCGATGGACAGAGATGCAGAAACAAATCATTTGTCAGAGTCGCTGGCAAATCACGGAAAAAATTGTTGAACTCATTCATGCCAGTTCATCCCCGCCATCCGTGTTCATCAGTGGCTCAGCTGTCGGCTTCTACGGCGATCAACAGGATCATCCGATTGATGAAAGCCTGCAAATTCAAAGTAATGAGTTCTCTCACTCAGTGTGTGTCACTTGGGAAAATATCGCCAAAAAAGCCGAGTCTGAAAATACCCGGGTGTGTTTACTCAGAACAGGGGTCGTTCTATCAGCAGACGGTGGTGCATTACCAAAAATGCTGCTGCCCTATCGGTTCGGTTGCGGGGGCCCGATAGGCTCAGGCAATCAATATCTGCCTTGGATTCATATTCAGGATATGGTTCAGGGAATCCTCTTTTTATTAGCAACCACCTATGCTCACGGGCCATTCAACCTCTGTGCCCCCCATCCGGTTCCGAACAAAATTTTTAGTAAAACACTGGCAAAAACACTACACAGACCACATCTAATGTTTGTACCCGTATGGGCAATTCGGCTGCTCATGGGCGAATCAGCAGCACTGCTTCTTGATAGCACTCGCGCGAAGCCGAAAAAATTAACAGAACTCGGATTTAAATTTCAGTACTCTCATCTGGAACCTGCACTCAAACAGATTTTGCAGACATTGCCATAACATCAACCGATGATGTGGCAATGGCTGCATACCCACGAGGAAATTATGTCTAAAACAATACTCATTACCGGATGCTCATCGGGTATCGGCTACGTCACTGCTCATGCTTTACATAAAAAAGGCTATCAAGTCATTGCCTCATGCAGAGATATTGCAGATGTACAACGGCTTCAAAATGAAGGTCTGACAACGATTCATCTCGATGTAACCAATCCAACGAGCATTGACGCTGCGATTAAAGAAGTGATGACACTAACCAATCACCGCCTCGATGCGCTGTTCAATAACGGCGCTTACGGTCAACCCGGTGCGCTGGAAGATCTCCCCACTCAGGCAATGAGAGAACAGTTCGAAACCAATTTTTTTGGATGGCACGATCTAACCACCAAACTGCTACCACAGTTTCGCCGCCAAGGTCATGGCAGGATCATTCAGAATAGTTCGGTTCTGGGATTTGCTGCGATGAAATATCGTGGTGCCTATAATGCCTCAAAATTTGCGATCGAAGGCTGGACTGATACGCTGCGTCTCGAACTCAAACAAACTGACATTCATATCAGTATCCTTGAGCCCGGACCAATCGAGACACAATTTCGCGAAAATGCACTGGCGGTATTCTTACGTTGGGTGACACCGCAAAACAGTATTCATGCCCAAGCGTATCAACAACAGATTGAGCGCCTGAGTCAAGAAAAGTCTAACAATCGGTTCTCATTACCACCGGAAGACTGTCTGCCTGCGATTTTTCATGCCTTAGAAAGCCCGACCCCCAGAATCCGATATCGAATTACCAGACCCACACAAGTTTTTGCCGTACTTAAACGTCTGCTGCCAACCCGTTTGCTTGACAACATCCTCAATAAAGCCGCTTAGAACACGGCGCAGATCATATCGCGACGGGCTGTCATGATTATTTCATAATCACCTTCTAATATGCTTATTGTTCTCGACCGAGAATGCCACATCTTCTGGAATCGGTAAAAATGAGTCTCAATCAGCTAAACTGGCTAAGTATTTGCGTTGTTGTAATGTTTCTGATCATATTTTAACTACACTTGTCCGGTAGAAAACAATCCTGACACATCAGGGATCAGCGCTAACTGACATAGATTTATCAATGGATATAGTCGGTTTTACTTGATTTTTAACAACCCGCCCACACTTATATGCTATTGCCCATTGAATTCAGGAAGTTCACCGTATGCACACACCACTTCACGTTGATGTCACCCAAGAAAATATCCGAGAGCTATTAGAGGGTTCTTTTTCTGCACCGATCCTATTTTATTTTTGGGCACCGATGGACGAATCCAGTGCTGCACTGATCCAACCGTTGCAAGGATTAGCACAAAAATATCAGGGCGCTTTTACACTCGCTTTACTGAATTGTCAGGAAGAGCAAGCCATCGCGGCACAGTTTGGTATTCAGTCAATTCCAACCCTGGCGCTTTTCTCTCAAGGACGTCCTGTGGATGGATTGGGTGGTCCACAAAGCATTGAGTCAGTGACCGCCATGCTTGAGAAACATCTTCCCAGCCAAGACGAAATGAATTTGCAACAAGCACTGGCGATGATAGAGCAGCAAGAATATGTTCAGGCGCTGACTTTATTACAAGCACTCCCTGAAACGCTGCAAAATAAAGGTGAAGTAAAACTTGCCTTAGCCAATTGCCTATTGGAAACCCAGCAGTTTGAAGCGGCTGAAGCGCTCTTACAACATATTCCTTTAGAATTTCAGGATAACGAGTTCAAGAGCCTGCTCGCTAAATTGGAATTGCATCATCAAGCCGCCAATAGCCCGGAAATTGTTGCACTAGAAGAGGCATTGCAACGTTCGCCACAAGATATGAAACTCGCCTGTGAATTGGCCGCACAATACCATCAGGTTCAGAGAGATGAAGAAGCACTGGCACTACTCTGGTCATTTTTGAGCACCGATCTCAATGCCCATGACGGGGAGATGAAAAAAATATTTATGGATATTCTAAGTGCGTTGGGACAAGGGAATCCATTAGCAAGTCAGTACCGTCGTAAACTCTATTCTCTACTCTACTGATTTCACGCAGCTGATCGGTGAGTAACCATCAGTCATCATACTCATGGTTCCCGATGAGAGGACTGCCCCTTTAAATCATCAATAATGGGGCAGTCGCTGTTATCATCACCGGGACATTCAGCAATCCATTGTTCTAACTGAGACTGAATCAGCTGCAACTCATTCAGCTTACGCGTGACTTGCGTCAATTTCTTTCGCGCTTCAGCTTTCACCGCACAACTTTTACGACTCGGATCATTTGCTAAATGAACCAGTAATTTGCATTCCTCAAGATTAAAACCAACCCGTTTTGCCCGGGCAATCAAGAGTAAATCATCAATATGTGACTGCTGATAGACCCGATAGCCATTGTCCCCACGCAAAGGTGGCGACAATATACCCTTCTCTTCATAAAGACGGATTGATTTAGCTGTCAAGCCAGTCAACTTTGACACTTCACTGATATTCACCAAGACCTCCCGATGCCGTAGCATTCAATCAACAAGATGTGTATTGACGTGCTCAGGAAAGTGATGCGATCAAAGCCATCAGATCTTGTTCCGATTGCACCTCGACGCCGAGATCCTGAGCTTTGGTCAGTTTAGAGCCCGCGTTGTCACCGGCAAATAACACATCCGTATTTTTAGACACACTCCCCGTGACCTTTGCGCCCATCGCTTCAAGAGCTGCTTTGGCATCCTGACGTGATAACTCGGTCAGCGTACCGGTCAAGACCACCGTTTTCCCAGCCAGCGGTAAAGCTTCCGGCGCTTCAGCGGCAACCATGTCTGGCCACGTAATTCCCATCGACAACAAATCATCAACAACATCTTGATTTTTCTCTTCCGAGAAGAAAGCAATGATATGACTCGCAACAATCGAACCTATATCGTTCACTTCAATCAGCGCCTCATGCGTCGCATGGCGGACATTTTCCAACGTGAGGAAATATCGCGCTAAATTATTGGCTGTCGCCTCCCCGACTTCCCGAATACCAAGTGAATATAAAAAGCGAGGCAAGGTGGTTGACTTCGATTGTTGTAACGCTTGCACCACATTTTGTGCCGATTTAGGCCCCATCCGGTCAAGCACAGTTAATTGGCCCGCAGAGAGACGGTATAAATCAGCCGGTGTTTTGATCATTTCTTTATCCACCAGCTGTTCAATCACTTTATCTCCCAAGCCATCGACATCCATCGCCTTACGAGAGACGAAATGCTTCAGCGCTTCTTTTCGCTGCGCCTGACACACCAAACCACCGGTACAGCGTGTAACGGCTTCCCCTTCTATCCGCTCAACATCAGAATGGCAAATCGGACACTGTGACGGAAAAATAATCTCCTGAGTATCCTCAGGTCGCTGTTCTAACACAACAGAAACAATTTGCGGAATGACGTCACCAGCACGACGAATCACCACCGTATCCTTGATACGAACACCTAACCGGGCGATTTCATCTGCATTATGTAATGTGGCATTACTCACCGTCACACCACCGACAAACACCGGCTCCAGTTTTGCAACAGGTGTAATCGCCCCCGTTCTGCCGACCTGAAATTCAACATCTTTCAAACGGGTCATTTCTTCTTGGGCAGGAAACTTGTAGGCGATGGCCCAACGTGGCGCTTTTGAGATAAATCCGAGCTGTTCCTGCAGCGCCAGATCATCAACCTTAATGACCACGCCATCAATCTCATAAGCCAGATTATCTCGACGTTGTAATATGTCCTGATAATACATCTTCACCATATCCAGATTCGCCACCTGGCTGGTTTCAGGACACATCGGCAGTCCCCACTGCTTTAACTGTGCCAGACGTTGATAATGTGAAGATGCCAGTGTTGCCCCTTCAATCACACCAATACCATAAGCGTAGAAACTGAGCGGGCGTTTTGCTGTAATTCGTGAGTCAAGCTGCCTCAAGCTACCCGCTGCAGCATTCCTCGGGTTAACAAACGTTTTTTCACCTTTCTTGATGGCAGCATCATTAAGTGCTTCAAATCCGGCTTTGGGCATAAAGACCTCGCCCCGAACTTCAATGCGAACCGGCCAGTCATTTCCTCTGAGTTTTAATGGAATAGCGCGAATCGTTTTCACATTTTCGGTAATATTTTCTCCGGTGGTACCATCACCACGCGTTGCCGCTCGGACTAAGACGCCATTCTCATAAAGCAAGCTGACGGCCAGACCGTCCAATTTGGGTTCACAACAGAACAAAGCAACACGTTGTCCGGCTAAACGCTCATTGATGCGCCGCGAAAAGCTGTCCAGCTCTTGATCGTCAAAAGCATTATCTAACGACAGCATCGGAATCTCATGTTGGACCGTTTCAAAACCATCAAGCGGCATCCCACCGACACGCTGTGACGGAGAATCCGGCGCAATGAACTCGGGATTTGCTGCTTCCAACGCGATCAGTTCTCTCATCAGACGATCATATTCTGCATCAGGAATCGATGGATTATCTTCAACGTAATATAAGATAGAGTGATGGTGGAGCGTGTCCCGCAATTCTTGAATTTTTTGTTCTATGGTCTGCATGTTTTACTTCTCGGATTCATGAAAAAAGGCTCCATGCCGGAGCCTCCTCACCAGATACCTAAACAATTGAGTCAAGCTGTTGTTTGGGTATCTCTATGACAATTAAACAGCTTGGGCTTTAAAGGCCTGAATCTGACGCCGATAATCGGCAAGTTTGTCCGGTGTCATCAACAAACGTTGATCATCAAGGACATTCCCCCCTAAATCATCGGCAATTTGCTGCGCTGTTTTCAGCATTAACTTAAAATTCTGTTCTGGGTCACCGTAACAAGGCAACGTCATAAAAAATGAAATGCCTTTGGTGGTAAATTCGTTCGGATCATCATGTTTCAACGTACCGGGTTGCATGATATTGGCAACACTAAACAATACTCTGCCCGTTCCTGATAAATCAGCATGTCGATGGTAAATATCCATTTCACCGTAGAGCAAGCCGTTCTGTTGCAAGCTATCAAATAGCTTGGTGCCAACAAAAGACTCGCTGCCAGCGCAGTGTACATTGAGCACAATGACTTGATAATCCGGCTCATCACTACCACTGTCGGTTTGTTGTGCTGATTCGGCTTGTTGAATATCTTCATCTTGTGCAACGGGTTGGTCTATATTCGAATCAACATCAATGCCAGACTCGTTTTCAGCTTCAATATCAGCGATGGTCTGATGTTCCAAATCATATGACCGCTTCTCTTCTTCAGGCACATATCCAGCAAATAGTGGATCGACTCTATCATGATGCGTGTCGTCATCCATGAATGGGTCAGTCGTGTTATCGTCCAGTGAAAAGTCCGGCTCCTTACGGGATTTTTTATGCTCACGCTCCTGTGGAAAAGCTCGGGTATTTTTTATAGATGATGCTTCTTCCTCTATTCTGCCTAATGGCTTATCTCCAAATTTCGATTTACTCTCTTTCCGGCTGGTCCACAGCCCATGAAAAAGTAATGCGGCGATGGCGAGTGCGCCAACGATGATGAGTACGAATCGCAATTCTTGCATCTTTAACTCTCAGTCTTCCCGATAACTTGCTTCTGAACAGAATCGCTTAAGTAAGTGTCATGCTCAGAGATTCTCTCCACTGATCCACACACTTTAGCAAAAGTCACCCCTACATTTGAACAAATTAATGTTAGAACTGCGGGATTTTTCTGACTTTCATTCTATATTGGGTCAGTTAGAATACATGCAAACGCCTCACTTTCTTTTTAATAACAACACAGGGAAACAGAATGACGTTAAAAAAACGTTCAGGATTCGGCTATTTCTTTTTCGGAATGAAACTGGCAGTCACCCCCGGGATCAGAAGATTTGTGATACTTCCTCTGCTGGCCAATGTGCTATTGCTCGGCGGCGCACTCTATTATGTGTTTACGCAAATGGGAAACTGGCTCGATCATCTGATGTCCTATGTGCCTGACTTTCTGTCATGGCTCAACTACATCATTTGGCCACTGGCTGTCCTGTCAATACTTTTTGTAACGATGTATTTCTTCAGTGCAGTTGCCAACATTATCGCTTCTCCCTTCAATGGCTTGTTGGCAGAGAAAGTTGAAAAGCTGCTCGATGGTCATACGATAAACGATGAAGGCCTGTGGAGTTTTGTCAAAGATATCCCCCGCATCTTTGCCCGAGAATGGCGCAAGCTACGTTATACCATTCCAAAGATGATTGGCTTATTTATTCTGTTGCTGATTCCTGGAATCGGACAAACCGTTGGCCCATTGGTCTGGTTCATTTTTACAGCGTGGATGCTCGCAATCCAATATTGTGATTACCCTTTTGATAATCACAAAGTCAGCTTTAATACCATGCGTATGCAACTAAAAGGCAAACAGGGACGCGCTTACGGCTTCGGTATGCTGGTCACGCTATTTACAACCATCCCTATCATCAACTTAATTGTGATGCCGGCTGCCGTCTGTGGCGCGACGGCGATGTGGGTCAATGAGTTTAAAGCCGAAACGCTCAAATCCCAGAATTAGGGACCATGGGAGTTTGCAAACATTGATGAATGTAAGAAGAAATTAAGCGGTACATTGAACTTTCAGCTATCCCCTCAAACAAAGCCGTATGGCTTAAACTGTAAAGTTCAATAACCCCTATAAGATATAACTTTTTAATCCTTTCATCATATTAGCGGACATCCTATGCTCTACGGGTCCCCACAAAAAACGTGTTTTCGCTCAATAAAACAACACGAAAATGTGCAATGAAGGAATATAACAATGAGTAAGATTTTCGAAGACAACTCCCTGACCATCGGTAACACCCCACTCGTCCGTCTGAACAAAGTGAGTCAAGGTAACGTACTCGCTAAGGTAGAAGCTCGTAACCCAAGTTTCAGCGTGAAGTGTCGTATCGGTGCCAACATGATTTGGGAAGCTGAAAAATCCGGCAAACTCAAACCGGGTATTGAACTTGTTGAACCAACCAGTGGTAATACCGGTATTGCACTCGCGTTTGTCGCTGCTGCCCGTGGCTACAAGCTGACCCTGACAATGCCTGAGTCAATGAGTTTAGAGCGCCGTAAACTGCTCAAAGCGCTGGGAGCTAATCTCGAGTTGACAGAGGCAGCAAAAGGGATGAAAGGTGCAATCAACAAAGCAGAAGAGATTGTTGCCAGTAACCCTGACAAATATTTGCTACTACAACAATTTGATAATCCGGCAAACCCGGAAATTCATGAAAAAACCACAGGTCCTGAAATCTGGGACGCAACTGACGGTGAAGTAGACGTATTCGTCGCAGGTGTCGGAACTGGTGGTACATTGACAGGAACCAGCCGCTATCTCAAAGGAGAGAAAGGCAAAGCGATTATCTCTGTTGCAGTTGAACCAGAAGAATCACCTGTCATAACTCAGGCCCTAGCTGGCGAAGAAATCAAACCGGCGCCGCACAAAATTCAGGGGATCGGTGCTGGTTTTATCCCGGGTAATCTCGATTTATCTCTCATCGACCGTGTTGAACGCGTGACGTCTGAAGATGCAATTGACATGGCCCGTCGCCTGATGGAAGAGGAAGGAATTCTCGCGGGAATCTCCTCTGGTGCAGCCGTTGTAGCTGCAAATCGTCTGGCTGAACGCCCTGAATTTAAAGATAAAACAATCGTCGTGATTCTGCCGAGCTCCGGTGAGCGTTACCTCAGCACTGCACTATTTGCCGGTATATTTACCGAGAAAGAGAACCAACAATAATATGTGGTGAAATCAATTTTTTTATGAAAAAAGCCCCTAATTGGGGCTTTTTTGTTGATCCTTGCCCAACCTTTGGTAATATCAGACTTGCTTTATTTTTAGGTTCGAAATAAAGAACGCAAGAAGCTTGGTGTCGTCCACTGTATCGCAAACTAGCGTAACAAGGTGACAGCAGCTAAGCTTCATTTGGTTCTAAACTAAGAAAAAAATAAATTAAATTGGGGTATATACAATGTACGAGAAGCAAGTAGAAATCACTGCTGAAAACGGCCTTCACACTCGTCCTGCTGCACAGTTCGTGAAAGAAGCAAAAGAATTTGATGCTGAAATCACCGTTACTTCAAACGGAAAAAGCGCCAGTGCGAAAAGCCTATTCAAACTACAAACACTCGGCCTTGTCAAAGGTACTGTTGTTACCATCTCTGCCGAAGGTGCTCAAGCGAAACAAGCAGTTGATCACTTAGTTGCTTTGATGGATCACCTTGAATAATTCGAAGCACTGAATTTTGAGGCCATTTTACTATAATAGTAGAATGGCTTTTGTTCATGATATATGACAAATGCTAACAATATCGTTAGCATTTAGTTTTGTAATCTCTCAATAAATTTGACCAGTTTAAGGTATGGCTATGATTTCAGGCATCCTAGCATCTCCTGGTATTGCTATCGGTAAAGCACTACTACTTCAAGAAGACGAAATCGTCCTTAACACCAACACTATCTCAGACGCGCAAGTAGAAACTGAGGTACAAAAATTCTACGACGCACGCGATAAATCAAAAACGCAGTTAGAAGTCATTAAACAGAAAGCGCTTGAGACATTTGGCGAAGAAAAAGAAGCTATTTTCGAAGGCCACATCATGTTGCTTGAAGATGAAGAGCTGGAAGAAGAAATTTTAGCCCTCATCAAAAACGATAAGCTCCATGCTGACAACGCAATTCATACCGTCATCGAAGAACAAGCTGAGGCTCTGGAATCATTAGATGACGAATACCTCAAAGAACGTGCGACAGACATTCGCGATATCGGGAACCGCTTTGTAAAAAATGCATTAGGTATCCATATCGTCAATCTGAGTGCGATCAACGAACAAGTCATTCTTGTTGCCTACGATCTGACACCTTCAGAAACAGCGCAAATCAACCTCGATTATGTATTAGGTTTTGTCACTGACATCGGTGGCCGGACATCCCATACATCAATTATGGCACGCTCTCTTGAGTTACCTGCTGTTGTTGGTACCAATGATATTACCAGCCATGTAAAAAATGGTGACACGCTCGTTTTAGATGCGATCAACAATAAAATCATCATTAATCCTTCAGAAGATGAACTCGCTGAAGCAAAAAGCGTTCGTGAGACGTTCTTTGCTGAAAAAGAAGAGCTGGCTAAACTGAAAGATTTACCTGCAGAAACCCTAGACGGGCACCGTGTTGAAGTCTGCGGTAACATCGGTACAGTGAAAGATTGTGACGGTGTGATGCGTAACGGTGGTGAAGGTGTCGGTCTCTACCGCACTGAATTCCTGTTTATGGATCGCACCTCTCTGCCGACCGAGCAAGAACAGTACGAAGCTTATAAAGAAGTGGCAGAAGCAATGCAGGGCGAGCCTGTCATTATTCGTACCATGGATATCGGTGGCGATAAAGATTTGCCATATATGGACTTGCCAAAAGAGATGAACCCATTTCTCGGCTGGCGTGCAATTCGAATCAGTCTGGATCGTCGCGAAATTTTGCGTGACCAGCTGCGTGCGATTTTGCGGGCATCGGCTCATGGTAAGCTACGCATCATGTTCCCGATGATTATTTCTGTTGAAGAAATCCGTGAATTAAAAGATGCGCTTGAAACCTATAAAGCTGAGCTGCGTGAAGATGGTCATGATTTCGATGAATCAATTGAAGTCGGTGTCATGGTGGAAACACCAGCAGCAGCAGCGATTGCTCACCATCTGGCAAAAGAAGTGTCATTTTTCTCTATCGGTACAAACGACCTGACCCAATATACGCTGGCAGTTGACCGTGGTAATGAAATGATTTCTCACTTATATAACCCACTCTCTCCTGCTGTGCTGAATGTGATTAAGCAAGTCATTGATGCTTCTCACGCAGAAGGCAAATGGACTGGGATGTGTGGTGAACTTGCCGGTGATGAACGGGCAACACTACTTCTTCTGGGTATGGGACTTGATGAATTCTCAATGAGTGGCATCTCTATCCCGAAAGTGAAAAAAGTGATTCGAGATGTAGACTTTCAGGCGGTCAAAGCGATGGCTGAGGAAGCACTATCTTTCCCTACAGCTGAAGAAATTGATGCTTGTGTAGAGAAGTTTATCTCAGAAAAGTCACAATAATGATATAAGCATTTGCAGTGGGCCCACAAAAGTGGTCGCCTACTGCATATCATTAGTATACTATAACCCGAAAGAATAAATTCAAACTTTAGGAGCTGACACAATGGGGCTGTTTGACAAACTTAAAAAGTTAGTATCTGACGACAGTGCTGACACAGGCGCAATTGATATTATTGCACCGTTATCTGGTGAAATCGTCAATATTGAAGATGTGCCTGATGTCGTTTTTGCTGAAAAAATCGTTGGAGATGGCATTGCTATCAAACCATCTGGAGATAAGATGGTTGCTCCTGTAAACGGCACAATTGGTAAAATCTTCGAAACAAATCATGCATTTTCTATTGAATCAGAAGATGGCGTCGAGTTATTCGTTCATTTCGGTATCGATACTGTTGAACTGAAAGGCGAAGGGTTCAAGCGTATCGCAGAAGAAGGCCAACCTGTTAAAGCAGGTGACACTGTGATTGAATTTGATCTTGCGCTTTTAGAAGAAAAAGCAAAATCAACGCTAACACCAGTTGTGATCTCAAACATGGATGAAATCAAAGAACTGAACAAACTCTCTGGTTCAGTTGTTGTTGGTGAAACGCCTGTACTACGAGTGACCAAATAAACACAATCACCATCGTGAGAATGTTTATTCATTAAACGCTGCCCCAAAAGCAGCGTTTTTTATATGTCCTTTCCCCTTCATGACAAACCAATCGCGTAACGTAACACTTGTTTTTTAAGCATCCCGGAATGATTTGCTAATTTTAAGGCAACATTTCTGACGATTTTTACTGGTGTATGATCGTTGCTAAAAGTTTTATAAAATACATCCATTCCTGTTTGCATCAGTAAATTATCCGGCCTTCTACGCTGTTCGTAACGCACAAAAGCGCTTTCGTTGAGCTCTCTCGATTCTGAAAGCTGCTTGAGCAAACACTTCACATCTTTAAAGCCGAGATTCACACCTTGTCCGGCAAGCGGATGAATCGTATGAGCCGCATCACCAATCAAAACACAACGTTTGGCAACATATTGATGTGCATGGCGCCGAGTCAAAGCAAATGATCCATGCTGAACCACATCGATCTCTCCAAGCTCTGGAGGGAAATGAGCTTGAATTTGTTGCGCCAGTTGTGTTGAAGATAACTGGCTCAATTGGCGAATTTTCTGGGGTGAATCGTACCAGACGAGTGAAGCCTGATGCCCACTTAACGGTAAAAATGAACGCGGGCCTGATGGATAAAAGCGTTGCCAAGTCACGTCCTGTTGTGGCTGTTCGGTCTTTACATGAATCAGCATACAGTGTTGACGATAATCCCATGCGGTGACCCCAATACGAGCGAAATCACGCACCTGAGAATGAGCACCATCGGCACCGACAACCCACTGAGCACAAATCATCGGTTCTTTATCCAGATGTAAACAATTCTCCTGCTCACCGAACTCAATCTTTTGTAAGCGGCTCGGGCACTTTACCGTTAAATTAGGATATTGCTGAAATGCCTGCCATATGCCAAGTTGGATAATACGGTTTTCAACCATGTAACCCAACTGTTCCAACCCGATATCATGCGCATTAAAACTGGTTCTGCATTCAACAGATTCCCATGTTTCAAGGCGGCGGTAGGGACACACTCGCATCGACTCAATATGTTGCCACACTCCCAATGATTCAAGCAGTTTGACCGAGGCCATCGAGATAGCAGAAACCCGGACATCCATGGGCTGAGTTGCATCAAAAGGCTGCGGCTGATGGCTTTCCAGTAAAACAACTTTTTTACCCTGCTGTGCCAACCCCAAGGCTAAAGCGGCACCGACCATGCCACCACCGACAACAGCAACTTGATATGTTTCCATAATGCTGACTACTTATGACTAATTTTGACCCCGTGATTGTACGGGCTCACTGGCATCTTGAGAACTGATTTTGTCTCATTCACTTAGTCAGACAAAGATATTGCGAATGATTTAACACTAAAGGACATCAAACTTCTGATTGCCGTTTCATTGTATATTGTGATCAGTGTTAAACACTGGTCAGCAGGTTTTGAAAACAGTACAATACGCCGCTTACCGTCAGTACGGTAATTTTCAGTATATACTAGGGCATGAGCCCCAAAGCATTCAGACAGACAAAACGAGCGAAAGTGAGATGAGTAAGAAACTGCTAATTAAAACCTGGGGTTGCCAAATGAATGAATATGATTCATCCAAAATGGCCGACCTACTCAACGCAGCAAATGGCTATGAGTTAACAGAAGAACCAGAGGAAGCAGATGTCCTACTATTGAATACCTGTTCAATCCGAGAAAAAGCGCAAGAAAAGGTATTCCATCAATTAGGTCGCTGGAAAAACTTAAAGGATAATAAGCCGGGTGTTGTCATTGGCGTCGGTGGTTGCGTCGCCACTCAAGAAGGTGACCATATCCGTGAACGGGCACCATTCGTTGATGTGATCTTTGGACCACAAACGCTACATCGCCTGCCGGAAATGATTAAGCAATCTCAATCTGATGAAGCGCCCGTCATGGACATTTCCTTCCCAGAAATTGAAAAATTTGACAGTCTGCCGGAGCCTCGGGCAGATGGTGCAACAGCTTATGTTTCTATCATGGAAGGCTGCTCAAAATACTGCACTTACTGTGTGGTGCCGTATACACGTGGTGAAGAAGTCAGCCGTCCAATGGATGATGTGCTGTATGAAATTGCGCAACTTGCCGAACAAGGCGTTCGCGAGGTCAACCTGCTCGGGCAGAACGTCAATGCGTACCGTGGCGCCACGCATGATGGTGAAATTTGCTCATTTGCAGATCTATTACGGTTGGTTGCATCGATTGATGGTATTGACCGGATCCGTTTCACGACAAGCCATCCGTTGGAATTCACCGACGATATTATAGCGGTTTACGAAGATACTCCGGAATTGGTCAGCTTCCTGCATCTCCCGGTACAAAGTGGCTCTGATCGTATTTTAACAATGATGAAACGTCCGCATACGGCCATTGAATATAAATCGATCATTCGTAAACTACGCAAAGCACGTCCGAATATTCAAATCAGTTCTGACTTTATTGTCGGCTTCCCCGGAGAATCGGATAAAGATTTTCAGGATACGATGAAACTGATTCGAGATGTAGACTTTGATATGAGTTTCAGCTTCATCTTCTCTCCTCGCCCGGGTACACCGGCAGCAGATTACCCTTGCGATCTGAGCGAAGCTGTGAAGAAAGAGCGTCTGTATGAATTACAGCAAACCATTAATAGTCAGGCAATGCGCTACTCACGTCTGATGTCAGATACTGAGCAACGTATTCTGGTTGAAGGACCATCGAAAAAGAATTTGATGGAATTACGGGGTAGAACAGAAAATAATCGTGTTGTGAATTTTGAAGGTTCAGCAGACCTGATCGGTCAGTTTGTTGATGTCAAGATTGTGGATGTTTTCCCGAACTCTCTGCGCGGTGAACTGATTCGTACCGAGCAGGAAATGGATCTGCGCGTGGTTACTTCCCCGCTGGAGATGATCCAAAAGACACGTCGAGAAAATGAACTGGGAGTTGCTACCTTTACCCCATAGTCTCGAACAATTCCCCATCCGGTTTCCGGTCAAAATCGGAAACCCGAGGATGGCACCATGAGAGGTCACATTGAGTAATAAAATTATCACACTTGAAATCAGTCTGGAACCATCCGATAACCGTCGCCTTGCCAGTCTGTGTGGGCCGTTTGATGATAATATCAAGCAGCTTGAACGTCGTCTGGGCGTTGAAATCAATTACCGCAATCACCAGTTTACCGTCGTCGGTAAACCGCATACCGCAACGGCAGCTATCGATATTCTCAAAACGCTTTACGTGAATACGGCACCGGTCAGAGGACAAATTCCGGATATTGAGCCTGAACAAATTCACCTTGCCATCAAAGAGTCCGGTATTCTGGAACAGCATGCTGAACCTTCCTTTGAGCACGGGAAAGAAGTCTTCGTCAAAACGAAGAAAGGGATGATAAAACCCAGAACACCCAATCAGGCACAATATCTGATGAATATGGTGACTCATGATATTACTTTTGGGGTTGGCCCTGCCGGTACAGGAAAAACATATCTTGCCGTAGCCGCAGCCGTTGACGCGCTCGAACGACAAGAAATTCGTCGTATTCTGTTAACACGTCCAGCCGTTGAAGCGGGAGAGAAACTCGGATTTCTTCCGGGCGATCTCAGTCAAAAAGTCGATCCTTACCTTCGTCCACTATACGATGCGCTGTTTGAAATGCTAGGCTTTGAACGGGTTGAAAAGCTGATTGAGAGAAACGTAATTGAAGTGGCTCCTCTCGCCTATATGCGAGGCCGGACACTCAACGATGCATTTATTATCTTGGATGAAAGCCAGAATACCACGGTCGAACAGATGAAAATGTTTTTGACCCGTATCGGTTTCAATTCAAGAGCGGTCATCACTGGTGATGTAACTCAGATTGACCTACCTCGTGGTGCCAAATCAGGACTCCGTCACGCAGTTGAAGTTCTGAATGACGTCAATGAAATCAGCTTCAATTTTTTCCAGGCAGACGATGTCGTTCGTCATCCGGTTGTTGCCCGGATTATCAATGCTTATGAAAAATGGGAAGCACAAGATCAAAGAGAGCGTAAAGAGTACGAGAAAAGACGTCGCGAAGCACAACAAAATCGCGCTGCTGAAGAGCAACAAGACACTTCTCCCACCGTACCGGAGTCTGATCAGTCATGAGTATTGTGCTCGATTTACAAGTTGCCGTAGAACATTCAGAAAACATTCCCTCTGAAGCGAATTTTTCTCGCTGGCTCACGGCAGCAGTCTCCCCTTTTCAGACACAAGCAGAAGTCACCGTTCGAATTGTTGACCACGCTGAAAGTCAGCAACTAAACTCTCAATATCGTGGAAAAGACAAACCGACCAATGTATTGTCATTTCCGTTTGAATCACCACCGGGTGTCACACTGGATCTGTTAGGCGATCTAGTCATTTGCCGCGAAGTTGTCGAACAAGAATCCGATGAGCAGCATAAACCGTTACTCGCTCATTGGGCGCATATGGTTGTACATGGTAGCCTTCATCTGTTAGGTTATGATCATATCGACGATGACGAAGCTGTAGAAATGGAGTCACTCGAAACAGAAATCATGTTGAAATTGGGCTATCAAGACCCATATTTAACAGAGAAATAGTAGAACAGATAATCAACACCCCCCTGTTCTACGATGTGTGCTATCACACGTCTGATAGCGTGACTGAATAGAGTAACAATGAACGAAGACAATTCGCAGAATTCTGAAGGTCCGAGTAAGAAGTCCTTTTTTGGACGTTTAGGTCAGCTTTTTCAGGGCGACCCCAAAGATCGACAGGAATTGGTAGAAGTTATCCGAGATTCGGAAATCAACGACCTGATCGATCACGATACGAAAGATATGTTGGAAGGGGTCATTCAAATTTCTGAAATGCGAGTTCGGGATATTATGATACCCCGCTCTCAGATGGTGACGATTGACCGAGATGCATCTCTCGACAAACTCATCACTCTCATCACAGATGCCCAACACTCACGGTATCCCATCATCAGTGAAGATAAAGACCATGTTGATGGTATCTTGCTGGCAAAAGATCTACTCAAATATCTCGGTTCAACATGTACACCATTTCATATTGATGAAGTTATCCGTCCTGCGGTGGTCGTTCCCGAAAGTAAGCGCGTAGATCGGTTGTTGAAAGAGTTCCGGGAAGAACGCTACCACATGGCGATTGTTGTCGATGAATTTGGCGGAGTGTCCGGGCTGGTGACAATCGAGGATATACTGGAAGAAATCGTCGGAGATATCGAAGATGAGACCGATGATGAAGAACAACAGGATATCCGAAAACTAAGCAAACATACCTTTTCCATCAATGCTCTGACGACGATTGAAGACTTTAATCAGACATTCGGCACCAACTTCAGTGATGAAGAAGTGGATACCGTTGGTGGGCTGGTGATGACAGCATTCGGTCATCTCCCTGAACGGGGTGAAGTGGTTCAATTGTCTGACTATCAGTTTAAAGTGACCAGTGCAGATAATCGGCGCGTTGTTCAACTACAAGTGACAATTCCTGACGTTGAAACCGTTTCAGAAGAGTTCCAAGAATAGTAATATAATCGGTAACTATTCTCTATCGAGTTCAATCATAATCACTGATGTCTAATCCAAACTATTCTCGTTTTATACGGCCATTCATGGCCGTTTTTTCTGGTGCCATCGGGTCATTTGCTTTTGCACCCTATGCATGGTGGCCGTTAGCCTTCCTCTCTCTGTATTTTTTATTTCTTCTGTTATATCAGCGTTCAGCGAAACAAGCTTTCCTGGTAGGGCTACTTTGGGGACTCGGATTCTTCGGTCACGGGGTCTATTGGATTCACGTCAGCATTGATACGTTTGGTGGTGTACCGAAAGTGGTTAGCATTCTCCTAATGGGGTTACTTTCTGCTTATCTGGCTCTTTATCCGGCCTTGTTCAGTTATGTCCTGAACCGATATTTTCCTCGAGAATCTGCAATCCGCTATCTATTGGCAGCTCCTGCGCTTTGGCTGGTGAACGAATGGTTAAGGGGGTGGGTATTTACTGGTTTTCCGTGGCTCTGGCTCGGATATAGCCAAATCGATACGCCTTTAGCAAATTATGCCCCCATCGGAGGCGTCGAACTAATCACACTCGCGATAGCCTTAATCTCAGCGGCGATGGCATATTTCACTTTGCAGCGACAGTGGCGCGCCCTACTCGTTCCATTCGGTATTTACGGGATTGCAGCTGGCCTCAATTGGGTTCACTGGGTCTCTCCACAACCTGAACGTCAAACCACCGTTGCGCTTGTTCAAGGCAATATTGATCAAGCGCTCAAATGGCGTCCCAGCGAGCGATGGCCAACGCTGATGAAATATGCAGATTACACGCAAGAGAACTGGGATGCAGATATTATCATCTGGCCGGAAGCCGCAATTCCAGCCTTTGAACATGAATTACCAGCGTATCTGAGCTCTCTGGATGAACACGCCCGAGAAAATCACTCAGCACTACTCACGGGGATATTAACCAGACCCGATAATCACACATTCTATAACAGTATTCTTGCGCTCGGTCAGGGAACACCCGTATACCAAAGTGTCAACAGACCCAAATATAAGAAACATCATCTGCTGCCATTTGGCGAGTTTGTTCCCTTTGAGCAGTGGCTACGACCACTGGCTCCACTGTTCAATCTCCCCATGTCTTCATTTTCTCCGGGCCCCTATATTCAGCCAAATATTCAGGCAAATGGCCGCTTCTTCGTGGCTGCACTTTGCTATGAAATCGTATTTAACGAACAGATTCGGGAAAATGTCACCGATCAGACTGATTTTCTGCTGACCTTGTCAAACGATGCTTGGTTTGGACGCTCGATCGGCCCGCTCCAGCATATGGAAATCGCGAGAATGCGGGCACTTGAACTGGGGATTCCCCTCATTCGTTCAACCAATAATGGCGTGACAGCCATCACTGACTATCGAGGGAAAATCACCCATCGGTTGCCACAATTTGAAGCGGGTGTTCTCAAAACGACACTGACACCAACTCAAGGAAAAACGCCTTATCGCATATTAGGCTCGTGGCCACTTTATGGCTGGATAGCGTTCAGTTTATGCTTAGGATTTATCATCACCCGCTCTCGTGCTCAGTAACGATATGACGTAAGCGGGTGACAAAGTTCAGCCTTTCTGTCACGACTTTGAGTGAAAAGAAACCCGGCTGAACTGCTCATGACCGCAGTTCATACAAGGGATAATTTCTGTCGGGTGGTTATATTCCATTTTATGACCACACCGTTCACAAACCAGTACGCCAAGGCCAATCACATCACCCGCTTTATACGTCCCTTGATGATCCAGTTCATGATGGAGTTCCGCCCATTCTAACGCTGTTCGATCCGTAATCGATGCTAAAGCCTCCCAGATCGAGTTAGAAATCATCACAGAAAAAGGACCACTTTTGCTTTCCTCATAATGTTCAGCAAACTCATGCAAATCGGCTTTCATATAAGCAGAGATTAGTGCCAATTCATCTTTAGTCATATCAGATGCAGCCTGAACCACTTTTTCCGATGTTTCGATTGCATGCTGTAGCCGTTCCGGACTCTGTTGTACGGTTTCAACCACCTCTTGTAACAGAGTTTCATATCCCGATTTATGTTTTGACATGACAAACCTCTTCCAAACTAGATTGACTATTGTTGTGTACTCTCGCTTTAGGTATTCTATGGCGATCTATTCGTACCTGTTCTAACTGAACTCACAAATTCCAAGATAATCGGACATCATCGATGCAAGAACAATATAATCCACAAGAAATTGAGCCCAAAGTTCAAGCGCATTGGGAAAGTAGCAAAACCTTTACTGTTACAGAAGATCCTAGCAGAGAAAAATTTTACTGTTTATCTATGTTTCCGTACCCAAGTGGCCGACTACACATGGGACACGTACGTAATTATACGATCGGTGATGTGATTTCCCGCTTTCAACGCCTGCAAGGTAAAAATGTCATGCAGCCCATTGGATGGGATGCATTCGGTCTTCCGGCTGAAAATGCAGCAGTTAAAAATAAAACTGCACCGGCACCGTGGACCTATGAAAATATCGAATACATGAAAAACCAGTTGAAACTGCTGGGATTTGGCTATGACTGGAACCGGGAGTTTGCAACCTGCCGCCCTGAATACTACCGCTGGGAACAAGAGTTCTTCACCAAGTTGTATGAAAAAGGCTTAGTCTACAAAAAAACCTCTTCTGTAAACTGGTGTCCGACCGACCAAACGGTTCTGGCCAACGAACAGGTCGAAAGCGGCTGTTGCTGGCGTTGTGATACCCCCGTCGAACAGAAAGAAATCCCGCAATGGTTTATTAAAATCACCGCTTATGCTCAGGAACTTCTGGACGATCTGGATACACTGGACGGCTGGCCAGAAATGGTTAAAACCATGCAGCGTAACTGGATTGGTCGTTCTGAAGGGGTTGAGTTACAGTTTGACGTTCCGAACTACGGCGCACTGGAAGTCTACACCACTCGTCCGGATACATTAATGGGAGTGACTTATGTCGGTATCGCAGCAGGTCATCCGTTGGCGGCCATTGCTGCGCAGAATAGTCCGGAAATCGAGCAATTTATCGAAGCGTGTAAAAATAACAAAGTTGCTGAAGCCGAATTGGCAACAATGGAGAAGAAAGGCATCGATACGGGCCTGAAAGCCATCCACCCACTCAATGGACGTGAAGTGCCAGTCTATATTGCCAATTTTGTCCTGATGGATTACGGCACAGGTGCAGTCATGGCTGTCCCTGCCCATGACCAGCGAGACTTTGAATTTGCGACTAAATACGGGCTAGATATTCAACCGGTCATTCAACCAACCGACGGAAGCTCCTTTGATATTGCTGAAGCGGCTTATACAGAAAAAGGCATCTTGTGCAATTCCGGTGAGTTTGATGGTCTGAACTTCGACCAAGCGCTGGATGCCATTGCCGCCAGACTCGAATCAGAAGGCAAAGGACGCAAGACCGTCAATTTCCGTTTGCGTGACTGGGGTGTCTCCCGCCAACGCTACTGGGGTGCACCAATCCCGATGGTCACCACGCAAGACGGTGAAGTTCATCCGGTACCAGCCGACCAATTACCCGTACGCCTCCCGGAAGATGTCGTGATGGATGGAGTGACCAGCCCGATTAAAGCAGACAAAACATGGGCTGAAACGACTTATAACGGTCAACCAGCACTGCGTGAAACCGATACTTTCGATACCTTTATGGAATCATCCTGGTATTACGCTCGCTACTGTTCACCGCAAGCCGATCAAATCGTAGATCCCGAGCAAGCTAACTATTGGCTCCCTGTCGATCAGTATGTCGGCGGTATTGAACACGCATGTATGCACCTGCTTTATTCACGCTTCTTCCATAAACTCCTTCGTGATGCCGGTTATATCTCTTCAGATGAGCCATTCAAGAAGTTGTTGTGCCAAGGTATGGTTTTGGCCGATGCATTCAGCTACCAGAATGAAAAAGGTGGCAAAGAATGGGTTTCACCAACTGAAGTAAAAATTGAGCGTGACGGCAAAGGACGTATCACCTCTGCCATCGATGCAAAAGGGCGTCAGGTAGCGCATTCCGGCATGGTCAAAATGTCGAAATCGAAAAATAACGGTATCGACCCTCAGGAAATGGTCGACAAATACGGTGCGGATACGGTCCGACTGTTTATGATGTTTGCCTCCCCTGCGGATATGACGTTGGAATGGCAGGAATCAGGCGTTGAAGGCGCAAACCGCTTTTTGAAACGTGTCTGGAAGCTGGTACTTGAGCATACCACTCAAGGCGAAGCGCCTGCCGTTGAACCACAATCACTGAATAATGAACAAAAAGCACTTCGTCGAGAAGTTCATAAGACCATTGCAAAAGTTACCGACGATATTGAGCGCCGTCAGACGTTCAATACCGCGATAGCCGCGATTATGGAATTAATGAACAAATTGGGCAAAGCCCCTCAGGAAAATCCTCAGGATCGCGCCATACTGGACGAATCTCTCAAAGCAATTGTGGTGATGCTGTCACCAATTACACCGCATATCTGCTTCGAAATGTGGCAAGCTTTAGGGAATTCGGATCTCGATCATGCCCCTTGGCCGACCTACGATGAAAAAGCGCTGGTCGAAGATGAAAAACTGATTGTTCTGCAAGTCAATGGTAAGGTGCGTGGTAAACTGACCGTTGCCGCAGATGCCCCCCAAGAGCAAGTAGAAAGCTTGGGACTGCAAGACGAAAATGTTCAGAAATTTACCGATGGTCTGACGATCCGCAAAGTGATCTATGTTCCGGGTAAGCTACTGAGCATTGTGGCAAACTGATTGGATTGTATGTTCACAACAGATTGTATGTTCACAACAAATTGCACGTTATAAATCAATTTGTCTGTTAACAACACCAACATGTTTGCAAATGCGAATAGTACGTGACGAACAAGATCGTACTAAAAAGATGGTACGTTGCTCAAAGAATAACGTACCATCTTGAATTGTGATGAACTCAATCACTAAATAGGAGTCAGTAGACAGACGTTGATAATGTTTACTGACTCTAGTGGATATTTCCCATCATCGATGGTTTGTCACACGGTGTGATGGTCTGGAACTATCTCTGTTCAATAGATTAAAATAGGACTCGAATGCGTTCACTTCATCCCTCATTACTACGACATATTTTCCTGACACTGCTGACAATCTCGTTGACGGCCTGCGGTTTTCATTTACGGGGAGATTATGATGTGCCGGAAGCGTTAGATAAGCTATCGGTGACCAGTTACGACCAATACAGTCAGTTTACCCGAATCGTTAAAAACCGGCTGAGACTGAATGAAATTGAGATTGTTGAACCGGCTGAAGACATTCCTAATTTACATCTCGTCAGCGAAGCGATTTCATCAAGAACACTGTCTATTTATCAGAATACAATCGCAGCGGAAAAAGAGCTGACACTCAATGCGACGTTCCGCGTTACAGTTCCCGATGTGGGTACCAAAACCTTCACAACGACGGTTACGCGTAGTTATCTGGACAACCCGCTCACGGCTTTGGCAAAGTCAATGGAAAGTGCCATGCTCATTGATGAGATGCGTCAACTGGCTTCATCTCAGATTATCCGTCTCATGGCGCGTTTAAAACCAGACCTGACTTTATCTGAACGTTCAGAGCGTTCACGGCAACACAAGATGTCTGAGCAAGGTGATAGCCATGTGTCAACCACTGAGGTTTCAACGGAACAACACACCATAAGCCAATAGAGTTTAACTGAGATTTTGATGCGTATATTTGCGGAAAAATTGCCGGAACATCTTCAACATCAGTTGATGCCAGTTTATCTCCTCTTCGGAAATGAACCATTATTATTGCAAGAGTCCCGGCTCTCGATTGCCCAGAAAGCCAAAGCGCAAGGTTTTACTGAAATCTACCGTTATCAGGCCGACAGCACACTGGATTGGCACCAAGTCTTTGACCATTTTCAGGCATTTAGTCTGTTTTCGAGCCAACAAATGGTCGAGTTAACCCTCCCTGACGGTAATATGAATGCGCAGTTGACGGGACAGTTACTTGCGCTGGGAGAAATGTTACATCCGGATACGATTCTGGTGGTGATTGGCAATAAACTCACCAAAGCGCAGGAAAATACCAAATGGTTTAAAGCCTTAGCCACACAAGGCTGCTTGGTTAACTGCCTGACACCAGATCTCAACCGTCTGCCACAATTCGTCATGCAACGTTGCCGGAAACTGGAACTCGTTCCCGACCCGGAAGCATTACAAATGTTGGCACAATGGCATGAGGGAAACCTACTGGCTCTTGCTCAGAGTCTGGAAAAACTAGCGCTACTCTATCCCGACGGGCAACTGACACTGATCCGAGTCGAAGCATCGCTATCCCGACATAATCATTTTACGGTTTACAACTGGACAGATGCTTTACTGGACGGCAAATCCAACCGTTGCCAACGAATTTTACGTCAGCTCGAAGCCGAAGGCACTGAACCCGTATTACTGTTACGTTCAGTCCAGAAAGAATTACGCTTGCTGACCACCCTTCAAGCCGAGCAACAGGATGCCTCGCTGCATACATTGATGGATAAACACCGCATCTGGAAAAATAAGCGTTCACTTTATGTCAATGCACTCAATCGACTCAGTGCGGACAAACTATACATGCTGATTCATGCCTTGAGTCATATTGAACTCTCGGTCAAAACACGCTATGACATCAATCCATGGCCGCTACTTCAGGCATTTAGCTTACAATTTACCCAAGCCGGTTTGACACCCGCTTTGCCTGATTAAAAGCATGATATACTTTAAACAGGTTTGAAATACGTGAAAGATTCGAATCTGCTCATAAAATGAGTCATTGAAAAGTAGAACAAAGTGAGAGGAAATTTCATTGCAGCACGAAGAACTGAAAAATTTTTTAGTGGATAAAGCAGATGATATGAAAGCTGAAAATATCACAGCACTTCATGTCACCGGAAAATCCAGCGTCACCGACTACATGGTGATCTGCACCGGAACATCAAAACGTCATGTGTCATCGATTGCCAATCATGTCGCCAGTGAAGCCAAAAAATTAGGCATGCCTCCTTTGGGAATGGAAGGTGACTCAGAAGGAGAATGGGTCGTGCTGGATATGGGAACATCGATGTTGCACGTCATGCAAGAAGAACAGCGATCGCTCTATCAGCTTGAAAAACTCTGGAGCTAAAGCGTGAAGATTCAGCTAGTTGCTGTGGGCACAAAAATGCCCCAATGGGTTGAGCAGGGATTCAATGAATATCAACGTCGCTTCCCGCATGATATGCCTTTAGAGCTGATTGAAATCCCTGCAGGAAAGCGGGGTAAAAATGCAGATATCCCGAGAATACTCGATAAGGAAGGGGAAGCGATGCTCGCTGCAATTCCAAAAGGACATCGTATTGTTACTCTCGATATTCCGGGAAAGCGCTGGGATACCCACCAACTAGCACAACAGATGGAAAGTTGGAAATTAGATGCCCGTAATGTCTCCATCTTAATTGGTGGCCCAGAAGGGTTATCACCAGCCTGCAAACAAGCCGCAGAGCAAAGCTGGTCTTTATCACCGCTGACCCTCCCTCACCCTTTAGTCCGTATTGTGATGGCTGAAAGTTTATACCGGGCCTGGAGTGTGACCACCAACCATCCTTATCATCGAGAATAATACGAGATGCTTCGCAAACGCAGTCAGATCCGAGACTACAAGTCAGAAGACAATCTGTTTCGAAACAGGGCCATCATTTCGTTTTTAGCGATTATCATTCTGGTTGGTGTGTTAATCGCAAACTTGTATACCCTTCAGGTTGTGCAATTTCAGGATTACAGAACCCGCTCTAACGATAACCGGATTAAAATTGTCCCTATCGCTCCAAACCGTGGGCTGATTTATGATCGTAATGGGGTCTTACTGGCAGAGAACCGTCCTATCTTTGATTTGGAGATTACACCGGAACAAGTCGATAATATGGATGCGACGATCCAACGGTTAAGACAAGTCGTTGATATTTCGCCGGAGCAAGTTGCAGCTTTCCACAAAGAGTTACGTCAAACCCGACGCTTCAATTCTGTACCGATCCTGACGCAATTAACACCGGAAGAAGTTGCTAAATTTTCGGTAAATCAATACAAATATCCGGGCGTTGCTGTCACAGCCCGTCTAAAGCGTTATTACCCTTTCGGTAAAATGCTGACTCATGTAATCGGCTATGTGTCCCGAATCAACGATCACGATATTGAACGCCTGAAACGAGAAGCAAAAGAGGTCAATTATCAGGCAACCCGTGACATCGGTAAGTTGGGTATCGAACGCTATTACGAAGATATTTTACACGGCATGCCGGGTTATCAAGAAGTTGAAGTCAACAGCCGTGGACGCGTCATCCGTACCCTTAAATACGTGCCGCCGGTACCGGGCAAAGATCTGGTATTGAATATAGACATCAACTTACAACGTTACGTTTATCATTTGCTGGATGGCAAAAGAGGCTCAGCCGTCGTCCTTGATCCGAAAGACAATGGCGTTCTGGCCATGGTTTCCAGCCCAAGCTATGATCCCAATGCCTTTGTCCATGGTATCACCAGTAAAGCTTATCGGGCCCTGTTGAGTAATAAAGACCATCCTCTGGTCAATCGTGCCACGTTAGGCATCTATCCGCCGGCATCCACTGTCAAACCGTTAATTGCTGTTTCTGCATTGCAAGAAGGCGTCATCACACCACACACCACTCGCAATGATCCGGGATACTGGCGAATTCCTAATTCAAAAACCAAGCCTTTCAGGGATTGGCTCCGATGGGGACATGGTAAAGTCAACATCACCAAAGCATTGGAAGAGTCCGTTGATACATTCTTCTATCAAGTCGCTTACGATATGGGCATCGATCGGCTATCTCGCTGGATGAAAATGTTCGGTTATGGCGAATATACCGGTATTGATATTTTCGAAGAAAGTAAAGCCAATATGCCGACCAGAGAGTGGAAAATGGCTCGCCATCGAACCCCTTGGTATCAGGGAGACACCATCCCCGTTGGAATTGGTCAGGGCTATTGGACTGCAACGCCGATGCAAATCACGAAAGCGATCTCAGTCTTAGTCCACCACGGTAAGGTACTGGCACCACATTTCCTCCGGGCAACCATTGAAAATGGAGAGCCCTTTAGCAAGCGGCAAATGGCAGAAGTTGAAACCTATCCACCGATTACCGGCGTACCGGAAAAATACTGGAACATCGCAATCAATGGGATGTATCTGGTCAATCATGGGCCTCGCGGAACGGCACGTCATGCATTCAAGCACCTAAAATATAAAAGTGCCGGTAAGTCAGGGACAGCTCAGGTCTTTGGCCTCGCGGAAGGGGAAGAATATAATGCAGACGACCTTGCAGAACACTTGCGCGACCATGCACTATTCACTGGATTTGCCCCCGTCGATAACCCGAAAGCCATTGTGACGATCGTATTGGAAAATGCGGGAGGCGGCTCCAGCCATGGTGCTCCGGTGGTGCGAAAAATCTTTGATCACATTATTCTAGATGAAGACCAACAAGAGAAGAAAGACTAATGGAATTCGATCCATCTACAGGCCAAAGCCGAGCATTCTTTGAACGTTTGCACATTGACCTTCCTCTATTACTCGGTCTACTACTGGTAATGGGGTTCGGGCTCGTAGTGATGTATAGTGCCAGTGGCCAAAATATGGCGATGATGGAGCGTCAAGCGATGCGGATGGTCTTAGCGGTCGCCATCATGGTTGGCCTTGCTCAGTTATCGCCCCGAAGTTATGAATCTTTGGCACCATTTCTGTTTTTCTGTGGGGTGCTACTCCTTGTTGGAGTCCTGATTGCAGGAGAAGTTTCGAAAGGTGCGCAACGCTGGCTCGATATCGGAGTGATCCGTTTTCAGCCTTCAGAATTACTCAAACTAGCCGTCCCGCTGATGGTCGCACGATATATCGGCAAACATCCGCTCCCACCGTCATTTAAGACCCTCTGCGTCTCTTTGGTTATGGTTTTTGTCCCGACAATTCTCATCGCAAAACAGCCCGATTTAGGGACATCGATTCTGATTGCAGCTTCCGGAATCTTCGTCATATTCCTAGCCGGTATTAGCTGGCGTATTATCTTTGCCGCGCTCTTTGCCGCAGGGGCTTTTGTGCCAATTCTGTGGTTCTTTTTGATGCGTGAGTACCAGAAAGTGCGTGTACGAACATTGTTCAACCCCGAATCCGACCCATTAGGCGCCGGCTATCACATTATCCAGAGTAAGATCGCCATTGGCTCGGGTGGTATTCTGGGCAAAGGCTGGCTACACGGGACTCAGTCACAACTTGAATTTCTGCCAGAACGCCATACCGATTTTATCTTTGCCGTGATTGCCGAAGAATGGGGGCTGATTGGGATTGTTGCTTTGCTCTCCGTTTACCTGTTTATCATCGGACGAGGTCTTTATCTGGCCAGTAATGCCCAGACCGCTTTCGGAAAAATGATGGCGGGAAGTATTGTACTTAGCTTTTTTGTCTACGTGTTTGTCAATATTGGTATGGTGAGTGGAATTTTACCTGTTGTTGGCGTTCCGCTGCCATTAATCAGTTATGGTGGGACATCCATGGTAACACTCATGGCAGGCTTTGGCATTCTGATGTCAATTCATACTCACCGAAAAGCATTTTCAAAGGCAATCTGATGAGCATTCGACTGCTTCTATATTATGGCGCAATCCTTCTGTTTATGGCTGGCTGTAGCTCCTCCGGCCGTTATGATATCCGTGATGATGTGGCTCCCAAGCAGCCCATCTCCGTTGATAATATCGAAGATGCCCACCCCAAATATGAATCTTATAGTCTTGGCGGAAACAAAGACTATACCGTTCGGGGAAAGAGATACCATATCATCAAAAATCCAAAGGGATTTAAGGAACAAGGGCTTGCCTCTTGGTATGGCAAAAAATTCCATGGTCATCAAACCTCCAATGGTGAGATTTATGACATGTACTCCATGACTGCAGCCCACAAAACGTTGCCAATTCCCAGCTATGTCAGGGTTACAAATACGAATAATGGAAAAACAGCGATTGTTCGCGTCAATGACCGCGGACCGTTCCACACCGGAAGAATTATCGATTTAAGCTATGCCGCAGCATACAAGCTTGACGTCATCCGGACAGGCACTGCCCCCGTCAAAATAGAGGTACTGACTTATGACCGCCCAACTGTGACAGCGGCGGCTCCCCCGAAAAAACACCAGTCTGACTATGTCATTCAAGTTTCTTCCTCAAGACATTTGGAAAGAACCCGAACTTTATCGCAAGATTTGAGTCAGAAGTTATCTGTGACCAGCTATATCGATAGCCTGAACGGTAGTCATCGGGTTTTTCTCGGCCCCTTTCATGATTACTCCCAGACACAACAAACTCTGGAACAGGTGAAACAGCTGGGCTACAGCACCGCCTTTATCAGGAAGCACCGGCAGATACAATAAATACCGGAAAATCTGGCCGAATCGCCCTTTGGGTCTGGCTTGAGAAAATGAGTTTCTGTTAAGATATATATAACTAATCGTAAAATTCTGCATTTATCATGAATAAAAAAATATTTTTGAAGTCGATTTCTACCCCTTTTATTGCCTTAGCAGCAATATTTACATTCACTGCTTCAGCCTCTCCGATAGTGGTTCCGGATGCACCTCAAATTGCAGCCCGAGGCTATGTTCTGATGGATTATCATTCAGGTAAGATCCTTGCAGAAAAAGAGATGAACACCAAACTGCCCCCAGCAAGTTTGACCAAAATGATGACCAGTTATGTTATCGGTCAAGAACTGGCTCGTGGCAACATTTCTCCAGATGACGATGTGGTTATCAGTAAAAACGCATGGGCGAAAAACTTTCCGGACTCATCCAAAATGTTCATCGAAGTTGGAACAACCGTGAAAGTGAAAGACTTAAACCGCGGTATCATTATCCAATCCGGTAATGATGCGTGTGTGGCGATGGCTGAGCATGTCGCAGGTTCCGAAGATGCGTTTGTCGATTTGATGAATGCCTGGGCCAACACCATCGGTATGAAGAATACTCATTTTGAAAACGTACACGGACTAGACCACGGTAATCATTATTCAACGCCTTATGATATGGCAATTTTGGCACAAGCACTGATTCGCGATGTGCCAAACGAATATAAACTCTATTCTGAAAAGAAATTCACTTATAACGGCATTACCCAATATAACCGTAACGGTCTGCTCTGGGATAAGAGCATGAACGTTGATGGCATCAAGACAGGCCACACCAGCCATGCAGGTTACAGCCTTGTCAGCTCAGCGACAGAAGGCAACATGCGTTTGATCGCTGTAGTGATGGGGACGAAAAGTTCAAATGCACGGAAGTCAGAAAGTAAAAAACTACTCAGCTATGGCTTCCGCTTCTTTGAAACTGTTGCACCGCATAAAGCCGGAGAAACGTTTATTAATGAGCGTATCTGGATGGGTAACAAAGATACGGTTGCATTAGGTGTGGATAAAGATACCTATGTTACGTTACCAAGAGGACAAGCGAAAAACCTGAAAGCCAGTTTTGTCTTAGAGAAAGAGCTGGAAGCCCCGATTAAGAAAGGTGATGTCGTTGGTAAACTGTACTACCAGCTCGAAGGTAAAGATGTTGCTCAATATCCATTAATCGCACTGGAAGATGTCAACAAAGGTGGTATTTTCAGTCGTCTATGGGATTACATCGTCTTGTTATTTAAAGGGTTATTCTAATCCTGACGATAGCGTGATGTAAAAATCACCCTCAAGAAAAAGCCTGACACGATGTCAGGCTTTTTTGTCACTAAGCGCTTCGTGCTATCGAACCATCCAATCTTGTACACGGCCTGCCGATTATGTCTCTTGTTCTGCTGTCCGTTGTGGCCAAAGCAGTGACTCTCGACGCAACACTCTCTCGATATCTTTAAGCTGTGCGGGTTTCGGCAGTACATCATCCATTCCGCAGGTTTTATACTGCTCAATATCTTCTTCACTGGCGTTAGCCGTGTAAGCGACAATATAAGGCTGCTTCATCTCAATCTGGCGGCGAATTTCACGTGTTGCTTCCATCCCGTTCATCTTGCTCATGTAGATATCCATTAAAATCACATCATAATTGCTGTTTTGGACCGTCTTTAACACTTGGGTGCCATCTTCGATGGTATAAACCCGATGACCTAATTTCTCCAACATAAACCGAGCTAACGATTGATTGAGTGAACTATCATCGACCACCAGAATATTCAGCGGCCTATGATACTGGAGCGACAGTCTGTTTTTAACAGCTGGGTCACTCCCCTGTCCGACGCCCTGATAGGGAATATCAAACCAAAATGTCGCCCCAAGTCCGGGCATACTTTCGACCTGAATATCTCCCCCCATCATTTCAACAAAGCTCTTACAAATCGAAAGACCTAACCCTGTGCCTCCCACGTGGGACCCCACTTGCATGAAAGGCTGAAACAGACGTTTCAGGTGTTCTTGTTCAATCCCGATGCCTGAATCCTTAATCTTAAAGACAAGACGAGGCTTACTCTCATCGAATGTTAGATTTACGCGAAGATGAATTTCACCGTGATAAGTAAACTTGGCTGCATTCCCTAACAAATTAATCAAAATCTGTTGCAGCTTTTTGGGGTCGCTCCGGATATATTGAGGCACATCATCGCTAATCTCATAACTCAGTTGAATCTCTGACGATTTCAGTTGTGGACGAATTAAATCAATCACGGTCGAGATCAGTGGACGTAGCTCGAAGTTGTCAGGCTCGAAGGTAATTTTATCTGCCTCAATTTTCGACAGATCAAGGATATCATTCACAATCGCCAGTAATGAACTCCCACCAGACTCAATAATATTGAGAAACTCTTGCTGTTTGGCATCCAAACGGGAATGGCTCAGAAGTTCGGTGGCACCAAGAATGCCATTCAACGGTGTTCGGATTTCATGACTCATCACCGCAACAAATTTACTTTTGGCCCGGTTGGCAGATTCAGCGGTTTTTCTGGCCGCTTGTAGTGCAGCGGTACTACGACGTAACTGCATCAAGTTATGTCGGATATACGTTAAATACACCCCAACCAAAATGCTGAAATTGATAAAGAGAAAAATAGAAAATCCAGCCAAGCGAAGGCGAGTCTCACCTTCCTCTGCTTTTTGGTGTGCGTAATACTCTCTCATCGACATCTCGGCCGCAGCAATGTAGCGCGAGCCATCTGCGGATCGCATCGGGACGAAGACAGCACGAAAGTCGCCCCAATGGTCATCATAATCCGCCCAGATAATACGATCTTCATGTAATGCGGTGAGTAATTGGTGGCTGGCATCAGGATAGGGATCAAAAAAGCGGACATAAGTATTATTTTTCAACTCATCTTTAGATGCGCTGGATGATACGAGAACCGCCTGTCCGCCCCGCTCAATCACCGTATAAATATAAGTCAGATCCATCTTTCTGCTATATTCGGTCAATCGCTCGATCGCATGCCAATCTTCGGCTTCCGTTTTAGAATTTTTATTAATTAATTCGTCATGGTAATGCTCTCCCAAAACCGCAGAGGCGACCAAAGCACCATGATAGAGCCGATTATTCAGATCATCCTCAATCGATTGCTTCGCTTGGACATACAGATATGCCACAAAAGAAACACAGGAAATGACATACACACAACAGAACAGGACAAACTTCCATGTTTCTTGAATACGAATTTTTTTTCGATGCGCGTTTTTAGCAATCTGCTGCATTATTTCTTAACCTACAAAACCCACGACAAAATCAATGTCATCTCTAATCAGAATAACCCCAAGATTCAGTTTCAGCACACACGAATTAGTTGCATAAACAATACGCTCAATATAAGACGAATCACAGCCGAACACGCTCATCTGCATAGCACTTCACTAACATATTAATCTTTATACATTTATTTTTTATTGAGTACCACACCCTTCACTAAAGCAGTATTCGAGTAAATTCACATTCAGAATATAAACTAACTTTATATAACTAAAATCATTCAATAAACCGATAAAGTTTGCGAGAAACCACACAAATACACACAATTTGAGCATAAAAGTGCATCTTGAGATCCATGTCATTAATCAGTATGATTCTCTCCCTTATCTATCGACCTCAGCCGGAGTTGCACTTATGTTGACAATAAACTCAGATGCAAAACTGAAAGATTTGCTTGAATTTCCTTGTTCATTTACCTACAAGGTTATGGGCCATGCAAAACCGGAGTTACCAGAACTGGTTCTCGAGGTCATCCAACGTCATGCACCCGGTGATTACAGTCCAACCGTTAAGCCAAGCGCGAAAGGAAACTATCATTCAGTTTCTATCAATATCACCGCGACATCGATCGAACAGGTCGAGACACTCTACAAAGAGTTAGGTGAGATTGATATTGTACGTATGGTTCTGTAAGCAAGATAAAAGCTGTATATACAATCGCAAAACTCTATTATTTTTTGAAAGATTCAATTTTTTTTGAAATATAACAACAGTAGTCTTTCCTTATTAATCAGATCGTTAGAATGGCTCATCTAAAGATGCGGCCATTTTTTTATCATCATTGAGTAGTTCCATTGCTCGAAGCAGTTTATAATCCAAACACTTTATTTATCGCGGATGAGTCATATTATGGAGAACCAACTCGTTATCAAACGACTCGGTCAACAGGACTATCAGCCTATCTGGCAAGCGATGCACGATTTTACCGACCAGCGAACAGAGACAACCTGTGATGAAGTCTGGCTGGTTGAACATCATCCTGTGTTTACGCAGGGTCAAGCCGGAAAAGCGGAACACATTCTCAACCCGGGAGACATCCCCGTCATCCAGAGTGATCGCGGTGGGCAAGTCACTTATCATGGACCCGGGCAACTGGTCGTTTATTTTCTTCTCGATCTAAGACGTAAGAAGCTTGGCGTCAGAGAACTCGTCACACACATTGAAAACATTGTCATCGAGACCCTGAATGCATTTGATATTCAGTCACAGGCCAGAGCCGATGCGCCCGGTGTGTATGTCGACAATAAAAAAATCTGCTCTCTGGGACTACGGATTCGCAGAGGCTGCTCTTTCCATGGACTGGCTCTGAATGTCAATATGGACTTATCCCCATTTTTAAGAATTAACCCTTGTGGTTATCAAGGTATGGAAATGGTTCAGATCCGTGAGCTCGGCGGCCCATCCGACATGCACACCGTCGAAGAACAACTCATCACAACGCTTGTAACAACACTGGGTTACGAGCATGTAGAATTCAAAACAGAAGCAATATCATGAGCAAACCAATTCAAATGGAAAAAGGCGTCAAATACCGCGACGCTGACAAAATGGCACTGATTCCGGTCAAAAACATGCCGACCGAACAGAAAGAACAACTGCGTAAGCCCGAATGGATGAAGATTAAGCTGCCATCGGATAGTCAGCGCATTCAGGATATTAAATCCGCCATGCGCAAGAATAATCTGCATTCAGTCTGTGAAGAAGCGTCCTGTCCCAATCTGGCAGAATGCTTTAATCACGGCACCGCGACCTTTATGATTTTGGGCGCGATTTGTACGCGTCGCTGTCCTTTTTGTGATGTCGCACACGGACGTCCTTTAACACCGGATGCACAAGAGCCAAACAAATTGGCGCAAACAATTCGGGATATGAAACTCAGATATGTGGTTATCACCTCGGTTGACCGAGATGACCTACGTGATGGTGGCGCTCAGCATTTTGCCGACTGTAACCGAGAAATCCGGGCACTCAACCCTGATATTCGTATCGAAACGCTGGTGCCTGATTTTAGAGGTCGAATGGATGCAGCACTGACCATCCTGCAAGATAATCCACCAGATGTATTCAATCACAATCTGGAAACAGCACCCCGCTTGTACCGCAAAGTCAGACCCGGTGCAAATTACAAATGGTCTCTTGAGTTATTACAAAAATTCAAACAGCAACACCCCGATATCCCGACTAAATCGGGTCTGATGATGGGGCTGGGTGAAACCAAAGAAGAGATCGTCGAAGTGCTGAAAGATCTGCGTGCCCACGGTGTAACCATGCTGACTTTGGGCCAATATCTGGCACCGAGCCGCCATCACCTACCTGTTGAACGGTATGTGCCGCCAGAAGAGTTTGATGAACTGAAAGACATTGCGCTTGATCTGGGCTTTACTCATGCAGCATGTGGTCCATTTGTTCGTTCATCCTATCATGCCGATCTGCAAGCTAAAGGCGTTGAAGTAAAATAATCCCCAACTCAGGCCGGTATGACATCGGCCTGAGTGCTCTATCAACGGCACGAACTCGCACAAGTCGTTCTCACAGCCATGCTTTCGATTTGCTTAGAAACAACACCGCCATAGCAAATGTGAAACGATTGCCATAATTTGTGTCATGATATTGAATCTCTGATCGTTGTTCTATAGTCTAGAGGACAACTTGAATTCACTGTCGATGTAAGGATATATATGATGAAAACTGCCACTATCTGGGGCATTGTCGGACTCGCGCTCACACTCGCAGGTTGTGCTTCAAATACCAAAGAAGATAACTACCGTGAAGCGTCTTTTGAACTTTGTAATACCGACGTGAAAGTCTACTCGCTGGATAATGCAGGGCGCGTTCGCATCGTCTGTGCCGACGGCTCTAAATTTGCGCTCAAATCAGAAGATACACTCGAAGTCATGCGCGGGATCAATATTGATTACTGTGATGGCGAAGGATTAGGCAAATTTACTGAAAGTGAAAATTACTACTTATTTAAGTGTAAGTCAGGTACGACACTGAGCATCTCTAAAGATTAATCCTTTACTGAGGATGTCCTCAAGCGATTGCCCTTTCCCTGACACTTTTAAATATCTTGTTTGGCTGTGAATCGACTTGATTTGACAACAATAAACCCGCTTAAAGCGGGTTTATTTTTATCACCAGAATGTCAAAACGACTTATGCGTAAACAGGGAGACGCTTACAAATTTCAAGCACTTTTGCTTTGGTCGCATCAATCACACTTGAATCATTGATGTTATCCAACACATCACACATCCAGCCTGCCAACTCTTTCGCATCATCGACAGTAAAGCCACGTCGGGTAATCGCTGGTGTGCCGACACGAATGCCAGATGTCACAAATGGGCTACGCGGGTCATTTGGTACAGAGTTCTTATTCACTGTAATATTTGCTGCACCGAGCGCTGCATCTGCGTCTTTACCCGTAATATCTTTGTCGATCAAATCAACTAAGAAAAGGTGGTTTTCGGTACTATTTGAGACAATCTTATAGCCGCGAGCTTGAAACTGAGCAACCATCGCTTTTGCATTTTGCACAACACGTTCCTGATACGCTTTAAATTCAGGTTCCATTGCTTCTTTGAACGCAACCGCTTTTGCTGCAATCACATGCATCAGAGGACCACCCTGACCACCGGGGAATACAGCAGAGTTCAGTTTTTTGTACATATCTTCACCAGCGTTTGACAGAATCAAACCACCACGAGGGCCCGCTAATGTTTTATGTGTTGTGGTTGTGACAACGTGAGCGTGAGGAACCGGCGTTGGATAAGCACCAGCAGCAACCAGACCTGCCACATGAGCCATATCAACAAACAGGTAAGCACCGACTTTATCAGCGATTTCACGCATCCGAGCCCAATCAACAATCTGTGAATAAGCAGAAAAACCACCGATAATCATTTTCGGCTTATGTTCAACGGCCAGCGATTCCATTTCTTCGTAGTTAATCTGACCACTTTCATCAATGCCATAAGGAATCACATGATAATGTTTACCGGAGAAGTTAACCGGTGAACCGTGCGTTAAGTGACCACCGTGAGCCAGGCTCATCCCTAAAACCGTATCACCGGGATTCAATAATGCCATATATACAGCACTGTTCGCCTGAGAACCGGAGTGAGGCTGGACGTTTGCGTATTCACAGTTAAACAATTGGCATGCACGTTCAATCGCTAATGTTTCAACTTTATCGACATACTCGCAACCACCATAATAACGCTTGCTCGGATAGCCTTCTGCATATTTATTGGTCAGTTGAGAACCCTGAGCTTCCATGACGCGTGGACTGGTATAATTTTCTGAAGCAATAAGTTCAATGTGCTCTTCCTGACGAAGAGTTTCTTCTTGAATGGCTGCGAAAAGATCCGCATCATAATCAGCGATATTCATATCACGCTTAAGCATCTGTATCTCCTGACTCAGATTGACTGGAAAGTTTAATAAAACTACATTCTGACTTAACGCAAACGTTTTCGTCTCTTAACTTGGCGCGTATTCTACCTAAATTGGTTTATGTCATAAAGCCCAAATAGACAAATTATCATGCAGTTTTTTCATGATACCGAAAAGTCACACCACGATAGCATCACGAGTGTCAACTTTTGGGTTTACATGATGTAAAAAACCAAAGACATAGGTTTACCTGAATTTACCACCGCTAGCTACCGAAAGTATCACCTTTTCTTTAGTATGCTCCGCAAATTATCCCAATACTTTTGACTATCGATGGAAAAACACACATTTCAGGAAGACATCATTGCCATGATAACCGGGAGCTTTTTGGTTGCTCAGGGAATTATGTTTCTGCAAGCGGCCAATGAAATCACCGGCGGGACTGCCGGATTGGCATTATTATTCAACCAGTTATTCCCCTACTCTTTTGGTGTACTATATCTGCTGTGTAATGCCCCTTTCTATTGGCTCGCCTGGAAACGGTTTGGTCGCCGGTTCACGCTAAACAGTTTGATTTCCGGCCTACTGGTCTCCCTGTTTACCGAGCTATTTACACACTTCATTCTGTTCACACATGTTAATGTCATTTACTGTGCAATCACCGGTGGGCTTTTCATGGGGCTGGGGATGTTGATCCTTTTCCGCCATCGTTCAAGCTTAGGCGGATTCAATGTCTTCTGCTTATTGATTCAGGATAAATTCGGGATCTCTGTGGGTAAAACACAGTTATGTATTGATGCGTCAATTGTCGGTGCATCCTTATTTTACCTGCCCCCAGCGACAATTGCGGTTTCAATACTCAGCGCAGCGGTACTGAATATCGTACTTGCGATGAATCATAAACCATCTCGATATTCTGTCACTTACAGTTCACCATAAACAAGAAAGTGCATTGGATTTTGTCTTACATATCCTGATGTTGAATAAGAAATAACTCATTTGTCCAAAAAGACATCACTCAGTCATAAATTTTTAGAAAAGTCTTTACAGGCTGGATAGGTTTGCTATGATGCGCCCCGCACCGAAGAGATGTTTCGGGAATATTTCTTCAATATAAAGTGCACACCCTGGAGGGGTTCCCGAGTGGCCAAAGGGAGCAGACTGTAAATCTGCCGGCTCCGCCTTCGATGGTTCGAATCCGTCCCCCTCCACCATATTCAACATGTTTGAATCATTCTTGACTTGATTCGGGCATGAACAAAACTCTGGAGGGGTTCCCGAGTGGCCAAAGGGAGCAGACTGTAAATCTGCCGGCACTGCCTTCGATGGTTCGAATCCGTCCCCCTCCACCATATAGAAAAGCCAGCATTTTGCTGGCTTTTTTCTTATCGGTCATCCGTCAACAACAGGCCATCACCATTCTGTTCCACACCATCGTCATCAATCCACCAAAATAATCCGGGTTTCGTAAGGCCTTAATCGTTGGCATGTCTCTACATGCTGCATATTGAGTCCAGTATAATTCCCCAACAGATAGCGAGCCGGACGACTGATCATATCGGGAGGTAACTCACAGTATTGCAACCGCTCAGAAAAGTTACTCAGACAAATCAGTGATTGCCGTTCTGATTGTCTGATATAACCCCAAATCGCTTTATCATCCGGATACAGATCCCGATAATCTCCGAAGGTAATCACGTCCAGTTCTTTTCTCAACCGAATCAGTTGTTGATAGAAATAAAAAATTGATTCAGGATCCCGAAGTGCAGCAGCGACATTAATTTCAGTATAATTCTCTGCCACATCAATCCACGGTTTTACCCGACTGAATCCAGCATACAATTCACGATTCCATTGCATCGGGGTACGAGCGTTATCTCTGGATTTCTGAGCCAGAATATCCAGCATCTCTCCTTCTGCCATTCCCTGCTGATGCACCAGAATGTCATACATATTCAGACTTTCGATATCCCGGTATTGTTCAATCGAACCATACCCCGCGTTCGTCATCCCTATTTCTTCACCCTGATAGATATAAGGCGTTCCCTGCATCATATGTAATGTTGCTGCCAGCATTTTTGCTGACTCGACCCGATATTGAGACTCATGACCGAAACGGCTGACAACCCGTGGCTGGTCGTGATTACACCAGAACAAAGCCCCCCATCCCGAATCGTGTAAGCCGGTTTGCCAATGATTGAAAATTTTCTTCAGTTCAATAAAGTCATACGGTGCATTGACCCACTTTTCATGATTGGGATAATCCACTTTCAAATGATGAAAATTGAAAACCATTGAGAGTTCTTTGCCATCCAGAGCCGAGTACCGGCGACAGTGTTCAACGGTCGTCGAAGACATTTCTCCGACCGTAACACAGCCATATTTCTGAAACACAGCCGTACTGATCTCCTGAAGAAACTCATGAACTCTCGGACCGTCCGTGTAATAACGTTTCCCATCCCCCGCATCATCATCCGGAAAATTCTGGTGTTTCGAGATCAGGTTAATGACATCCAGCCGAAAACCATCGACACCTTTTTCAGCCCAGAATGAGATAATCTTCTTCACTTCTTCACGAACGTGTGGATTTTCCCAGTTTAAGTCAGCCTGCTCTTTCGCAAACAAGTGCAGATAATATTCGCCTGTGTTTAAATCCGACTCCCATGCACTTCCACCAAATTTTGACTGCCAGTTATTGGGGACTCCCCCCTCTTTGGCAGGACGCCAGATATAGTAGTCCCGATAAGGACTGGACAAATTACCCAACGCATCCTGAAACCAGGGATGTGCTGTCGAGGTATGGTTGACGACAATATCCATCATCACTCTGATATGACGCCGATGGGCTTCTGCCAGTAAGCGCTCAAAATCACTTAATGTGCCAAATTCAGGATGGATATCATAGTAATCACAAATATCATAACCATTATCGACCATTGGGGAAGGATAAACCGGAGTCAGCCAAATCACCTCAATTCCCAACCCTGCCAGATAATCCAGCTTTGAGATCACGCCTTGTAGATCACCAGTCCCGGAACCACTCGTATCACAAAAACTTTTGGGATAAATCTGATATACCGTCGCGGTCTTCCACCATTGATCAGTTGATGTCGGTTGAATCATCATCAGTACTCACTTACCTAAAAAGAAAGAAAAAATCGTCATAAACTTCACGACTAAAACCGATTATGCACCCGCCACTTCAACGGCATTTTTCGCCTGAGCACGTTTGTACAAAAATAAGGTCAATAGTGTGGGAACAGCAATCGCAACCACCATCGCCAGTAAAAAAGTGCCCCAGAACTGCGGTTGAATTGAAAGAATGCCCGGTAAGCCGCCAACACCAATACCATTGGCCATCACACCGGACACACCACAAATACCAGCCGCCAGCGAACTGCCAATCATGGCGCACAGCATCGGGAACTTATACTTCAGGTTAATCCCATACATTGCCGGTTCGGTCACGCCAAGATAAGCAGATATCGCCGCCGGAACTGAGATATCCCGTTCACCATGTTTTTTACTAATCAGAATGATCCCGACCACAGCTGAAGCTTGCGCAATATTCGATAAAGCAATGAGTGGCCAGATAGGTGTTCCGCCCATTTGCTGCATCAACTGTAGGTCCACAGCATTGGTTGTATGATGGATACCCGTAATCACCAGCGGGGCATACAAGAAGCCAAACACCATCGCCCCGAGAACCGCAAATGAACCGGTCATCGCTGATTTAGCAATATAAGCAACGCCATTCCCCAGTTCCCGCCCAAAGGGACCAATTACTGCATGCGCCAGAATCACGGCGAGAATAATCGATACAAACGGCACCACAACCAGATACAGATAGTCCGGCACAATACGCTTCAGACGCGTTTCAATCAGTGCCAGAGCCACCCCGGCTAACATCGCCGGAATCACTTGAGCCTGATAACCAACCTTCTCAATCGTAAACAGACCGAAATCCCAGACCTCAGGTAACTGTTTTCCGATCAGATAAGCATTCATCAGTTGTGGCGAAACCAAGGTGATCCCGAGTGTAATGCCGAGAATCGGTGTTCCTCCGAGTTTTTTCACGGTTGACCAACACACACCAACCGGCAGGAAGAAGAAGATAGCTTCGCCAATCAACCACAAAAATGAATGAACGGTTGCCCAGAACTGACTCATTTGCGTCAGGGTCTGACCATCAAACATTTTGATATCGCCAATCACATTCCTGAAACCAAGAATCAGGCCACCGGTAATAATGGCTGGCAACAGAGGAACAAAGATTTCAGCTAAATGGGAAATCCCCCGTTCCAGCACGTTCATATTCTGCCGTGCAGCAACTTTCGTCTCTTCTTTGGAATCATCTTTTAAACCTGCCATGTCAACAAGCAGGTGATAAACCTGATCGACTTCCGTACCAATAACGACCTGAAACTGGCCAGCATTGGTAAAACATCCCTTCACTATCGACAGCGCTTCCAGCGCTTTACCGTCGGCTCTATCGGTGTCTTTCAGGACAAAACGGAGACGGGTCAGACAGTGCGTCACACTGGCAATATTGTCTGCTCCACCGATGTGAGCGATGAGTGTTTTGATGTCATCTGTTGGTATGTCGCGAGCCATATTGACCTCTCATACTTTGCATACAGCGTATATCCGATTGTTATCGTCATAGCCATGGGAACATTCCCACAACACAAAACAATCATGGCATAGCTGAAATTAAAATAAATGGGAACAGTCCCATAGCATGAAAAAGATCACACCAGAGAAAAATATCAGTCGAGATGATGAGAAGTAGATCTCACTTGGTAGGATGTGGTGACAGCACTAAATGCCGGATGGTTTTCTGACCTTCGATATGCTCGATTAAGAGCTCTGCAGCCTGCTGGCCTGCGGCTTCATATCCCGGATCAACACTGTAAATATTTGGAAACAGAAAAGAGAGCAACTCACTCCGGCCGACACTGGTCACAACGATATCTTCCCGGGACAGTTCCTGAAGGCGCTTCATCACCCCCATGGCAATAGAATCACTGGCACAGACAATCGCCTGTAATGATTCCTGCATCACCCGGTCGACCAGCGTATAGGCACTGTCAAAGCTCAGTTGCCCTGTCTGATAATTCGGTGCCATACCGGATTGTTTACACCACTGACAGTATGCATCCAAACGTTGCTGACCTGTGGTTTTATCTGCCGGATCGACCCCAATGAAGGCGATATCCGATAGTGACTGCCGACTCAAATAATCCAGACAGGACAAAATCATCTGGCGATTATCATAATTGATGGTCGAGATCTGTTCTGATTCCATGGCAAACACAACAGACTTATATTGCCATGCTTGCAAAACCGATAAATCCAGACCTGAGAAACCAAAAACAATCACGCCATCGACATGGCGCTTAGCCAAGACCGAGAGATGTTCTGCGGTTTTCTCATGACTGAACTGGCTTTCCATGATCACAACATCAAAACCACGCTGATATAAAACAGACAGAATCTGGCTCACAACCCGGCTTTCAGAAGAGGACTCCAGTCTCGAAATAATAATCCCAACAACTTTCTGGCTCCCACCTCGCATTGACTGAGCAGATTTTGACGGTGAATAACCTGAATTTTCAATAACTTTTAGAACTTTAGCCCGAGTTTCAGGACTCACTCTTTCATCCTGAGTCAACACCCGGGACACGGTCGACTTTCCGACCCCAGCCAGTCTGGCAACATCAAGAATAGTTAACTTCTTATGATTCATGAATAATTCAGTTCACTCCGGCCGGAAGCGGTAATACAGTGATCATATCAACGAGCCGCCAGATAAGCCGGAACGTCTTTGATACTCGCAAGCACAACATCAGCAAGTGATTCGCCGTCTTCAGTGATCGGTTTTCCGGTGCGGACCAGAATGGAAGTGCTAACCCCTGCGGCCTGGGCTGCAATCAAGTCTGATGGTTTATCACCGACCATCACCGAGTTTGCCATATCGATGTCGAGAAAATCACGCGCAGAGATAAACATGCCGGGCCGGGGTTTACGGCAATCACAGTCCTGCTTATATTTATCGAGACCATGCTCAGGGTGGTGAGGGCAATAATAAATCCCATCCAATTCGACGCCGTGATCAATGAAATTCCAATCCATCCACTGAGTCAGGCTCAAAAAGCGATCTTCGCTAAACAAACCTCGCGCGATACCCGCTTGATTGGTGACAACCACTAAAAGATATCCCATATCCTTCAAGCGTTTGGTTGCCTCAAAAACCCCATCAATGAAGTGGAAATCATGCTCATCATGAACATAACCACTATCAACATTAATCACACCATCGCGATCCAAAAACACTGCTGGTTTAGCCAAAGCTTTACCCCATCCGACCAATTCATGTCGGCTATTATACTCAAACTCACTGGCGGAGATACACCCAAATCCCCTTTGTATTGTGTTTGCGTTTTTTGATTGCTTTTTTCCGAACAAATGACGACAATGGTGCTTTTAGACGTCTAGACGTCGAAAATGATTGACTTCATTATCATGAAGCCATAGCATCCACTACCAAATCGCAGGTGTTGTTCTGATTGAATACCATTGATCTCTCAACACACCATGTCTCAGCATGCAATTCGTCATCTGAGACGGAATTCAATGAATAAGCTAAGTACGTCCTAGTCAGGGTTTCTAATGATTGAAATAAATCACGTCAATAAAATGTTCGGTCAAGGCGATAATCAAATACTCGCCCTGAAAGACATTAATCTCCATATCCGGCAAGGGACCATTTTTGGTGTGATCGGCTCTTCCGGTGCAGGGAAAAGTACGCTGATACGCTGTGTCAATATGCTGGAATCCCCCACCAGTGGTGAAGTCATTGTTGACGGTGTCGATCTGACCAAATTGAGCGCAGCTCAGCTCTGTCAGGCCAGACGCAATATCGGTATGATTTTCCAGCATTTTAATCTGTTATCATCCCGAACCGTATTTGACAATATTGCCCTGCCGCTAGAACTTGCAGGTCATAATCAGCAATATATCCACAATAAAGTGAATGAATTGCTGACACTTGTCGGTCTCGACGACAAGAAACTGGCATATCCATCTAACCTCAGTGGCGGGCAAAAACAGCGCGTCGCGATCGCGCGCGCATTAGCGAGTGACCCCAAAGTGCTGCTCTGTGATGAAGCTACCAGTGCTTTGGACCCGGCCACGACCCAGTCGATTTTACAACTGCTCAGACAGATTAATCGTCAGTTGGATATCACGATCTTGCTGATTACGCATGAAATGGATGTGGTTAAAAGTATCTGTCACGAAGTCGCAATCATCGGTGACGGTGAGTTGGTTGAGAAAGGCAGTATCAGTGATATTTTTGCCCACCCGAAAACAGAACTCGCTCACCAGTTTATTCGTTCGACACTGGATTTATCGATTCCGGAAGATTATGAAAGCCGTCTTCATCCGGAACGGATTCCGAGTAGCTATCCGCTCGTTCGAATGGAATTCACCGGTGCCACGGTTGATGCCCCGTTGGTTTCACATATCTCACGGGATTTTCATGTGGATGTAAATATTCTCAGTTCTGATCTCGATTATGCCGGTGGGGTTAAATTTGGCATGTTGGTCGCAGAACTCTTTGGCGAAGATGAAAACGCTCAGTCCGCAATCGAATATCTCCGTTCACAGCATGTAAAAGTAGAGGTCCTTGGATATGTCAATTAACCTCATTGTTGACTGGGTCAGCCAAAATAGTCACCTGATTCTGAATGCCACATGGCAAACGGTCTATATGGTTGCCATCTCAGGTTTGGTCGGCTTTCTCGTCGGCATTCCGCTTGGTGTTATCTTGCATATCACAAAGCCAAGGGGACTCATGGAAAACCGACGCTTTAACCGTGTGTTAGGCGCAGTGGTTAACATTGGTCGCTCGGTGCCTTTTTTGGTCTTGATGGTCGCAATTATCCCATTAACCAAACTATTGATCGGCACGTTTATCGGCACAACAGCAGCAATCGTGCCATTAACCATCGGTGCAATTCCATTTGTTGCCCGGCTGATTGAAGGGGCCCTGTTGGAAGTTCCTGCCGGTCTCGTTGAAGCAGCCCAAGCCATGGGCGCGAAACCGCTGCAAATTATCACCAAAGTGCTGTTACCGGAAGCGATGCCAACGATTCTTAACGCTGTCACCATAACGCTAGTGACACTGGTGAGTTATTCGGCAATGGCAGGTACCGTCGGCGGCGGCGGCCTCGGTGATGTGGCGATTCGTTACGGTTTCTACCGCTATGACATTACTGTCATGGCTGTGACTGTCGTGATGCTCATTGTTCTCGTTCAGATAATTCAGTCGATTGGCGATGCCATCGTACGCCGGGTTGACCATAGATAAGCAACCATAAATCAACAATAAAAACATTGATGATCGACGATCATCACTCAGGATTAAGCCAAGGAGAAGTTTATGAAATTAAGTCTAAAGGGGTTACTCACGATTGCTACGGCAGCTTCAGCACTTGTGCTGGCCGGCTGTGGTGATAAAACTGCCGACAATAACAAAATTAAAGTGGGTGTGATTGCCGGTGCCGAAGCACAGGTTGCCGAAGTTGCGAAGAAAGTGGCAAAAGATAAATACAATCTTGATGTTGAGTTGGTTACATTCACCGATTACGTCACGCCTAATGCAGCACTGGACGATGGTTCTGTCGATGTGAACGCATTCCAGCATAAGCCATATCTGGACCAACAAATTGCTGATCGGGGCTACAAATTAAAAATTGCCGGCAATACATTTGTTTATCCGATTGCCGGATACTCCAAAAAAATCAAATCAGTTGATGCGCTAAAAGAAGGTGATCGGATTGCGGTACCAAATGATCCAACCAACCTTGGCCGCTCACTGATCCTCCTTCAGCAGCAAGGTCTGATTACCTTACGCGATGGCGTTGGTCTAAAAGCAACCGTACAAGATATTGTGAAAAATCCGAAGCAGTTAGAAATCCTGGAATTAGATGCAGCACAACTGCCGCGTTCACTCGATGATGTAACCATTGCGGTTATCAATACAACGTTTGCCAGCCAATTACACCTTTCTCCGGAAAAAGATGGTCTGTTTGTTGAAGACAAAGAGTCACCATACGTGAATCTGATCGTCGCGCGTGAAAACAACGTCAACGATGAAAATGTACAAAACTTTGTTAAAGCTTATCAGACCGATGAAGTCTATAATGCTGCGATGAAAATCTTCAATGACGGTGTTGTAAAAGGCTGGTAAAACCAAATGTTGCCGTCAACGCAATAACAACATTCGTACCAAGACAAAAAAGGGCATCTGCATGCCCTTTTTTATTGCTTTCATTTGGATGATGACTTACTTCAGATAATCCCACGACAGATTCGAAACAATCCGGCATGAATCGCATTTGAAATGGAAAATATCATGCAGGGGTTCGGCTAATCGCCATTCACCACCACATTTCGGACACCGACGATGTTGTTCACTTTCCAAACTGCTTCCACCGACACGGTACTGATAGAAGTAAGTGGGGATTTTCGTCAAATACTCAATACGTCCACGCAAATCCCAGCCACGCCGGAACAAATCACTGTCCGGCAGCATCATCTCTTTTAACGCCGCATGTTCAGCCTGACAGCCACCGGCCATCTGGAGCTCATCACAGGCTTGCCACTCCGTCTGCCATTTAATCACCGCTTTATGATCCCCATTGAATGTCGCAGGAATGCGGTATAAAGGTATCGGCAGGAGCGTGTCACCATTTCGTAAGGGGGAGCAAGTATGAACATAGGTGGTATATAGTACCTGCCACTCACGTGGCGCATCGGGATCTGTTTGCTCGGAGTGAATATCTCGCCCCAGAACACGAACTTTCGGGGCAAGCAGGCTCGCCTCAGCCAGCCTTGCGATACAACTGCGGACAAAATCGGAGTGATGATTCGGATGCAAACTCTGTTTTTCAGCACATACCGCCCGGACAAAGAACTCTCCGTCTCCCATCACAACGGGAAATTCCCGTCCCAGAATCTGACCGTTAAACCGCAGGGCTTCCAGTAAACCGGAAATCACCCCTTCAACGGCCGCAACCGTGGTGTTATCAAAACATTCAAACTGGAGTTCAACAACGTACATCACTTACACCATTGGTTCTAATTGTTCTAAAAAAGCATCGAGTGTCGGTGCCAGTATGTCCCGTTTTGATGTACCGAGACGCTCCAGAATGACTTCACCGCTCAAATTACAAATCGAAATCACATCGAGTTCTGCATCAGTAGAAGCGATAAACACCGTGGGTTTGATCTTCAAACGGCGCTGGGTGACCAAATGCCCTAAAATATTCTCTTGCAACCGGGCAAAATCAGCGTCACTCCAGACTTGCAGTAACGTTAATGACTCGCCTTGCCAACGCGCTTCCATATCAGCACAAAACTGCGAACCATAAAACGCCTTGATCGCTGCATGAAAATTCAGATCAATCGCCTGCTCTGCATTTGAAAAATCAGCGGGTTCACTTCGACTGACTGGCTGCCAGTACACCATGTCACCTTGTCTATCATCAATACAAGGCGACGGCCAATCCGCTAATTCGGTATTCATTGGCAAAGAACCATGTTCCTGTTGATATGCCAATAAATAACGCTGACAAAACCGCGTCAGGGATGATGATAGAACCATTTCACTCATGTTATTCTCCGAATTATCACTGTGATGCCGCCATTTTCTTCAGCCCGGGCCGAAAAAAGCAATCGTGTCCCGCTCATGCTTGGTTTTCGCCGGTAATTTCCCAATCATTTCACGAAGACAGCCCACGCCTAATGACATTAGCGGGTGGATTGCGTAAAATTCTCGGTATTCTAAACGAATTTAGTCCTGAACATGAGCAAATATTCCGATACTGAAGCCTTGGCTGACCTTAAGTTAGGTCAAGATACTGTCTATGCAAGTCATTATGACCCTTCACTACTGCAAGCAGTCCCCCGAAGCCTGAACCGAGATGATTTGCAATTATCGGAGCCGCTGCCGTTTCAGGGATGTGACCTCTGGACGCTTTACGAGCTTTCATGGCTCAATACCAAAGGGTTACCACAAGTCGCGATTGGATACGTTTCAATCCCGGCCACCAGCCCGAATCTGATCGAATCGAAATCATTTAAACTCTATCTAAACAGTTTGAATCAGACAAAATTTGACGATTGGCAGACGGTTCAGACTAAACTCCGCGCAGATTTATCTCACTGTGCCGGTGAAGAGGTCACCGTGAACCTCAGACATGTCAATGATTTTACTCACCAGCACATCATCACCATGGAAGGCGAATGTATTGATGAGCAGGATATTGAAATCGACCAATATGCATTTAACGCAGCCTATCTGGAACAAGCAACAACAGAGACCTTTGTTGAAGAGACCCTGCACAGTCATCTTTTGAAATCCAATTGTCTGATTACCAATCAACCGGACTGGGGCAGCGTTGAAATACATTATCGTGGCAGACAGATCAATCGCGAAGCCTTACTCCGTTACCTGATCTCTTTCCGTGAACACAATGAGTTTCATGAACAGTGTGTGGAACGAATCTTCACAGATCTGATGAAATATTGCGCACCACAATCATTAACCGTTTATGCTCGGTATACCCGCCGGGGCGGACTGGATATTAATCCTTATCGCTCAACGGAAGATCACCAGCCGGCCAGCGTTTTACGCATGGCTCGTCAGTAAACAGGCTGAGAGTGACCGCATCGATGATCACAACTATCCGGAATGCGCTATTTTTATGGTTGCTTCTCAGCAGCTGCCATGTGGTATTTGCGAGTGTTTATACCTCTCCCACACTAGAAGAAGCGAATCTACTTCTGGATATTTCCCCGAAGGAAGCACAATCGCTCACATCAGATTATCTGGCCAAAAGAACCTTATCAGATACCAACGAAAAATCACCGTCGAAGATCGCCAATGAAAGCTCAGACAATCTCATCCGCACACCGAATTCGAGTGTTGAAGCCATGGAAATTCTGGCTCAGGCGCTCTTTCGTCAAGGGTATTACGATGAAGCGCTACGCTATCTGAAAAATGCTATCGCATTAACCAAAAAATACCAATTACCTTACCTGGAAATCGAGGTTTGTCAGTTAGAGATTCGTCTCAACTGGCTTCTCAACCATGATGCACAACAAGCACGGACTCAGCTCAAAAAACTCTCAGCCGAACTCGCTCAGCTTAAAAATGCAGAACAGCTTGGCAAAAGAATTCACTATAATATTTTGATGCTTCTGGCTGAAATTGCTTCCCAATCCAATGAGAATGAACTGGCAGAACGCCATTATGAAGCAGCCAAAGCCTATATCAGCAAAACGCAATCCGTCAAAAGACAGATCGAGTATCATATTCAGGTCGGTAAGCACTACCTGAACCACAAGCGTTACAATAAAGCACTGTCAGAGCTACTAACCGCTTATTGGAGTGCATTAGAATCCAACGATAGTGCATTACTGGCGATGACGAATTCGCTCTTGGCACAACTGTTTTACGAACGGAAGGTTCTTGATAGAGCTCTGCTTTATCTGTCTCAGGCTGCTGACTTTTATGAGGCGTATGAGGAATCCCCCGTACTGGTAGATATCCTCAAACGGATGGGCGATATCTATTACCAACAAAGTAAGTTCAATCTGGCACTCGTCTACTATCTGAATGTACTGGATCACTCAGTCACACAGTACAACATGCAGCTTTTCATCGCTGTACGGATTCGTCTGGCGGCGACCTATATGCAGCTCTATAACTACCCGCTAGCCGAGGACTACCTGTCAGCAATCGAGCCATTACTGACGCAGTTTAATTTTCCTCAGCTCCAAGGACAGACCCTTCTCCTGAAAGCCGGAATCGCTTTTTATCAAAAAGATATACCCCAGACGATTACCTTGGCTCATCAGGCCACAGTACTGGCCGATAAGACGCAGGACGCTCAAACATTAATGCAGGCGTTTAAGTTACTCTCCGAGGCATCAGAAAAACAAGGGCACTACTTAAAAGCACTCAACTATTCACGCCAGTACAACCAGTTGAGTCAAAGACAACAAAATCAGTTGAATCACATCAGTGAAGAAGCTTTCAAACAGCAAAAGATGTTTGTCGAACAAACATTACATTTAGCCGGTCAGGATCGTGCCCTGAAGCAACAAGAAAAACATTATCGCTACTTGCAAAATATCGCTTACGGCCTTTTTACGGCGGGCTTCATCTTCTTTTTGCTCATTTTACGACGTGGCTACATTATTCGACAGCAGAACGAAGAGATCGAATACCTCAACAATCACTTGTTCATGCATTCTCGCTCTCGTTTGAATAACCTGAGAATGCTGAATGAAGACCTCTCCTCTTCTCTACAAAAGAGCAGCCATACCTATGAGCAATGGCATATCGGTGAATTAATCCACGAACCGCTCAGTGATCGTTTACGATTCGCAATGATCGATATTCCTTTCTTGCGGAATATGTATCTTGAGCATGGTTACACCGAAGGTCTCAAGCTTGAGTTAGCGTTTGGTGAATACCTGAAAGACAAACTGGATGAGCATACCCGCCTGTTTCATTTTACGGATGCCAACCTTGTCTATGTGGAACACAACTACATGCAAAGCGATGAAAGCGATGAAGCGTCTCCACAAGCATTGTTTGAGAAAATTCAAACTTGGATAAATGAATTCCAGCCATCCAGTCACTTGAATCGGATGATTCGAATCGGCATCACCGATTATCCGTTTTTACCGAAAGCATACACTGCAATCAATGAGAAAGAGTTATTGGATATCCTGCTGATGGCGACCAGTGCTTCAAGAGAGCTCAGCATTACCGAGCAAAGTAGCCATTGGGTCTATCTGAAAGCTATCGACAATGCACCAGCGGCCAGCTTTGCAACCGACGATATTCGTCAGGCCTGTCGTCAGGCAATTAGCCAAGGACTGATCAAAGTACATTCTTCACATAAAAATGAAGAAAGCATCAAGAATCTTCTCAAAGATACATAAACGATCTCAGCTATGCTTTCACGAATGACTTTCACTGATAGAATAAGAGCTTACCTTTCAGCACATCCATGGCGAGCTCATTCGCATCCTCTTGTCAGATACCAGTTCAGATCTCAACTCAATAAAGTTCGTTTGACACACAAAGCGACTTCGGGTCAAATCGAAAGGGAATAGTGTATTGAAACGATGTATCATTTTTCTGTCATCTGTTTACGTCATTATGACACGCTAGATGACCTGTGGTTACGTTGGCAACAACGAACAAAATAATAAAACGTTAATTCACGAATGTTCTCCTGAATTTACTGTGACTAACACATACATAAACAACAAACGTTGACTATGGAAAAACCAATGACCAATCTTGAACGCCACATTCGTCATGGCGGAGAGACTTTGTTAAGAATCCCCGGTTTACCTTCAAAGGTAAAACGAGATCTTCGCGATCTACTGAATGTATCTTCCGTTCATCCATCGCCTAAATCAGAGCAGGCGGTAAAGCTACTGGGTCTTTATGAGCGCTCGGTCAAAATAATTGCCACCAATCCCCATCGTGCAAATTCGATGAGTCATACGGCAGAACAAGCCCTGCACAAAAAGCTGTCTGATGAGCTACAAACACTGATTACCGAGCTGGATTTTGAAGGCGAATCAGGAGAGGTACTGATGGATATCCGCGCCAAGTTATTGGTCGGTGTTAACCCTGATACATTGCTGGAACTGACGCTGGAAGTACTGCGTCTGGTCGTTGAGGGAACAACTCAGGAGCGTAAGCAATCAGAACAATTCCTAGAACAACTCAATAGTTCTTTAGTGACGCACCTTAAAAGTACCAAACAGAGCATTCAACAGAGTCAGAGTTACCTGTCACATCGTCAGGAAATGAATCTCGAGTTCAACACGTTGATAACCCGAAGTCATAAGATTCTGGACAAAGAACAGGATTACGCTTCACTCAAATCCGGTTTAACGCCATTACTGTCTCAGTTGACGGCTTTGTCAGAACGACTCACCCATGCAGAGCAGCGTGAAAAAGCATTAATTGAACGGATGGAGTACACACGCACTCAGGCCGAGTCACTGTACGAATCAACCCACGACTATCGTTGTCGGCTTGAAGATCAAGCGCAAAGAGTCCTCCAAGATCCATTAACCAAAGTGTATAACCGAGCAGCTTTTCATAACCGTCTGGAATTAGAATATCATCGTTGGATCAAAAACCAACATCCCCTTCGCATTGTGTTACTCGACATCGATAACTTTAAGTCACTGAACAAAAACTTTGGTTACGCCGCGGGTGACAAGGCCCTGAAAATCATTGCCAAAACGATTCAGAAAGAGCTGTCCGAAACCGATACAGTCGCTCGCTTTTGCGGCGAAGAATTCATGATCATCATGCCGGATCGTGCCGAACAGGAAAGTTACTTACTCATGCAAACTATTTTGCGTCAAGTCGAGCGGCTTCCTTTCAAATTTAAAGATAAACACCTCACCATTACACTCAGTGCTGCCAGCGTTGCATTTCAAGAAGGTGATACACCTGAAGCGCTTCTGGAACGGGTTTATCATGCATTCCAAGCCGCCAAAAAAGCGGGGGCAAGCCAAGTCAGTTGGCAGTAAGGAATTGCAGCACAATCGCTTAAGAATGAGTGATTTTTGACCAATACGACACTATAATGTGATATACATCACATCATTAAACTATTTCAGTTCACTAGTTGATCATCTACGGACTAGATTGTTACTGTAAAATCATACAGTTATTATATCTATTTATCATTAGCCTCAACATATTAGAAAAACATATTATCCTGTACTTATTATCAAGGAGGCATTCATGATTACTCATATCAGCCCAACCGGAAGTATGGACCTGCTCTCGCAGATTGAAGTTGAACGCCTGAAAAAAACCGCATCCAGCGGGGATCTATACCAACTTTACAGAAACTGTACACTGGCTGTTTTGAATTCTGGCAGCCACACCGACAGCTCTAAAGAGTTGCTGGATAAATATCAGAACTTTGATGTCAACGTCCTCAGACGCGAACGGGGGATAAAACTAGAACTTATTGAACCACCTGAACATGCCTTCGTGGATGGCGAAATCATCAAAGGGATTCAAGAACACCTTTGTTCCGTGTTACGGGACATTGTTTATGTCAACATGCATGTCGCAGACAGCAAACGCTACCATCAGGTCGATTCCGTCTATAACACCAATTTGGTATTCGATATCTTACGTAACGCCCGGACTCTTGTCCCCGGACTGACGCCAAACCTAGTGGTCTGCTGGGGCGGACATTCAATCAATCCGGTTGAATACCAATATACCCGCGAAGTCGGCAATGAACTCGGACTACGCGAGCTCAATATCTGTACTGGCTGTGGTCCGGGAGCGATGGAAGGTCCGATGAAAGGCGCAGCAATCGGCCATGCAAAACAGCGTTATAAAAATGCACGCTATATTGGCCTGACCGAGCCTTCAATCATCGCAGCAGAGCCACCAAACCCGATCGTGAATGAGCTGATCATCATGCCAGACATCGAGAAGCGTCTGGAAGCATTTGTCCGCATGGCGCACGGTATTGTGATTTTCCCCGGCGGCCCCGGTACGGCTGAAGAACTGTTATATATCCTTGGCATCATGATGCATCCGGATAATGCCGAACAACCATTCCCGATTATTCTGACTGGCCCGAAAGGTAGTGAAGACTATTTCAATTCGATTGATCAATTTATTAGTGAAACGTTGGGAGAAGCAGCTCGTAAACACTATCAGATTATCATTGATGATCCGGCGCGAGTCGCGCGCAAAATGAATGAGTCAATGCCCGTTGTCCGCCAATTCAGAAAAGCGCATGGTGATGCGTACAGTTTCAACTGGTCACTCAAAATCGATCCAGAGTTTCAGTTACCATTTGTGCCGACTCATCATGCAATGGCGAACCTTGATCTGCATATGAACCAGAAACCCGAAGTACTTGCCGCAAATCTACGTAAGGCATTTTCAGGCATTGTAGCAGGGAACGTCAAAGCGGAAGGTATTCGGGAAATCGAACAACATGGGCCTTTCATCATCGATGGGGAGCCGGCAATCATGCAGAAAATGGACAAGCTCTTGAAAGACTTCGTCAAACAAAACCGCATGAAACTGCCCGGCGGACAGGCTTATGAGCCCTGCTATAAAATTGCCAACAAGTAGTATGGGTTGCCCGAGTATGGGCTTATCCACTAGAATAAGGGCTTCGGTCCTTATTTTAACCTCCTCCTAAGCGAAGAACGCGAATGTCTCTACACCTTGTCATTATCGACGCACTGAATCTGATTCGCCGCGTTCATTCAGCACAACCCAATGCTGAAGATATTGAAAGAACGTGCCAAACAACCAGCCGGACTTTAACCAAAATTATTCAAGAAACGACCCCCTCGCATATCATTGCTGTCTTTGATCATGATTCTGAAGATCGGGGTTGGCGTGCAGAGCTGCTGCCTCACTATAAAGAAAAACGGCAACCCATGCCCGATGCGCTGAAACAAAATATGGATACCATTCAACAAACATGGTGGGAAATCGGCATCGACTCGCTGCTCTCCAGTGGGGATGAGGCTGATGATTTGGTTGCCACACTAGCGACCAAAGTCGCCAGTCATCAGCAACAAGTGACGATCATTTCAACCGATAAGGGTTACTGTCAGTTGCTCTCTCCAACGCTGAGGATTCGGGATTATTTCCAGCACCGATGGCTGGATCAAGAATTTATCACCCAAGAATTCGGGGTACGCCCTGAACAGCTTTGTGATTACTGGGCACTCACGGGGATTCATTCCAGCCAGGTCAGTGGAGTACCGGGGATTGGCCCGAAGGCCGCGAAGGAAATCCTTAATCAGTTTAGCGATATTGAACAGGCCTATCAAAGTGCCGAGCTACCGAAGAAATACCAGAAAAAACTCACAGAACATATTGAACTGGCACGTCAGTGCAAAGCCGTTGCAACCCTCAAAACTGATATCCAGTTGGGATTTAATTTGCAGGATATCCGCTTTCAACCACCCGAGAGAGTGTCGTAACAGACACGCTCCCGGGCACTTCAAAAAGTAGACTGCTCCTCAATTAGTGAGGAGAAATATTAGATAAGCTCCGGACATGCACGGTAATTTCTTCCCGGTCATGATAAAGATGTTTGGCCTGTAACCGGAAATTGACGTGGTTATCCTTCAGAAAATGCTTCAGGTTATCGATATCCTGTAACACTTCGTCATAACGTCCCTTCATCGGCAATTTCAGATTAAACAGCGCTTCTTTCGCCCAGCCGCGGATCAGCCATTCTCCCATCAGTTGTGCGACGCGAGCCGGCTTCTCGACCATATCACACACTAACCAAGTGACATTTTTACGTGGCGGCTCAAATTTGAAGCCATCTTCCATATGATGTTTAACCTGACCGGTATCCATCAGACTATCCGCCATCATGCCATTATCGACCGCATGAACAAACATCGAACGCTGCACCAACTGATAGGTCCACCCACCGGGACAAGCGCCCAGATCAACCGCCCACATCCCTGAAGCTAAGCGTTCATCCCATTCCGAGCGGGGAATAAACACATGAAATGCTTCTTCCAGTTTCAGCGTTGAACGACTCGGCGCATCCGCTGGAAATTTCAGACGTGGGATTCCCATAAAAAACGATGAGTTATTATTGGTATAAGAATAACCGATGTAGCAATGACCGGGCGCGACAAAACAGACATGTAGCACTGGTTTCTTCGGCTCATCTTTGCCAAACAGAATGCCTTTCCCCCGCAATGCTTGGCGCAGCGGTACCGTGAATTTACGGCAAAATTTCAGCAACTCTTTCGCTTCATTGGTATCGGGGGTTTCGACCCGCAGATCACCACAGCGAGGTAACCCTTCGATGTCCCCCAGTGACTGAAGAATGGGCGAGATTCGATCGTCTTTCGGTAAAGATTCACACGTGGCACTGACTGCAAAAATCTGACGCGCAAAAATCAGACTTTGAAAGTCGATCTCTCGAATCAGCTTATCGGCATCGCCATCCTGATAACATTCAAACAGCACATATCCGGTTTGATACTTCAAACGCGGAAAGCCGAATACTTCGATTCGGCTTGCTTTGTCCTGAATTTCTCCGGCACATTCTTTCTCAAAACCGGCACGGCAATAGAGCATGACCTGCTTCACTGATTCACCTCTTTCATATTCCACGCAGCGACAAACATCAGCACCCATCCCACAATAAAACAGACGCCCCCGAAAGGGGTAATGGGACCAAACCATTTCACCCCAGTCAGCGCTAATGCGTATAGGCTGCCGCTAAAACAAAAGATGCCGATAATAAAACAGATTCCTGCCCGATAAAAATATTTCTGCACCGTTTGCTGGGATGAGAGTGACATCATCACACCACATCCCAATAAAGCCAGGGTGTGAATAAACTGATAACGAACACCGACTTCAAACACCCCGAGTAGATTCGGTGATAAAACTGTTTTTAAACCGTGGGAAGCAAAAGCCCCCAGCCCTACCCCAAATGCCCCAAAACAGGCTGCAAAAAGAAATAACGACTTACTCTTCATGATAAGTGCTCCAAATAAACTCACTTAATTGTTCCACCACCAAGGCTAGATTGCCTTGTTCAGTATGACCTGAACGTTTGCGAGGCTTAAAACTATGGTCGCCATCAGGCACGTAAACAACCTGAACTTGCGGACTCAGCGTCATTGCCATCACTTCCTCACGGCAACCAAACGTGTCCCGCTCCCCTTGTAAAATCAGACAAGGCTTTTCACATGTAGCCAAATGCTCTCCCTTCTGCTTCTCTGGCTTTCCCGGAGGATGAAACGGGAAACCTAAGCAGGCAATGCCTTTAACCTGATGATGCTGATGGAAGTGACTCGCAATACGCCCGCCCATGGATTTGCCCCCAATCACGACTGGCTGAGCGGCATAGTGTTGGATGACCGACTCAAAAGCAGCCATCAGTTTCGGTGCGCGATCCGGCGGAAACTTCTTCGCCTCCAGCGCTCTGCGAATCATGTAAGGAAAATTAAAGCGAATCACGCGAATCCCTGTTGCAGCCAATCCACTCGCAATGTTATCCATAAACTCATGCGTCATATCAGCACCGGCACCATGGGCAAAGATAAACACAGGCCCATCACTCGGCCCATTCAACTGTACATATTCACTATCAGGTTGGTATTCGTTGTCGATCATGCCCTTACTCACTGCTCTGTTTTGACTCGCTGTCATAGCTGTCATCCAAAATCACTTCTTGCTCCCGCCGGGCTCGATTCAACATCCAGTTGCGAAATGTGGCAATACGTCCGGTATTGGCCTGTTTTTCATGACAAACCAGATAAAAAGCGTTATCTGTCATCAGCACTTTATCAAATAACGGAACCAGTCTCCCTGCCTCGATTTCAGGCTGTGCCAATACATTGTTGCCCAGCGCAATGCCCTGACCATGAGCCGCTGCTTGTAATACCATGGTTGAGTGACTGAAAATCGGGCCATGATCAACCGCGATGCCTGATAAATGATTTTCCCGGGCAAAAGTATTCCAGTCCTGTCGGGAAGTATCATGTAACAACGTATGATGAGATAAATCTTCCGGTGAATGGAGTGGTTTCCCCTGCGCCAGTAACAATGGCGAACAAAGCGGGATCAAAAACTCCTGATAAAGTTTATCTGTTCTTAAGCCCGGCCACAGCCCTTTACCGTAATAAATGGCGACATCAACATCATCCACTAAAGAGCCTTCTTCTCTATCAACTGCTTTTATCCGAACATCGATATCCGGTTGCTGTTGATTAAAGTCAGCCAGACGAGGCACCAGCCATTGAATGGCAAAACTCGGGGGCAAACTGATGGTTAATGTCCCCTTTTCACTCCGGGACAGGAGTTTATTCGTCGATTCTTGAATCGCTGTAAAAATATCTTTAATTTCAAAAAAATAACTTTGTCCCTCTTCTGTTAACAAAAGGGAGCGATTTCTTCGGATAAATAGCTTCAACCCGAGAAATTCTTCTAACGACTTGATTTGATGGCTGACTGCGGCCTGAGTGACATATAACTCTTCAGCCGCTTGAGTGAAGCTTAAATGACGTGCTGCGGACTCAAAAACCCGCAGAGCATTTAACGGTGGCAACCTTTTGTTCACACAATGATCCTTTATTAAATTGGATTAGTTTTTTTTATGCGAAGCATTATAATTTGTCCATTGTTTACCTACCAGAAAAACTCTATATTTTCTGCCGCAGACAAGTCTGAATGACTTGATTCTCCTTAGGATCAATAGACTTTGTGTTGCGATGTTGTGTTTGCAAACTCGTATTTCGAGTATGTGGTGATTCACCACTTGTTCTGTGGCTCCCAGCCACAAAGCATACTTCCTGTATTTATTTTGACCTGTCTGTCAAATATTTCACACCGCCTTCCGATGGGCGGTGTATTTTTATCTGCTCAATCCTTTTGGCGAGTCGCTACATTCCTTATCGAACGATTCACAAATCAATTCACAAATCAATTACACGACGTTCTGCGATACACGCAACAGCCTTCAACCTGCTTGACTTTACTCAAGTGCAGTCACTTATCTCTGTATACACCAGCAATAAAAAACCAGCCGGTATCTCACTGCGGCTGGTCTTATCAGGCAAAGCGGTTTTAAGGGCGATAGACCTTCACATTCTCAAACCCCTGTTCTTTAAGATACAACGCTTGCAAACGGCTCATGACGCCGCGCGCGCAGTACAGTAAATAGGTTTTTGACTGATCCAAATCACCGAACTGAGTTGCCAGCTTATAGAAAGGTAGATGTTTCACTTCGACCCCTTCCAGAATCAGCGGATGCTCATCTTCTTCATCCGGACTACGAATATCCAACACGACGGCATTTTCCTGAATGGCATCAACCAATTCAACTTCCGGTGCCTGCTGCTCGGTTTCCTGAGCGATATTTCGGATATCCATCTGACGTGCGTTGTAGATCACTTGATCTAAAATTGAAAAATCAAACTTCGCTTCTTCTGCTTCCAGTTTTGCCTGAACCGCTTTGACCGTCGGACGACGGGAAATCACCCCGCAATATTCCGGCATCGTTTTGGCAAAGTCTTCAGTCCCGATATCTCTGGCAAGGTTGATAATGTCTTCCTTATCCCAGTTAATCAGCGGACGTAAAATCAAACGCTCAGTCACACCATCAATATGACGTAAATTAGTCAGCGTCTGACTCGAAACCTGCCCTAACGCTTCACCAGTCACCAGCGCCTGAATATCAAACCGCTCAGCGATCATACCGGCTGCCCGCATGAACATCCGTTTGAGCACCACGCCCATCTGTCCGTCATCGACTTTTTCCAGAATTTCCGCCACGACGGGTTCAAAATCAACGGCAATGAAACGGACCTTGGCCGACGACCCAAACTTATTCCACAAATAATAAGCAACCTGCTTTACGCCTATTTCATGTGCCGGGCCACCTAAATTAAAGAAACAATAATGGACTTTTGAACCGCGTTTGATATGCAGATAACTGGAAACGCCAGAATCGAATCCACCGGAAATCAGGCTCAAGACATCTTCTTGTGTTCCGAGCGGGAAGCCCCCCAAACCACGATGACGTGCAATAATTTGGTTCAGTTTCTCACCGGAAACTTCAACCCGAACGACCACATCAGGTTTGTTAAGCTTCACCCGGGCACTTTCTACCGCTTGGTTCAGGCCACCACCAACGTAGCGTTCCAGCTCTATCGAGGTAAAATCATGCTGACCGCGTCTTTTCGCACGGACCACAAAGGTTTTGTTTTCAATCAGATGCCGACTGTGCGCTAACACTTGCTCATAAATATCATGGAGGTCACTGAAATCAGACTGCTTCACTTCCAGCACATGATGAATGCCCGGTGTATGCGTCAAAATCTCGAGTGTTTCTGCATAATATTGATCGCTCTCTGAAGTGACTTCAATATGATCACGACGGTTAAATACCGCAACCGATTCCGTTCGGCGTTGAATAATATTGCGAATATTACATTCGAGAATTTTGGTAAAACGTTTCCGCACCGATTCACTTTTAACAAAAATTTCCGGATGGGGCTTAACAATAAATTTCATAGGACTATTCGCAACTCAGATTAAAACGTCGCTGTCTTGATTCATACGGTCTAGCTGTCAACGGCATAAACAAACAGCAATGAAAGGCGCAGAATTATACACGAGAAGCGATAACAGGGAAAACATCTATTCTTCCTGAAATCGGTTCTCAGTGAATGTTCATCAGAAGGCGTCACCTCTTGGCATCAAGTGGTGACAATCATTGAATGCGACGGAGTATCCGTCGATTTAAGGAACAGAATGGCCTTTGGAGGCAACCCAAACGCGATACCACTGCTCACGACTTAACTCGATCTCCAGCGCAGCGACAGCGGCTTTGACCCGCTCAATTTTTCCGGAACCAAGAATTGGAATGGGCAATGCGGGCAAACGTCTGACCCAAGCATAGATCACCTGATCAATACTTTGAGCCCCCACTTCCTGGCCAATATCGGCAAGAACCTGACGGACACGCTGTGCCTGCGCACTCTCCCCGCTAAAAATGGCACCGCCCCCCAAACATGACCAAGCCATTGGTCGGGTCTTGAGCATTTGCATCTGATCTAAGGTACCATCATGAGCCACATCGAAATGAAGCGGATTGATTTCAACCTGATTGGTCACCAGGGGTTTATCAAGACGAGACTGTAACAAAGCAAACTGTGAGGGCGAAAAATTAGACACACCGAAGTGTTTTACTTTTCCGGCCTGATGTAATGCCGCAAACACGTCCGCCACTTCATCGGCATTCATTAATACATCAGGACGATGAATCAACAACACATCAATTTCATCAATCCCGAGACGCTGCAGGGAGTTATCGACGGATTGGAGAATGTGAGCGCGACCGGTATCGTAATGATTGATTTGCCGCTGTGGAAAGGCATCGCTACATAATTGAATATCACACTTGGTCACAATCTGAAGTTGCTGCCGTACCGACGGGTCTAATGCCAAAGCTTCACCAAACAGACTTTCACACGTGTACTGACCATAAATGTCAGCATGATCAACCGTCGTGATCCCGAGCTCAACATGCTGCTTTAAGAAAGATAACCGCTCCTGAGGGGTCATCTGCCAATCCGCCAGTCGCCAGTATCCCTGAACAATTTCTGAAAACACCGGTCCCTGCTCTGCAATGGTTACTTGATTCACCATAGTTATCCTCCGTCCAATTCATAGTTCATATCGATAAAAAAGCGCGATAAAAAAAGTAAGCCACATGGCTTACTTTTCATTTCTATCACGATTCTAACACGCAGGGTACAGCATTCACTTGATCTCGGTACTTATTCTCCGGATGATCCCGCGCTAAGGTTTGGCGCTACCACCGGTCGGTTTCGGCACCGCTGGCACTTCATCACTATAAGTCGGTTTACCTTGCAGAATACTGATATCCACCCGTCGATTCAGAGCTCGTCCTCTCGCGGTATCATTCGAAGCAACTGGTTGAGTGTCAGCCATACCACGGACTTCCATTCTTTCATGATTAAAACCGGGGACTTTTTCCATTTCTTGCGCGACCGAAACAGCCCGCTGCGCGGATAGATCCCAGTTTGAACGGTACAATTCAGAGTCAAGCGGTTGGTTATCCGTATGACCGGAAATCCTGACAATACCGGGAATATCTTTAACCAATTCCGCGATTTGCCGCACCAATGGCCGGAACTTCGGTTGCAAAAATGCGGAGTCTTTAGGGAATGCGCCTTTCTCTCGAATTCGAATCACAATTTCCTGACCGAGGTTTTCAACCTCAACAGCGCCTTGTTCAATCTCTGTTGCTAATGCTTTTTGCAGGTTTTCCGAGACAATTTCCATCTCTTCTGTGCTTGGGGATTGAGCTTGCTGTTGTTGGTCAACCGACTCATCATTTTGATTATCCTGCGTCGATGTTTCCGGAGACTGTCCACCGGTCAGGTCACCTTCTTCACGTTGCGTCCCGCCAGCACGATCTGCATCGCCTTCCTGAAACTCAAGCGTTTGCTGCGTGATATCAATGGTTTGCTGCATGATAACATCAATGGGCGTAGGTTCCGGCCGCCCCGGTCTAAATTCCTGAGCGATCACACTGGTACCTTTGGGAATATCTTTCACTTCCAGTCGGTTCTGAACCCCGAAAGCAAATTTCATCGACCCCGCAATCTGCTTGAACTTCAGAACATCCATTTCGGAGAAAGAAAGAAGCAATACGAAAAAGCACATGAGCAGAGACATCAGGTCCGAAAATGTCGCCAGCCATGCAGGAGCACCGGGAGGCGGACATTTACATTTCTTCTCTTCATCATCCATCGTTGACTTCCCCGTGCTTACTCGTTGTCGACATCCAACGCTCGCTTGCCTTCATTGAGGTAGTTTTTCAAATAGCCATCGATCACACGAGGGTTTTGTCCATCCTGAATCGCCAGTACACCATCCATAATCAGGCGTCGATTTAGCATTTCCTGCTCGCGACGTAACGACAACTTATCCGCAATCGGGAAAAAAACCATGTTTGCCATAATTGCACCGTAAAGCGTCGTCAACAATGCCACCGCCATTGCCGGACCAATTGATTTCGGGTCATCCATGTTTGACAACATCGCGACCAAACCAACCAACGTCCCGATCATCCCCATCGCAGGTGCAACATCACCATAGGCTTTAAATACCGCCGTTCCGGCTTCATGGCGCTCTTCTGTCAGTGAAATATCTTTTTGGAGCGCTGAGCGCACAACGTCAGCGTCATGGCCATCGACCAACAGGTCAATCCCTTTTTGCATGAAGCTGTTACTGATTTCCATCTCTTCCAAAGCCAGAAATCCGCCTTTCCGGGCCGCATCTGCCATTTCAACGATTCTGGCAATCAAGTCTTCCGGTTCATCAGCCTTAAACATAAACGCTTTGGCTGCGATTTTTCCTGCGCCAAAAAATTGCCCGAAAGTAAACTTCATCATGACAACGCATGTTGAACCACCCACAACGATTAACACCGAGGTGATGTCCAAGAACATCATCAGACCACCACCCAAAACCATGGCCATTACGATAAAGGCTAAACCACCTATCAAACCAATCAGTGTAGCTAAATCCACGAAACACTCCTCATGCAACCATTCAATTTTGAGAGTTCTCTGACTCAGGGTATCGGCAACGGCATCAGATCTTTAACTAAATTATGGACTCTACCCGCAAAAAAATGCAGTAAAGTCTTTATATTACCCAACGTATTTCCACTATCGTCTCACGATTCAGTGATCACTGCAGTAACAACAGCAAACCATCACGTCGTATCAACACCTGATATTCTCTGGCTCAGGAGCCTCAGGGGGAGCTGCGTATAAGTTTATACCGAAAACCAGTAGAAAATCATAGATACACGACTGAATCCTCACCAAAGCCCGATATTTATGATCTCTGGCAAACTTATAACGCTGCAGCACATCGCTGCGAGAAAACGCAATCAGGGCGATTTAATTTAAATTCTTTATCTGTCGATATCATGTCAGTCCCGCCATTAGCAGTCACATACACCTCATACTTGTCACCGCTAAAAAATTAGCATCTATCTTTATTAGCGATTGATTTTTTCTAATTCAAGCGCAAAATTGTGCTGTGGGAGTAAATTATTCCGGTTCTATTTGACCATCTTCACGCCCTGCGGTAACTTTCCCCCATTCCTCACCGATTGGAAGTTCTATGGCGAGCAAAAAACCTGAAAATATGTCATATGAGGCCACAATTGAAGAGTTGGATACGTTAGTCAACCAACTTGAAAATGGTGATTTGCCTTTGGATGACGCATTGAAGACCTTTGAACGGGGTATTGCACTGGCCCGAGCTGGTCAAACAAAACTCAACGACGCTGAACAGCGAGTCAAGATCCTGCTCAGTGACAGTGATGAAGCATCCCTAAGTGATTTCGTCGAATCTGATGAACAATCTGAAGTATAAGTTCATATGATAACCACCCTAAGCACTTATCAAACTCGGAACAACCAGCAGTTAAACCGTTGGCTTGAACAATTTCCGCATCAGAATCAATCTCTGATTGAAGCGATGCGCTACGGGTTATTGTTGGGCGGCAAACGCATTCGTCCCTATCTGGTTTACATCACCGGACTGATGCTGGGATGCCAACAGGAAGACTTGGATACACCCGCATCAGCGATTGAGTGTATTCATGCCTATTCACTGATTCATGACGATTTACCGGCCATGGACGATGATGCATTGCGTCGGGGACAACCGACCTGTCACATCCGTTTTAATGAAGCCACCGCAATTCTGACCGGAGATGCGTTACAAACGCTGGCTTTTACGATTCTTGCTGAGGGGGCGCTGGCAGAGCATGCCGAACCTCACCGCGTCAAAATGATTCAGGCTTTGGCAAATGCGTCCGGTGCGATGGGGATGTGTATGGGGCAAGCCTTAGATCTCGAAGCCGAACGTCGCCAAGTAACGTTGAACGAATTAGAAACCATTCATCGCCATAAAACCGGTGCGTTAATTCGATGTGCCGTACGTCTCGGTGCATTATCAGCCGGTGAAAAAGGGCTGGCGATCCTGCCCTATTTAGAACGTTATGCTGATGCTATCGGCCTTGCATTTCAGGTTCAGGATGACATTCTGGACATTGTCGGTGATACCCAAACTCTGGGGAAACCCCAAGGTTCGGATTCCAAGCATCACAAAAGTACTTATCCCTCACTACTGGGACTCGACGGAGCAGAGCAGAAGGCTCATTCCTTATTGGATGAAGCTATTCAGGCTCTGGCATCTATTCCTTATAATACTGATTTACTTGAACAGTTCGCTCAATATGTAATTGAGCGGAAAAGTTAATAAGATCATAAGCATAAAATAATGACCCTTGATATTTCAAAATATCCGACACTGGCATTGGCAAATACACCTCAAGAGCTGAGAGCGCTGCCGAAAGACGTGCTACCGACATTGTGTGAAGAGCTGAGAACTTATCTGCTCAACTCGGTCAGTCAGTCGAGCGGACATCTGGCCTCTGGCTTAGGGACAGTCGAACTGACTGTTGCGCTTCACTATGTATATGAGACACCGTTTGATCGATTGATCTGGGACGTTGGTCATCAGGCTTACCCCCATAAGATCCTGACCGGCCGACGCGAAGCCATGCCGACGATTCGCCAAAAAGACGGCCTTCACCCATTTCCATGGCGTGGAGAAAGCGAATATGACACGTTGTCTGTTGGCCATTCATCAACTTCGATCAGTGCCGCATTGGGGATGGCGATTTGTGCCGGTAAAGAAGGGAAATCAAGAAAAGTTGTTAGTGTGATCGGTGATGGCGCAATTACCGCTGGGATGGCTTTTGAAGCGATGAACCATGCAGGCGATCTGCATCCCGATATGCTGGTGATCCTCAACGACAATGAAATGTCTATTTCAGAAAATGTCGGTGCCCTGAATAATCATTTAGCACAACTGCTCTCTGGTCATTTTTATACATCGATCCGCGAAGGCGGTAAAAAAGTCCTTTCCGGGCTGCCACCGATTAAAGAGTTTGCCAAGAAAACCGAAGAACACCTGAAAGGTATGGTTGTTCCGGGCACGTTGTTTGAAGAACTCGGGTTTAACTATATCGGCCCGGTTGACGGACACGATGTGATTGAGTTAGCAAAAACGCTGAAAAATATGCGTGAACTCAAAGGCCCGCAATTCCTTCATATCATGACCAAAAAGGGAAAAGGTTACGAGCAAGCTGAAAAAGATCCGATCGGCTATCATGCGGTACCGAAGTTTGATCCCAATGATACATCGCTGCCTAAAAATAGCGGAACGCACCCAACCTATTCAAAAGTCTTCGGTGATTTTCTTTGTGATATGGCCGCGCTTGATCCCAAACTGCTGGCTATCACACCGGCGATGCGAGAAGGCTCCGGCATGGTGGCGTTTTCCAAAGCATATCCTGAACAATACTTTGACGTCGCTATCGCCGAACAACATGCCGTCACATTAGCAACCGGAATGGCGATTAGTGACTATCACCCGATTGTCGCTATCTATTCAACCTTCCTGCAACGGGGTTACGATCAGTTGATTCATGATGTAGCAATTATGGATTTACCCGTCATGTTTGCGATTGACCGTGCCGGTTTGGTTGGCGCTGACGGGCAGACCCATCAGGGGGCATTTGATCTCAGTTTTCTGCGTTGTATTCCCAATATGGTGATTATGACACCGAGTGATGAAAACGAGTGTCGCCAAATGCTCTATACCGGCCATCAACACTCAGGGCCAAGTGCTGTACGCTATCCGCGAGGGACAGGCACCGGAGCTGAGATTCAGCATCAGTTTACTGCACTTGAGATCGGGAAAGGTCGCATCGTCAGACAAGGTAAAAAAGTGGCTATTCTCAATTTTGGAGCCTTGCTGCCACATGCGCAGACCGCTGCTGACATCCTGGATGCGACCGTCGCTGATATGCGATTTGTCAAACCACTGGATGAAACCCTGATTCGCGATTTGGCACAACAGCATGATGTACTCGTCACACTGGAAGAGAATGCGATTGCTGGAGGTGCCGGTGCTGGTGTGATTGAATTTCTGATGAAAGAAAAGCTGCTGAAGCCCACGTTAAATCTGGGATTACCGGACCAATTCATTCATCAGGGCACGCAAAGTGAATTGCATGCCGAACTGGGATTAGACGCAGCGGGTATTGAACAAGCCATTCGTGATTACATGCAATAAAGCGGTCATTGAATCTCAGTTGACTGAATCATCGGTTAATATGAATACATAACCCATAAAAAAACTCCCGTCTGGGAGTTTTTTTATGGCTATTGATCGGTTAAACCACACCAGCCAAACTGGTCAAATAATTGTTGCCATGATTGGTCGAATGAAGCCCGAATCATGACCGCCGCTCCGGTTACCGGATGAACAAAGCGCAGACACGATGCATGCAGTAACAGGCGGTGACAATCATAATGCGTTCTGAATAAACGATTCTGTTTACCATCCCCGTGAGTCGTATCACCAATAATCGGATGACTTAAGTGATGCATATGCCGACGTAGCTGATGCTTACGCCCTGTCTGAGGTTTCATTTCAATCAACGCAAAACGACTGGTCGGAAAACGTCCGGTGGAATAAGGCACTTCAACTTTGCCCAATGGCCGATAAGCCGTGACAGCCGGTTGCGCCGGTTTATCCGTTTTGGCGTGCTTATCTGCAATCTTATCCAGTTCCTCAACCAGCGGATAATCAAGTACCGCGGCCTCTTCAATCCATCCCCGAACCACTGCATGATAGGTTTTTTCCATCTGATGACTGACAAATAACGGCATCGCCTGTGCAGCAACCTCACTGGATAGCGCAAACACCAACACACCAGATGTCGGACGATCAAGCCGATGTAAAGGAAACACATGCTGACCAATCTGATCACGTAGCGTCTGCATCACAAATCGGGTTTCATGTTTATCCAGCCAAGAGCGATGCACCAACATACCGGCAGGCTTATTAACCGCAATAAGGAATTCATCCTGGTAAATAATTTCAAGCACCACGACAGTGCTCCTCAATCTTGATTAATGTAGCAATCACAGGCTGATAACCCGGATTATCTCGCCAGACTTCACTAAAGTATGGCGTCATTTCAAAACCACTCGGAACGGGTGCTGCTTCAGCTATCCGTTGTCGCATTTGCGGAATAAAAATCCACTGTAGCCACTGTTCCGGTAATAGTGTATCCACAGCAAATGGCTGCCGACTCGACAAAGCCTGCACTGATGGCGGTCTGTTCTGCCATAGCTGTCGCATTTTGAGACACGCTTCGAGTTCATTGAGTGATTGATTTAACTGATAATATTTTGACATAAAGAAAAAAACGACTTGAAATCGGCAGATAGGGTACCATGTATTGGAGACAAAACTAAACTTATCCCAGAGGCTAAGATTCAGTGATTCCGATAGGAATCCTCTTCGACAACATGAGCCTGAAAAGAATGGAACTTATGAAAACAATATATACGCTGACCGAACTCCTGAAGCAAAGTGGCTGCCAATATCAGGTTGTTGACCTCGGACGTCGCATTCAACCCATTGCTTCGGAGAGTTTTGCCAGAATAGAACAGGCACAGCAACCTTACCCTTATCCACTCCAGCGAATGGCTCGGCTGGCAATTGTTTACTGGAATGAAACGAAACAGCCCTGGATTTGGTTTTTGCAGTTTGAACTGGATGAAAGAGGTCGACTACAACCGACAGACATCAGTGAGTTCATTCGCTTTATGCTGGAAGCAATGGGGACTCGGATTCATCAGAATCTGACGGAAGCGCAACAACAGAAACTGGCTAACAATCCTTATACTTTCACGCCACCGGAAGAAAAAATGGCAGTATTTCATAGTCAGGTGAAAGCAATGCTCAAATTACCAGCCAGTCAATACTATGAACATGCACAATGCTATTTTCAGGGAAATCTCGGTTGGAACAATTGGCAAACCATCGGGTTACAGGGCATCACAGATATTTGCGCTCGACTAGGACAGGAACAAAATGCACCCAGTCTGCTGAAAGCTTTCAATCATCTCCCGTCAGAGCCTTGCTACGCCCTGTTAGGTGCTTTGGAACACACGCCTCTGACCGAAAAAATTGCCAATAAATTGCAAGCGATGGTGCATGAACAAATGCAGCAAGCGTCCCCTGACCTGTTCTTTCTCTCAGCCTTACTCCGAGCCTTATCCGGCGCACCAGGTAAACAATTGGAGGAAACTGTTGCCAGCCTGTTGGCACAGCCACACCTGTGTCATGCAGAAATATTGATCGGGATTGCCGGTCGCAGTTGGTCAGCACTCACTCAACCACAGCAGGCTGAACTGTTCTTGACCCGACTGGCTCAAACCGGTCAGCAGACACTGTTCAATCAACTCTTTGCCGATTTAGTGATGCTTCCTGAGTTGAGGGTCATCTTATTGCCATTACTGCATAGCACAGCATCTGAAGAACTAACAACCGCGCTGGTAACGCTCCAGCAACAAACCAGAAGCCGATAAGCCATGCAGGACTTGATGCTAATTTTCTTGGTTTGCTTTGGCTGCTTCTTGTTCTGGCAACAACGGCGCCAAGCCGAAATTGCCAGACAAACGATAGAAAGAAAGTGTCGTCAACTGGAACTACAAGTGGTCAGTATTACGTTCAGACACCGTCTTGTTGATGAACAACGTCGCTGGTACTGGCATACCAGATACACATTCGAGTTTTCATCCTTGGGAGATGATTGCTATGAAGGGTATTTGGATATGATTCGATTCAGCCCTGCCAAATTTTTTGTGCCGGTCCATCGACTGTGAGTTGATACTCATAGAGCGTCTCTGGGGTTTGCGATAATGAAGGGCGGGAAACAAACCCTAGTTTCCGCATTAAAGCGACCGCTGGCTGGTTCTGTTCATTGACGAAAATACGGATTTTTTTCAATGAGAAGCGTAAAGATACATTTTGTAAGAAAGCACTTAATGCCTCTGTACCATAACCCTTGCCCCAATAAAGACGGCTGAGAATAAACTGGAGCTCTCCGACGTCTTTTTCATGTAAATCTAAAGCAAGGTGTCCCATATATTCACGATTTTGATTCTCAACAATGGCCATCGCGTAAATATTTGAATCCGCTAAAACCTGATGAAACTTTGCCCGGGCACTGGACACACTAAATGGCTGTTGATGAAACAACCGGTTTCCCGGAGTGCATAACAGCGATAGAAAATCGAACTCATATTCATCCGTATAAGGCAGCAAAAGCATTCTTTGCGTTGCTATTGTCACAATTCATCCTTGTTCCGTTCGCCCGAACCCGATCATTCGCTGCGAACGTCAATGTTAAACCAATAAAGATTGATTCAATTTACAAATATCGTGGCTGTCAGTCTCGGAATGGAGATAGCGGAAAGCCCCGACACCATAACGGCATCGGGGCTCAGTCTTAACAGTAGCACTCCGGCCACCAATAAGAGCTCCCTGCATCATCCATAACGAAGGCTAATCCTTCAACCAATCCTTGCTGCATCGCATCCAAGCGGTGTCCTTAGTTGTCCATAACACTGGATATCCTGTATCCAGTACACATCACTCGTCCTTAAGCGGTTTCCTTCATCATCCTGATGGTTACCAATCACGCTGATATCATTTTATTCAAAATGATGCCAAGCAAAGTGATGATGGTTCAACGTGACTATTGTACGCTTCCTGCAACAGACATCACGCCTGTTATCGCTTCCTTACGCTGTCCTCAGCACTCCAGCCTGAATGCATCCCTAACATTCATCTTCATTCCCGAAGACATCATCCTTAATGCTTTTATCCATGTCGTTCCCTGCCGACCTCTTCAATGTACGACGTTTGCATTTTTCCGACAACACACTGGTCAGCTTACTTTATAGACAATCCGTTCTTAATCCAACAAAACTCATATTAATCAATCGATTAACCAACATTGGAGTATTTACTCCATAACAAATACCGCTATATCTCACAACACTTGTAAGCGATCTCTTACAAACCAATTAGCACTTTTGTTGCAGCGTTATCCAGCGTAAAATCGTGCCATGACAGCACTTACATTGAAGGCCTCAAAAAAGGATATTTATGCTGACAAAAGACATATCACAAGAGCTTGAATCTGTGATTTTACAATTAGTCAACGAAGGCAAGGAACCGACGGTCGCACTGATCAAAGCGCGACTGAGTGCCAAAATACCTATTCCCGCCATTGTCACTACCATCAAACGCTGGAAATCATCCCAGCACATCCCCAAAGTTGAGATTGCGGTTGAGTCTTCAGCGTCATCTGCAACCGAACAAAGAATTGCCCGGCTTGAACAGCAAGTTGCTGATCTTGTCTCCCGTATCGCACAACTAGAACAACAGTCAGGTCATAAATTATGAATATATGGGTCGATGCCGACGCCTGTCCGAAAGTCATCCGGGAAGTCATCCTACGGGCTGTCGAACGTACCGGAGTCTCATGTACTTTTGTTGCGAACCACGCGATTCCGCTACCCCGTCGCGACAATATCCGCTTCTTACAAGTAGAAAGCGGTTTTGATGTTGCCGACAACGAAATCGTCCGCCGGGTTGCCGCGGATGATCTGGTGATCACATCCGACATTCCGCTTGCCAGTGAAATTTTGGCGCATCAAGCCATGGCATTAAGTCCGCGTGGCGACTGGTTTACCCTTGACACAATTAAAGCCAGACTCACCATGCGCGATTTTATGGAAACCATGCGTGCCAGCGGTGTTCAAACCGGCGGTCCACCAGTCATGAGTCAGGCTGAACGCCGTGACTTTGCCAACCATCTTGACCGGATTTTAGCCAAGTCAACTCGGGCGGCGTCAGGGCCGAAATCATGACACCAAATGATCATACGCTCACACCGATTGGCATCATTCATAGTCCTTACAAAGAGAAATTTGCGGTACCACGACAACCCCGGCTGGTCCCGGCGGCTACCGCTCAAATTCAACTGATAGGTGACGCAAACTGTCCGGATTCAGTCCGGGGTATCGAACAATTCAGCCATCTGTGGCTCTTGTTCTTATTCGATCAGAATCTCAGTGCCGGCTGGAAACCAACCGTCCGTCCACCCCGACTTGGCGGTAACGAACGTATCGGTGTCTTTGCATCCCGCTCAACCTTTCGCCCCAACGGCATTGGTATGTCAGCGGTTGAATTACATAATATCCGTCAGGAAGGCAACCAAACATGGCTCGATATCGGCAGCGTTGATTTAGTCGATGGGACGCCGATTATCGATATTAAACCTTACCTCCCTTATGCTGACCGAATTGAACATGCCCACGGCGGATATGCTGACAGCGAACCGACATCGACAGATGTCCGCTTCAGTGATGCTGCGCGCCAATCACTTGCCGCCCATCCTCGTGTCAATGAAATTGAAGCCGTCATTACTCAGGTTTTAGCGCAGGATCCTCGTCCGGCTTATAAAAAAGGCAAACCTGATGAGAAAGAGTATGCGGTGAATTTGTTCGATCTCAACGTCAAATTCAATGTCAGTCAGTCGATCATCACGGTTACCGCAATAGAACGCTTTTGACAAACGAAAATGACTGATATTATTGACGGCTAATTTAATGCGCCCTCAAATCAACCGAGGGTTGTTGTATAACTTAATGAATGGATACCATCATGCGTACCAGTAAATATCTTCTTTCAACATTGAAGGAGACACCAAACGACGCAGAAATCGTCAGCCATCAGCTCATGCTACGGGCTGGTATGATTCGGAAACTCGCTTCCGGCCTTTATACTTGGTTACCGACCGGACTGCGTGTGCTGCGTAAAGTCGAGAATATTATTCGGGAAGAAATGAATAAAGCCGGCGCTGTAGAAACACTGATGCCGGTCGTTCAACCTTCGGAGCTTTGGCAAGAAACCGGCCGTTGGGATAAATTCGGCCCTGAATTACTGCGGATTGCAGACCGCCATGACCGACCGTTTGTACTGGGACCGACTCATGAAGAAGTCATCACCGATATGATTCGTAACGAAGTCAAATCCTATAAACAGTTGCCTTTGAGTTTGTATCAGATTCAAACGAAATTCCGTGATGAAGTTCGTCCCCGTTTCGGTGTCATGCGTTCACGAGAATTCATCATGAAAGACGCATACTCTTTCCATATCGATCGGGAAAGTCTGGAAGCAACCTATCAGGATATGCATACCGCTTACTGTAATATTTTCAATCGTATGGGGCTCGATTTCCGCCCTGTGTTAGCTGATTCCGGTGCTATCGGTGGCAGTGGCTCACAAGAATTCCACGTTCTGGCTGAAAGCGGTGAAGATTTAATTGCCTTCTCAACTGAGTCAGATTACGCAGCCAACCTTGAAAAGGCAGAAGCGCTGGCTCCGACAACAACACGAGCGGAACCGACACAGACAATGACGCTGGTCGATACGCCGGATGCCAAAACCATCGCCCAGTTGGTTGAACAGTTTAATTTGCCGATTGAAAAGACGATCAAAACACTTTACGTCAAAGCATCAGATCATGTTGAAGCTCCCATTATTGCCTTGTTGGTTCGCGGTGATCATGAGCTGAATGAAGTGAAAGCAGAAAATCTACCTGAAGTTGCAGCGCCACTGACGTTTGCCACCGAAGAAGAGATTCGAGAACTTATCGGCGCAGGGCCGGGCTCTTTAGGGCCTGTCGGTCTGAAATTACCCTGTGTGGTTGACCGTTCCGTTGCGGTGATGAGCAACTTTGCGGCAGGTGCGAACATCGATGATAAACACTACTTCGGGATTAACTGGGGACGTGACGTTGAACTCGGGCAAGTTGCCGATCTGCGTAATGTCGTGGAAGGCGACCCAAGTCCATGCGGACAAGGTACGCTCCTTCTAAAACGAGGCATTGAAGTCGGCCACATCTTCCAGTTGGGCACTAACTATTCAGAATCAATGAAAGCCAATGTGTTGGGCCCGGATGGTAAGAGCGTTACCATGGAAATGGGGTGCTACGGGATCGGATGTACACGGGTTGTTGCTGCCTCAATCGAGCAGAATAATGACCAGAATGGTATTATCTGGCCGGACGCTATTGCACCGTTTGAAGTCGTGATTGTACCGATGAATATGCACAAATCCGAGCGTGTTCAAGAAGCCGCAGAAAAATTATACGCTGACTTACAAGCACAAGGCATTGATGTCTTGTTTGATGATCGTAAAGAGCGCCCCGGCGTGATGTTTTCCGATATGGAACTGATCGGGATTCCACACATGATCATTATCGGTGACCGCAGTATGGATGAAGGCAATTTCGAATATAAAAACCGTCGGTCCGGTGAAAAAACGTCCGTATCGATGGGTGATGTTGTCGCCCATCTTCAGACTCAGCTCACTCGATAACGGTTGGCTGGTACGAAAGGGTTGCTCTGGCAACCCTTTTTCATTGGCTTGACCCAACAACAACTGCAAGGATACCTATTATGAAAGTATACGATTGCTGTGATTTAATCCGTGAGCGATACGCCCAGATTGGTAGTGGTGATCAGGCTTACATCCCTCAGGCGATCAGTTGTGCTCTGCGCGCGCTCAACAGTATCGCTGCCGATGTATCCCTCCCACTGGAAACGCGTGAGCAAGCCGCCTTCGCTGCTGCCAACTTATTGATTTCAGACTTTGAGGATAAATGATGAATCTTGCCAACTTTGCCACGATGGATCCGATTCTACTATTCAGTTTAGTCAATACGAAGTTACGGGATGATTTTGCCGGAGATCTGGATCAGCTTGCATCTTATTACGAACTCGATAAACAAGCGTTGATTGACCGTCTTGCGAGCGCTGGATTTGAATTCCTTCCTGAGGTCGGACAGTTCCGTTAACGGGAGGCGTTCACTGCTGCGATCAATTCTGATTCCGTGACAAATTGACGGGAAGCAAATACGTAATCCCCTTTCCGTCATCGATTTATCCCAATAAATTACCTTTGATGCCCTTATAGATGGCCAGCATCCGATCATGGGCTGGTTTATGCTCAGCAAAAAATGCCAGACAAATCAGAGCACTATCTTGATAACCGTCAGGGAGTTCAACCTTCAGGTCCGAGGCAATACGCCGTGCATAATTTAATTGCTTCTCCGTCGGTAACTTCAATTCATCAGGAATAGCGGATTGAATCGCACTGGTAAACTGTTCAGAAAACAGGGGCCACTCACTGAGGTCAAGTGTCGTTGTTTCTGTTAACGAAGCCAATTTTTGCTGCTCAGGCGTCAGCTGATAGAAGAAGGTGATATGACCGACGGAAAATTGCACTTTATCCATTGAGAGCCTTGTCTGACGTGAGGTTGAATTTTTTAAGCATCATATCAGCAGGTGCAAAAATATGCACTTGAAAGTCTTTTGTCTGGTTCAAAAAACCGAAGCAGAAGCTTCGGTTTTTATTCATATCGAGCTCGGTTGCCGAACCTGTTATATCGACTCAGTATCCGACAATCGCGATCTTACAGTTTAAAACGCGAGACAATTGCCGTCAGACTGTTATTGATATCCGCAATATCGCCCATATCGGACACCGACTGCACCCCAATCGACTCCAGTTCAACAACCATATCATTAATTGCCGACATATTGCGGCTCAGCTCTTGAGTCACACAGCTTTGCTCCTCAGCTGCGGTCGCAATTTGAGAGCTCAGATCATTAATATCCATGACATGTCGGGAGATGACTTCCAAACTATCTGCCGCCTGCCCGGCACCTTCTGCGGTCTCCTGACAACGCGTCCGTGTATGTTCCATCGAATTGACCACCGCGTGGTTACCATTGGCAAGACTCTTCAGCGCTAGCTCAACTTCAGTGGTACTATCTTTGGTTCGGCTGGCAAGGCTACGCACTTCATCTGCAACAACAGCAAATCCTCGCCCTTGTTCCCCTGCCCGGGCCGCTTCAATTGCAGCATTCAAAGCCAGTAAATTCGTTTGCTCTGCAATTTCCCCAATCACACTCAGTATTTCATTAATTTTCTGGGTTTCGACCGTCATATTATGTACATCGCTAACAGAATGTTCCACATCATCAATCAGCGCTGAAACCGTCTCTTTTGAACGATCAATGATCTCACGAGATTCTACACTGGTTTCATTGGTACGCGCCACGAGGCTGGCTGTATTGGCTGCGTCCGTCGCCATCGAGTCAGCCGTCGAACTCATTTCTTCAATCGCCGTGACAACCTGTTCCGTCTCCGAAACATGCTTTTTCAAAATTGAACTATTCTTCTCTGACTGACTCAGCATATGTTCAACATTCGCTTGTAGCGAGTGACAATACTTTTGAATCTCCAGCATCATATGTTGCAGGTTTTCAATGAACTGATTCACACCCTGAGAAATCTGGCCTAAATCATCATTCGTTTCAACCTTCAGGCGCTGGGTCAAATCACCTTGTCCACTGGCTAATCCCTGAATCGTTTCTTTCAATGATAAAATAGGACGGTAAAGTACCTGAATCAGAAAATAAGTGATAATCACACTGACAAGACAAGCAAGGAATGAGAAAAGAATTGCACTGTTTCTGGCTTCGGTTAATTGTTTAAAAACAACTGACTTATCCAAACCGATCATGTAATACCAATTTTTCTGCCCTAAATGAATCCGGTGAGAGAACATCAACTTGTCTATTCCATTCAGATCATAGCCAAGATGGCTAAACTCATGCTCGACCATATGTAAAGCCAGAGGACGTCCCCATTGCGTATCACGAAGATCGTCACCCAATTTCAAGGCAGATGATGTTGTTGCCAAAATCCGGCTATCCTCGTCGAGAATAAGCGCAACAGCACCCTTGATTTTGTTCGATTCCTTAACAATTTGACTTAAAAAATCGAGCTCCATATCGGTCGTGATCACACCACCTTTGATCCTTTCCAGAATACTGACCCAGTATTTTTGCTTGGACGATCCAAGATATGGTGGCGTAATACTCACCGAACCAGATGCCAGTCCTTGCTTATACCAATCCATATCCCGAGAATCCCCCTTCAGTCGGTGATTCGGCCAGGCTTGATTTTCCATGCTCCAATATGCTCTGCCATCATCCAGACCAATCACAAAACTATCCAGATTCATAGCAGCCGCCAGCGACTGTGTTAATGGAATCAACTCATCTTCAGATCTGGTGATGTCCTGCTGCTGATAATGCTGTGCCAGTTGATGAATCCCATTAATTTTCTCTTGCAGAATGGTTTCAATAACCGCTGCTTTTGATGCGACATAATTTTCGCTCGACTGAAAAACATTCTCTGTCAGGATTTTTTCTTCCTGAGAATAGAGTACATAACTAGTAATTGAAACCGACACACCAACCAATAACATGACGGACAATATTAGCAATTTTTTTAATCCAAGTTGTTTCATAAACACCCACTTACACTAACGCCGATTCAAACACACATAAAAATAACTGGCCCAAAAAACGACCAGATAAAAAATAGAGATCAGATAAAAAACTGCAAGTCAATAGCAAAAATGTCTCACATGTGAGAAATGATATCACATTTTGTTGCACATACAACAACTTACTTATCGGCCTTGGCAAGGTCGTCGGGTGTCAAAAATAGAATAAAGGTACGATGAGTCGCTAAAAAGACTAGATAAGCGGCGAAATGTAGGATATTGATGAAAAAAATACATAAAAGTATTCAATTAAGAAAACATATCAATCTGTAACAAAATATGATTTCCATGCTTTCCAGTCCAAGCGAAGAAACTAAGTAGAATCACACCATTCAGGTCATGCTTCTCTCATTTGAATCAACAAAAAAATGCCCCGATATCGCCCATTATGTTGCCGCAATAAAAAATCCCCTGCCGACAGACAGGGGATTTCATATGGCGAATATCGCGTGGGATTATTTTAAATCAAAGCGATCCGCTTCCATCACTTTCACCCATGCTTTCACGAAATCACGGATGAATTTCTCTTTAGCATCATGACCGGCATAAACCTCAGACAATGCACGTAACTGAGAGTTAGAACCGAAGACCAAATCGACACGAGAAGCCGTCCACTTCACATCTCCGGTCTGACGATCACGGCCTTCAAAAATATCAGCCTCATCAGAAGTTGGTTTCCATTCAGTCTCCATATCCAACAAGTGAATAAAGAAGTCGTTGCTCAGAACACCCGGATTTTTTGTCAGTACACCGTGTTGTGACTGACCAAAATTCGCATTCAGCGTTCGCATGCCACCAATCAGAACCGTCATCTCTGGCGCTGTCAAAGTCAGCAACTGAGCGCGGTCAAGGAGTAACTCCTCAGCTGAAACAGTATAAGTACGTTTCTGATAATTGCGGAAACCATCGGCAATCGGTTCAAGTACCGCGAATGATTCCACATCCGTTTGTTCATCGGTCGCATCGGTTCGTCCCGCAGCAAATGGCACAGTAATCGAATGACCCGCCTGACGTGCTGCCTGCTCAATCGCTGCCGAGCCACCCAGCACAATCAAATCTGCCAGCGAAATTTTCTTATTACCGCTCTGTGCAGCATTGAATTTCTGCTGAATCGCTTCCAGTACATGCAATACTTTCTGAAGTTGTTCTGGCTGATTAACTTCCCAGTCTTTCTGCGGTGCAAGACGAATCCGCGCCCCGTTGGCGCCACCCCGACTATCCGAACCGCGGAATGTTGCAGCAGAAGACCACGCTGTATACACCAATTCCGATACCGTCAAATCTGTCGCAAGAATCTCTGCTTTTAATGCCGCAACATCATGTGCATCGACTAAACCATGGTCAACCGCAGGTAACGGGTCTTGCCAAATCAAATCTTCCTGAGGGACTTCAGGACCTAGATAGCGGACTTTCGGCCCCATATCCCGGTGCGTCAGCTTAAACCAGGCCCGGGCAAATGCATCAGCAAATTCGTCGGGGTTTTTATGGAAATGTTCTGAAATCTTCCGGTATATCGGGTCTTCTCGCATCGCCATATCGGCATCGGTCATCATAATACCGACTTTCACAGCGTCATCTTCGGCATCCGGTGCTTTATCTTTTTCAGCCAAATCAACGGGCACCCACTGTGTTGCACCGGCAGGGCTTTTCACCAGCTTCCAGTCATAACCGAACAGCACATCAAAATAACTGTTATCCCATTGAGTCGGCGTTGGTGTCCACGCCCCTTCCAGACCACTGGTAATTGTATCGCGTCCTTTACCGCTACCGTAGGTACTTGTCCAGCCTAGACCCATTTCCTCGAGTGATGCAGCTTCCGGTTCTGGCCCGACAAGCGCCGCGTCACCTGCACCGTGGGTTTTACCAAACGTATGCCCACCGGCAGTCAAAGCGACTGTTTCATAATCATCCATCGCCATCCGAGCGAACGTTTCACGAACATCACGGCCTGAAGCCAGCGGATCTGATTTGCCATTCGGGCCTTCAGGGTTAACATAAATCAATCCCATCTGAACCGCAGCCAACGGATTTTCTAAATCTCGCTCTCCGGTATAACGGTTGTCATTGCCAAGCCATTCATCTTCTGCGCCCCAGTAAATATCTTCTTCTGGTTCCCAGATATCTTTTCGTCCGCCACCGAAACCAAAGGTTTTTAACCCCATCGATTCCAAAGCCACATTTCCGGCCAGAATAAACAAATCCGCCCAAGACAAGCTGTTGCCATATTTTTGTTTCACGGGCCAGAGCAGACGACGCGCTTTATCTAAGTTCGCGTTATCTGGCCAGCTGTTTAATGGTGCAAAACGTTGATTTCCTGTGGATGCCCCACCGCGGCCATCGCCCGTCCGGTAAGTCCCGGCGGCATGCCATGCCATCCGAATCATAAAAGGGCCATAGTGTCCGTAGTCAGCCGGCCACCATGATTTGGAGTCTTTCTGAACGGCCTCAATATCTTGCTTGACAGCATTTAAATCAAGCGCACTAAAGGCGGCTGCATAATCAAAATCGTCACCGAGTGGGTCTGATTTTGCGTCATTCTGATGAAGGATTTTGAGGTTGAGCTGATTTGGCCACCAATCAACATTCTTGGTCCCTTTGCCTCCGACACGGGTATGGCTACCATGCATGACGGGGCATTTTCCTGACATTTTATTCTGTTCCATTGTCTGTCTCCTGCTTCGCAGCGTTTTGATTTATTAAACTCAATATTCTAATAAGTGACTTCTGTCCCCATGAAAAATGGGACGTCAGTGTGATGAATAGAAAGACTCATCAATTCATTACTCGATTATCTGAAACTTTACATTCAACATGTTTCAACTAAAAAAATTAAAAAAAGAACATATCCCAGAATGAGTAAGATTGAGGCGTTTCACTGGCGAGAGCTTCAACCAATAAGTACTGATGACATGCAAAGGAATGACATGCTTCACTTTCGTAGCTAGACAACGTTTCCATTGCAACCTGACTTTCAACACTGGCTATTTTTTCAGGCAATGACTCAGACATAAGGAATCCTTCTTTTGCAATCAGCTCAATCAGGTTCCAGTATAGAAATAGACCACAGAAAGTGATAATGGTTTCGACCTATCCATGCTATAGAAGAAATCTATCTTCTATCGAATGCCCCCCAATACTGAACTGGTCTGAAAAATACGGATGGGTGGCAACAACGGAACAGCGGTGAAAGAAAATAATACGCTTTAAAAATCAATTCGATAATTGATCACAGCGGAAGGAGTCAAGCAAAGTGAGCGATTAAAGTTCAACCGCTCACTGACAACAATTAACAAAACAATCAACAAGATGACATCAACGATTAACTGGCTAAAGCAACCTTTGCATCGACATACTCCAGAGCGTGACTCTCTGCGACAAACCGGTTGGTCAGTTGCCCATGATAGACATTCAGCCCGTTCAGGAAGTGTTCATCAGCAAGTAATGCGGCGCGGTAACCTTTTTCAGCAAGTGCAATAATATAAGGCAATGTCGCATTGTTTAACGCAACGGTTGATGTGCGGGCAACACCACCGGGCATGTTCGCGACACAGTAATGCACCACGTCATCGACAATATAGGTCGGCTCTTGGTGGGTAGTGGCCTTCGACGTCTCAGCACATCCCCCCTGATCAATCGCGACATCCACAAGGACAGCACCAGACTTCATCCGTTTAATCATCTCTGCAGTAATCAGTTTCGGTGCTTCGGCACCGGGCAGTAGCACCGAACCAATCACGACATCAGCAGATAAAACATGTTTTTCAATCGCATCAGCTGTGGAATAAACCGTGGTGATTTTCCCTTGATAAATGGCATCAATATCGCGTAAGGCATCGATATTTTTATCGATAATCACCACTTCAGCACCAAGACCTGCCGCCATTTGTGCGGCATTGCGTCCCACGACGCCCGCACCGATAATTGTCACCTTAGCTGGCTCAACCCCCGGAACACCACCCAACAATAAACCACGACCAGCATGCGACTTTTCTAATGAGGTCATCGCAGCCTGAATTGACATCCGCCCGGCCACTTCCGACATCGGGGCCAGCAGAGGTAATGTCCGGTTGGCGCTTGTGACAGTTTCATAAGCAATGCACACCGCTTTACTTTGAATTAAATCATGCGTCTGAGCCGCATCGGGAGCGAGGTGAAGATAAGTAAACAGGATTTGATCTTCCCGCAACATGGCTCGCTCGCTTGCTTGAGGCTCCTTCACTTTCACAATCATGTCACTTTCCGCGAAAATCTTCGCCGCATCAGGACGAATTGTCGCCCCGGCGTCAATATAGTCCTGATCAGAGAACCCAATCCCGGCTCCGGCTAATGTTTCAACCAAGATGTGATGACCTCTTTTGGTTAATTCCTTAACACTCGCAGGCGTCATCCCAACGCGGTATTCATGGTTCTTAATTTCTTTTGGTATACCAATCAGCATATCCTTATCCTCTGCAACAATTAACGTGATTAGAATAAAGAGACGATACAGTGCTTTAAACCAACAAATCAACAAAAATAAGCATCAAAAACTATAGATATAGTTCAAATTTAGAATAAAACAAACACAAATAAACTTAAAACAAATGATAAAACTAATTTGAATTATTTTTTTAGCAGATGCCGCCAGAAAATATGTAAAAAAAAGTGAGCAAACCACTCACCAATGAAACAATTTTATAACATAAACAAAAAATCCCTTGCCGACTGACAAGGGATCTCGCTCATATTTCTATCAGAATAGACTCAGAAATTAGCCCAGATTTTTCCGCGCATTCTGGAACATCCGCATCCAGGCACCATTTTCACCCCATGAATCAGGATGCCATGAGTTCACCACGGTGCGGAAAACCCGCTCAGGGTGAGGCATCATGATGGTGACACGGCCATCAGTGGTTGTCAGGCCGGTAATGGCATTCGGAGAGCCATTCGGGTTATTCGGATATTGCTGAGTCGCTTGCCCATAATTATCGACGTAACGAATTGCAACCGTTCCGGATTGTTCAATCGCAGCCAAATGGGCGTTATCGCGAACTTCAACCCGACCTTCCCCATGAGAGACCGCGATTGGCATCCGGGAGCCGGCCATATCACTGAAGAAAACCGAATCGGATGGCTGGACCTCAACCAAGCTGAAACGGGCTTCAAAACGCTCAGACTCGTTACGGACAAATCGCGGCCATAAATCAGCGCCCGGGATCAAATCTCTGAGGTTGGACAACATCTGACATCCGTTACACACCCCAAGCGCAAAGGTATCTTGACGGTTAAAGAACCCTTCAAACATATCTCTGGCTTGCGTATTGAACAGAATCGATTTTGCCCAGCCTTCACCAGCACCTAAGACATCCCCATAAGAGAAGCCACCACAAGCAACCAATCCCTGATATTCCGCTAATGTAATACGACCAGACAACACATCACTCATGTGAACATCAATCGCATCAAACCCTGCCCGTTCAAAAGCAGCGGCCATTTCAACATGAGAATTGACCCCCTGCTCACGCAGCACAGCCATTCTCGGTCTGGCACCGGTATTGACAAATGGTGCAGCCACGTCTTCATGAATATCGTAGCTCAGATGAACATTCAGCCCCGGATCGGCATTATCTTTCTTCGCAGCAAATTCTTGCTGAGCACAATCCGGATTATCACGGAGTGCCTGCATCTGATAAGTGGTCTCAGCCCAAATCGTTCTGAGCTCAGTTCTGGAACGCTCATAAACAACTTGATCTTGATGTGTCACAACAAACCGATCAGAAGCTTCGACAGTCCCGATCACATGAGTACAATCTTGCAAACCTTGTTGTGCCAGTATGTCCAGCACTGCATCGACATCATGCTCATGTACTTGAACCACCGCGCCCAACTCTTCGTTAAACAGCACAGAGAGAACGTCATCTCCCAGTGTAGCAATGTCAACATTCACACCACAGTGACCGGCAAACGCCATCTCAGCCAATGTGACCAACAAACCACCATCGCCTTTATCATGGTATGCCAGCAGTTTGTTGGTGCGGACACATACCTGCATGGCTTCAAAGAAGCCTTTTAGTTGCATGGCATCATCAACGTCAGCCGGTTGATCACCAAGCTGCTTGTATACCTGTGCTAATGCGGTTGCGCCAAGGCGATTTTTACCATTCCCCAAATCTATCGCAATCAGTCGGGTCTCCCCTAAATCCGTGCGAAGTTGGGGGGTGACCGTCTTACGAACATCTTCAACCCGGGCAAAAGCCGTAATCACCAGAGACAATGGCGACGTCACTTCTTTCTGTTCACCGTCAGCTTCATCCCATTTGGTCTTCATTGACATCGAGTCTTTACCAACCGGAATCGTCAGACCAAGGGCCGGACATAACTCTTCACCGACCGCTTTAACCGCTTCATACAATCCGGCATCTTCGCCCGGGTGGCCAGCCGGAGACATCCAGTTGGCCGATAATTTAATGTGTTTCAGATCGCCAATCGCAGTTGCCGCAATATTGGTCAACGACTCAGCAACCGCCAGACGGGCTGACGCAGCAAAGTCGAGCAGCGCGACAGGTGTACGCTCACCCATCGACATCGCTTCACCACAATAGGTATCAAAACTTGCCGTGGTGACTGCACAGTTGGCGACCGGAATTTGCCACGGACCGACCATCTGATCGCGTGCCACCATCCCGGTAACAGAACGGTCACCAATGGTAATCAGGAACGTTTTTTCAGCCACTGCGGGTAAGCGCAGGACACGTTCAACCGCTTCATTTAACTCAATACCACTGCGATCCAAAGCGGAACCTTGAACTTTCTGTGTTGTGGCTTCACGATGCATTTTCGGTGGTTTACCCAACAGAATATCCATCGGCATATCAATCGGTGTGTTGTTAAAGTGTGAGTCTTCCAGTGTCAAATGACGCTCTTCCGTCGCGGTTCCGACAACCGCATAAGGGGCACGCTCACGACGACAGATTGCATCAAAGGTTGCCATATGTTCAGGCGCAACCGCTAAAACATAACGCTCCTGTGATTCATTACACCAGATTTCCAGCGGGCTCATCCCCGGCTCGTCATTCGGCACATCACGCAACTGGAATTTACCACCGCGCTCTCCGTCATTGACCAACTCCGGCAACGCATTCGAAATACCACCGGCACCGACATCATGAATAAATGCAATCGGGTTGTTTTCTCCCAACTGCCAGCAACGGTCAATCACTTCCTGACAACGTCGTTCCATTTCAGGGTTTTCACGTTGAACAGAAGCAAAATCCAGATCTTCAGCCGACTGACCAGATGCCATAGAAGATGCCGCACCACCGCCTAAACCGATGTTCATCGCGGGCCCACCCAACACAATCAGGCTCGCACCGACCGGAATTTCTTTTTTCTGAATATGTGCGTCGCGAATATTCCCCATGCCACCGGCAATCATGATCGGCTTATGATAACCACGAATTTCTTCTCCGGCATGAGAGGTCACTTTCTCTTCGTAGGTACGGAAATATCCCAACAGATTCGGACGACCGAATTCATTGTTAAATGCCGCACCGCCCAAAGGCCCTTCAATCATGATATCCAACGCATTGACAATACGACCCGGTTTACCGAAATCGGTCTCCCATGGTTGTACAAAATGAGGAATACGCAGGTTAGAAACCGAAAAGCCAACCAGACCCGCTTTCGGTTTGCCACCAATACCGGTTGCACCCTCATCACGAATTTCACCGCCACTGCCAGTTGAAGCACCGGGCCATGGCGAAATTGCTGTCGGGTGGTTATGGGTTTCCACCTTCATCAGAATATGGGTATCTTCGGTATGGTAGTTGTACTGACGCGTCTGAGGATCCGGGAAGAAACGTCCCACCTTCGAACCGGTCATCACCGCGGCATTATCTTTGTATGCGGATAACACATGATCCGGGGTCGTTTCATAGGTATTCTTAATCATCTTAAACAGGGATTTTTCCTGTTGAACACCGTCTATTGTCCAGTCCGCATTAAAAATCTTGTGACGACAATGTTCTGAGTTTGCTTGTGCAAACATCATCAGTTCAATGTCATTTGGATTCCGGCCCAGTTTGGTAAAGTTCTCAACCAGATAGTCGATTTCATCTTCAGCCAGCGCCAGACCAAGCGTCAGGTTGGCTTGTTCCAATGCTTTGCGTCCACCGCCAATCACATCAACCGCTGTGACTTCTGCCGGTGTTGCACTGTGGAACAGGCTGGCAGCCGACGCCAAATCCGTAAAGACCACTTCCATCATGCGATCATGGAGTAATGCTTGTAGCGCTGTTTGTTCCGCTTCAGTCAATGGTGTTGAGGACTCAATATAGTACGCCGTTCCCCGTTCCAAACGTTTAACTTTATCAAGGCCGCAGTTATGTGCAATATCACTCGACTTCGATGACCAGGGAGAAATGGTGCCCGGACGCGGTGTAACCAGCAACAACAACCCTTCTGGCTGATGCTCTTCAATGGTTGGGCCATAAGTCAGCAATTTTTCTAACTTCTCTGTTTCTTGACGATCCAAATCGGCTGTCAAATCAGCAAAGTGCATGAATTCTGCGTAAATACCAGTCACGGGTAAGCGCAGCTCACGACACCGTTCAAGAAGTTTGTTTACTCGGAATTCAGAAAGCGCTGGGGAGCCACGGAAAATTCTCATGTGCTTAGGTCTCTGTTGCTGTTGGTTAAGGTAGTATTGGAATAAATTCAAACAATTAAATTGAAAAAAGTTGAATTCATACCAATTTCACCTACATTGTGCGGCGCATTATAAAGGAATTATTTTTGTGATGTAACACCAAACGCAACCGTTTGCGTCATTTTTTTTATGAATTTTGAAATCTCTCGCTTTCATACCATTCCCAGCGACATAATTTACCATTTTACACATCTAAAAGTTGCGATTCGGTGGGGCTTTGATATAAAAGCATCATGATGAAAAGAGATACGTTGTACATGATCCGAAAATTCCGATGTCAGACCCAGAGCCTCCTCACTTTTATATTCATAGTAACCCTACTCAGTGGCTGTCAGATTGACTCTAAACCAAAAAGTGAACTCGACCAGATTCGAGAGCGCGGGGTGTTACGTGTCGGCACCCTGAACAATCAGCTCTCGTATTTTATCGGGCCGGAAGGACCATCGGGTATGGATTATGAACTGGCACGTGAATTTGCCAAGTCCCTCGGGGTCAAACTGGAAATGAAACCTGTTTATCGTGTTGCTGCGCTTTTCCCTGCTCTGGAAAAAGGCGAAGTCGATATCATTGCCGCCGGTCAGATCCAAAATACGCAACGCATCCAAAAATTCCGTCCCGGCCCTGCTTATTATTATGTCAGTCAGCAAATCGTTTACCGTCAGGGTCAATGGCATCCTCGCAACATGGGGCAACTGATTCAGAAACAACAAGAACTCTTAAATACACCAGAACAAGACAAGGTATTAAATGTTGTCGATGATTCTCACTTTGAGCAAACACTGGTGCGACTCAAAAAGAAATATCCCCAGTTCCAGTTTCAGATAGAAGCGGATTCAGATGTTCATGACCTGTTGAAAGAAGTCTCTCAGGGGGACTTGATGTTCACGATCGCGGACTCGGTTGAAATCTCACTGGCACAACGGATCTATCCCGACTTAGCCACCGCATTTGAAATTACCGATGATCAGCCTATCTCTTGGTTTATCCGTCGTTCGGATGATGAGAGCCTCTATGCACTAATGATTGAGTTTTTCGGTAATCAGAAACAAGCCGGTACGATTGCTTCACTGGAAGAAAAATATATCGGCCATATCGGGACGTTTGATTATGTCGATACCAGAGCGTTTATCCGAGCACTGGACAGCAGACTGCCGAAGTGGGCTCCGCTATTCCAAAAATATGCCGATGAGTTCGACTGGCGCCTCATCGCTGCATTGTCTTATCAGGAATCTCACTGGAACCCCAGAGCCAAATCGCCAACCGGTGTTCGGGGCATGATGATGCTCACCTTGACGACAGCCAAATCCGTTGGGATCACGAACAGACTCAATCCGGAACAGTCGATCCGTGGTGGCGTCAGATATCTTCGTCGTATGGTGAGTCGAGTCCCTGATTCAATACCGGAACATGAGAAAATCTGGTTCGCTTTGGCCTCTTATAATATGGGCTACGGACACATGATGGATGCACGTCACCTGACCAGACAACAAGGCGGAGACCCAAATGCCTGGGGAGAAGTTAAAGATCGCCTTCCTCTGTTGAGAAAGCGTCGTTATTTCAGCCAGACGCGTTATGGTTATGCCCGGGGCGATGAAGCGCTGGTCTATGTCGAAAATATCCGCCGCTATTATCAAAGTATGATTGGTCATATTAACGCCAAGGCACCAGAGAGTGACGACAGTACCAACATCGATGATCTAACTGTGATTCAGGCAATGATCCCTGATGCGAATGAAGCCATCGAGCAAGATGGTTCGGCTGAAAATATGGATGCCGATGAAGACACGACCACAAACGCTGATCCCCGTGAGACGGGAGCACAATAACGCAATTCAACGCTTGATTTTTGTTATGGAAACCCTTACATATTAGAGATACCCGACATTCGTCGGGTTCATCTTCCGGTCATAATACATCTGTAAAAGACAATTGTCTGATTCTTAACGCTGATTGAAGGCGATTAAGAGGAGATTGTACTGACTATTTTATTGGTATTTTTGAAAGGAGGTTAATCCATGCTGAAAAAACGAACACAGTCTAAGCATCTATGGCGGACAACAGCAGCGATTCACCGCAAACGTAAACTAGCCAACAATAAAAAGAAAATTTTTGCCCGCCATCGGGCTTTTACACACCAGACTGTATGAGTGAATCCACTCACCAGTCTGAATCACTATCCCACGATGGGAATATCCAGTAACCACAGACGTCTCCTTCTCCAAATCAAAAGAAGGAGACAGCACCCGCCCCAAACACTGACCATGATTTAAACGCATCCGAGACCAGCACTGGTCACACCTTCAATTTTGCTTTTGTCATTTGGCTTTATGCACCGATAAACAATCCGAATCTACATCATTGACTGACCTGACCGCTCAGACAGGCTTCTCATCAGATTGATCACGCTCCCGTTGCTGACGCTTGAGGTCTTTAATTTCCTGACGCCGACGCCGAAAAAAGGATTGCAATTGTTCCCGACACGCCGCTTCGAGTAACCCTTGTTCAATCTGTGCATAATGGTAGGCGGCATCACTCTCAAACAAGTTTATCACGGTGCCTGCTGCGCCGGCTTTCAAGTCTGGTGCACCAAAAACAATCCGTTTGACTCGACTGTGTAATAGCGCACCGGCACACATGGGACAAGGCTCCAGCGTGACATACAACGTCGAATCCACCAGCCGATAATTTTCCAACACTTGTCCGGCTTTGCGCAAAACCTGAATTTCCGCATGAGCTGTCGCATCATGGGTGGTGATAGACCGATTCCAGCCCTCAGCGATAATCTGATCGTCTTTGACCAATACGGCCCCGACCGGAACTTCCCCTTCCAACTCCGCTTGATGTGCCAGTTGTATCGCCCGACGCATAAACCGTTCATCATCAGCAGAAAAATGTTGCGCCTGCATGAGTCCCCTGTCTCTTTGCTGCTTATCTTTCATCGCATTATACCCTGAATCGTTGCGCGTTGTTTCGCGTTGATATCATCGGAGCCCCGCCTTTTCTGAGAGCGACTCATAGAGATAGTCAGATAACAAACGAACTTTCGGTGATATATGCCGGTTTTGAGGATACAACGCCCAGACACCTTCCCGATCATCCCGATAACGCGTCAATACTTCCACCAGTTGGCCGCTTGCGAGATAAGGTTCGACATAGTAATCCGGTAACTGAGCAAGCCCCATCCCTTTTAAGGCCGCATCAAGCAATACCACGCCACTGTTACAGCGGATTCGTCCACGAATTCCCAGTGAGCGCGCATGATGATGATCCTTGAAACGCCAGTGATCATTGGTACCGACCAGACACTGATGTTTCGCTAATTCGGATAACGTATACGGTTCACCATACTGCGCCAGATATGCCGGTGCTGCACAAACATGCAACCGTCGGGGGCTTAACTTCCTGACGACAAAACTGGAATCATGCAGTTGCCCAAGTCGGATCGCCAAATCAACGCCGTTTTCAATTAGGTCCAATTGTCGGTTGGTCAGTACCAGTTCCAACTCCAATTTCGGATACAGTTGTAAAAAATCATGCAACAATGGCGCTATTTTCTGCTCTCCGTAAGTCACTGGTGCCGTCACTTTCAGCCGCCCAATAGGCATCTGCTGCATCTGGGTCACAGTACGCTCGGCATGTTCCAGACCTTCTACCAACTGTTTACACTGTTGATAATAGACCTGTCCGGCTTCCGTCAATGACACTTTTCGTGTAGTGCGCAGCAACAACTTAATTGCCAGACGTTCTTCTAATGCAGCAACTCGACGACTAACATTTGCCACCGATGTGGTTAATTTCTGTGCCGCGCGAGTAAAGCTTTCCGTCTCAGCAACGGCGACAAACTCGCTGACACCATCCCATATGGCCATGGCTTATTATTACTATTTTGTAAAAGTTATTCTCTTTTTTACCCGATTATAAAATATAAGAAAAGAACTATACTCAGTTTCACCGTGATTTATCACACGATCCCGATCACCTTATAGACAGGAAAGGAAGAAGATGTCAGAGCAGAAATTTATAAAATCCAAAGCTGCCGTTGCTTGGGGACCCAATCAGCCACTCAGCATTGAAGAAGTCGATGTCATGTACCCGAAAGCCGGTGAGGTTTTGGTTCGTATCGTGGCAACCGGTGTCTGTCATACAGATGCATTCACACTGTCCGGTGAAGATCCAGAAGGGATATTCCCATCGATTCTTGGTCATGAAGGCGGGGGGATTGTTGAAATGGTTGGCGAAGGCGTGACCAGCGTTGAAGTCGGTGACCACGTCATCCCACTCTATACCGCAGAGTGTGGCGAATGTAAGTTCTGTACTTCAGGTAAAACGAACCTGTGTCAGGCGGTTCGCGAAACTCAGGGTAAAGGGCTCATGCCCGATGGAACGACTCGTTTCTATAAAGACGGTCAGCCAATCTATCACTACATGGGATGTTCGACATTCTCTGAATATACCGTCTTACCGGAGATCTCACTGGCTAAAGTCAACAAAGCTGCCCCACTGGAAGAGGTTTGTCTGCTGGGATGTGGTGTAACCACTGGTATGGGTGCAGTGATGAATACAGCCAAAGTTCAAAAAGGTGACACTGTCGCTATTTTCGGCTTAGGCGGGATAGGTTTATCTGCGGTTATCGGGGCAAAGATGGTCGGTGCCAGCCGAATTATCGGTATCGATATTAACGAAAGTAAATTTGATTTGGCTCAGCAACTGGGCGCAACTGAATGTATCAACCCCCAGAAATTCGACAAACCCATTCAGGAAGTGATTGTTGAAATGACTGATGGTGGTGTGGACTTCTCGTTCGAATGTATCGGTAATGTCAATGTCATGCGTCAGGCGCTGGAATGTTGTCATAAAGGATGGGGCGAATCGGTGATCATCGGTGTCGCGGGTGCAGGACAAGAGATCTCAACACGTCCGTTCCAACTGGTAACCGGCCGAGTATGGCGCGGTAGTGCATTTGGCGGTGTTAAAGGTCGCTCACAACTGCCCGGTATCGTTGAACAATATCTTGCCGGTGAATTTGGTCTGCAAGAGTTCATCACGCATACCATGTCGTTGGAAGCCATTAACGATGCATTTGATTTGATGCATTCCGGTGAAAGTATTCGTTCTGTGGTTCACTTCAAATCATAATTTTATGCGCCTGTCTCTGGTTCCGCGCGAACCGGAGACAGGAAAAAGGAGTCTGACACATGTTAGAACAAATCAGCCAGGCAAAAGTATTTGGTGGATGGCATAAACAGTACACCCACCCTTCAGATAAACTCAACTGTACGATGCGTTTTGCGATTTATCTGCCGCCAGACGCCAGTGACAGCCACCCGGTTCCCGTACTTTACTGGTTATCCGGCCTGACCTGCTCAGATGAGAATTTCATGCAGAAAGCAGGGGCATTCCAGAAAGCAGCCGCTCTCGGTATTGCGATAGTAGCACCGGATACCAGCCCGAGAGGAGCCGGCGTACCGGATGACCCACAAGGAGAGTATGATCTGGGACTTGGCGCCGGATTCTACCTCAACGCGACCCAAGCGCCTTGGAATCAGCATTACCATATGTACGATTATGTTGTGAATGAGCTGCCCTCACTCATCGAGAAAAACTTTCCGGTGACCGCTGAGCGTTCGATTTCAGGCCACAGTATGGGCGGTCACGGTGCTCTGACAATCGGCATCAAAAATCCTGAGCGCTATCGTTCGATTTCAGCCTTCAGCCCGATTTGTCATCCTGTCGCCTGCCCTTGGGGACAAAAAGCACTGAAAGCTTACTTGGGCGACGATCAGACACAGTGGCAAGCCTATGATGCAACTGAACTGCTAAGACAAAAAGCGTGTCCGGTACCGATACTCATTGATCAAGGTGAAATGGACCCATTTTTGGAAGAGCAACTGAAACCTTGGGATTTACTCGAAGTGGCCGATCACCAACAGTGCGAACTGACTTATCAGTCTCACCCCGGTTATGATCACAGCTATTATTTTATTCAAAGCTTCATTGAGTCACATTTACAATTTCATGCACAACATCTGCAGGGGCTGCGCTCTTAGGGGCTGTTGACCTTTCGTGATGGCTTTTGCAGCAATTCAAATTCATTGAATCGTGAAATCATGGTGGAAAGCGCAACTTGATGCGTTTTCCCCTGTTGCCCCTGCCAACTCACAACCACACGAACCGGCTTCAGATCACCGTGAAATAGGGGTGCGCTAACCTGTATCTCAATACAAAAATCATCCTGGGAATCACAATCCTGACGGGTTTTGAGCTGCTCAAAGTCAATCGAACCGCCCCCAATCAAATGGTTCACCACACTATCCGTCTTTGAACGATTTATATATGAACGATTTGTCTTTGCCGAGCCATGCGTGCGTAGACATTCCAAGGTTGAGCTGGCAAGATCCAACGCTTGTGTCCGCTGAAACATCTCCCGGGTCTGAAACATCGTCAGCCGTTGTAACTGCCCCACACTCAGTATACCGATGCTCAATATCACCAGAGCAATCATGACTTCGAGTAAAGAATTCCCACGGCACTTCCCGCAACAGCCACGTTGCACATGTCGGTTAATCTCGCTACGGTTCATACCAGCTTTCCCCACGCCACTGAGCCGGACGAATCAGGCTGAGCGGCTTCATCAATAGATCGCGTCGATAATGAAAATCAATGCGTCCTTGAATCACCGCAAAACGTCTATCAGCATCCAGCACGAGACCAGCCGCCGGATAGAAAGAGCCGAGTTGGAAATAACTCACTTGCTCAGGCGATATATCCGCTTGCGGGGCTTGCGCCAAAGACTCGGTGAGTGCTGCCTGTAATGTCGTGTCACCCCACCCCTGAAATGCCATGTTCGCATGATGTGGTGAAATAAATTGATAGAGCATGCCCTGTAGCGCGTGATGACTTTCAATTCCGACTAATCCATCCTGAATCAGTACAATAATTCCCTGCTGAGAAAATTTTGTCTGAATCGCAATATTGATCCGTTGAACATCCGGATCAGACAATACACAGCCACCATAGACCCAGATAATCATTTTCCCATGCCAGATCAGATCTTCGATTTGAGCGCCACATTCAGGATTAAACTGACTGAGGGGTAATTCAACTGCACGCTGGTAACGTATTTGACCATTAACAGTTTCATTCAGGGATTGGGGAATTCGCCCGACCTGAGGATTTGACATCACTTGAAACCAATCTTGCACTGCAATACCAAACAGATCCCGAAAAGGCGACAAACCGGGCGTGTGCTGATAGTCAGATTTCGCATTTTTGGCCGACAAACCCACTGAGTGATATGTCCCGGCACATTGTTCTGAATCTCCCGCCAACCCCGAATATAACTGATAAGGTAACTGCGCTGGATGATAGGTGGTGACCGACGGTGCATGAAAATCATATTTATAGCGTAAAGCGATACATTGCCAACGTCCCTCAGTATTTAAACGAGCAAGCGCTGGCGCAAACGAGGCTTGCTTCATCAAGATCAAACGACTACTCGTCTTCACAGCACCGGCAGAGTCCGGCAAAGGCAGACGATAGCGCTTTTGTAGGGTTGTTGTCCCGACCGTCGCGGTCAGTTGTTGATTCTGCGGAGAGACCAACTTGATTTGATGCTCAATCTGCTGACACGCCGAAGGTAAGGTCTCTCCAGCATGGTGTGAACGAGCCTGTGTCCACAGGCATTCAAGCTCACCTTCAGCCAGCCAGAAAGACTGACGACGTTCGATTTCATGCTGAACTTCAGCCAATTGATAACGACTGAGCAATGCAGAGCGTCCCACCACGAACAGCATCAGACTCATCATCAGTGTCGTCAGCAACAATGTTGCAGCCCCCTGTTGCCGAATCGATGTACGACGAAGACAGCACCACTTCATAACGACCAATGCCGCTGTAAAAATGCCAAATCAGCAGATTCATGAATCGACGGATCTTGCACCAAAGATAGTTTCAGATGGATTGCGATCCACCCGGTATTGATCAACGTCCCTGCGCTTGATTGGAGGGGTTGGTAACGAACCTGAAACGCATCGACACGAATCCAATCCGTATCAAACAGCGAGAAGCATGGTCCTGATTCACCGGAAGATGCCGCTTGTTCAAATGTGAGTCGACGGTCATGCTGTTTCTCACACAGCCGTAAGGCTGACTCTCCTAATTGATTTGCTGTCAGTTGATAGACAACATGGTGGAAATCATTCTGAGCGGTTGAACTTCCCTGATACACATATCCGACTTGAGTTCCGTTTCGGACATCACTAAGCGTCTGACTCCCTTGCAGAAATATAGGTATATGAGCTGAAGCATCAAACCCGGCCATCAACAGGTTTCGCTTGATTAATGCCAGCGATGACCGCAACTGTTGATGTAACTGAATTTTGCGACTCAAATGTTCCGTCACCCGAAGTTCAGTGACAATCAGCCGACTCATCATAAGGATTAACACACTGCTGATGACACTGGCCAGTAGGACTTCTAACAACGTCATTCCTCGCTGCGCATGATAGATACGCACTGTTTTCACTAACATGCCGGATAACCATATATTGCAGTACCAACGCTACAGTGACGCACTCGTCCCGCGCCGTAAGAAGTGATCACTTTGATTTGTCGTTCCGGTGTGTTGCGGGCCGAGAACGTGATGCTGCCATTACCTAATTTGCCGGAGTGACCATCGATAAATAACCGGTTTTGCGGGAATCCGGAACGAACCAGAATCTTCCGGTAGCGTTGTCCGGATAGCGTGAGTAAACGCTGACCTTCCGAGCGGTCTTCCGCAGTACTCACCCGTAACTGCCACCCCGGAGAGGCGTCATTATCTGTGGCAGATGATGGAAAGGTCAGATGTAACCACAAGTTTTGATGGTGAGTGATTGCCAGTGACCTTGCTTGTAATATGAATGCCTGAACATCACTGACCGCTGTTTTTAACTGTTCCTTGTCCATTTGTTGAGAGAATTGAGGGACAACCAGCAACAGGGAAAGGCTTAGTAATGCGATCACCACAACTAATTCAAGCAGGGAAAATCCTGTGCGCATATTTTTTCCAATCGGTTAATGTCATTTCCCCCTATGATAAAAAAATAAAACGGTTCTTCTGCCCCCCAAGCCAACATCTCGCAGTGACATCAACGAAATAACCACATGATAAACATCATAATTACATCCACAGCTTGAACTCCCCGCCAAAGTTGATCATCCAGAGATATGACAGACATAAAAAAACCTGCCGAAGCAGGTTTTTTACACGCATGATTTAGTTTTGATCAGCTTGTAAGATCATCAAAAAACTTTTTCACACCACTGAAGAAGCCTTCCGATTTCGGCTTGTGCTTACTTGCCGCTTCACCACCGCAGGATTCCTCAAACTCACGAAGCAATTCTTTCTGACGCGAGCTTAGGTTCACAGGTGTCTCAACAGCCAAACGTACAATCAAATCACCAGCTGCACCACCACGAACATTCTTCACGCCTTTTCCGCGCATCCGGAACATTCTGCCAGTTTGCGTTTCTTCCGGCACTTTCAGATTCACCCGACCATCGAGTGTAGGCACTTCAACTTCCCCACCGAGTGCTGCCATGGAGAAACTAACCGGGACTTCACAGAATAGATTATTGCCTTCACGTTCAAAGATATGATGTTCTTTCACATGAACCTGAACATACAAATCACCGGCTGGCGCGCCCATTTCACCCGCTTCACCTTCTCCGGTAAGACGAATCCGATCCCCGGTATCAACACCGGCAGGAATCTTCACATTGAGCGTCTTACGTTGTTGCTTACGCCCCTGACCATGACAATCACGGCAAGGATCTTTGATGATTTTTCCCTTACCATGACAAGTCGGACAAGTCTGTTGCACCGCAAAAAAGCCTTGTCTCATCTGAACCTGGCCATGGCCATGACAGGTACCACATGTTTCAGGCGTGGTCCCTTTCTTCGCACCACTGCCATTACATGTATCACAATGAACCATCGTTGGGACTTCAATTTCTTTCGAACAACCGCGGACAGCTTCTTCTAAAGTGAGTTCCATATTGTAGCGAAGATCCGAACCGCGCTGCGCCCGAGCCTGACCACCACCACGGCGGCCACCGCCAAAGATATCCCCAAATACATCGCCAAAGATATCCCCGAAGTCAGCATTTCCGCCACCGAAGCCACCGCCAAAACCACCACCGCCTTGCTCGAATGCGGCATGACCATACTGATCATAAGCTGATTTTTTCTGAGGATCGGTTAACACCTCATACGCTTCTTTTACTTCTTTAAACTTATCAGCTGCGGTTTCATCGCCCGGATTACGGTCAGGATGGAATTTCATCGCCAAGCGTTTATAGGCCTTTTTGATATCACGCTCAGAGGCATCACGGCTTACGCCTAAGATTTCGTAAAAATCACGTTTTGACATGTTCTTCGTCACCAATTAATTACTGCAAGCGACGCTTGTCGCCCGGTAGATGTATCGATATAGATGATATTTCACACAGAATGAAACATGACCTAAATCGACACCAAAATTACAAACAGACGGGCGTTAGAGTCACCCCAAACGCCCGTATCATACCTGAAAAGGTCTGAAGTCATATCAATGAATAGTCATTCACTGATTACTTTTTCTCGTCTTTGACTTCTTCGAATTCAGCATCAACAACATCATCTTCCTGACCAGACGCTTGCTCTGCACCACCAGCTTGCTGTGCTTGTGCTTGCTGTTGAGCAATTTCCATCAGTTTCTGAGATGCTGTCATCAGTGCCTGAGTCTTGGCATCAATTTCTTCTTTGTCGCCGCTCTTACGTGCAGTTTCAAGGTCACTGATTGCTGCTTCGATGCTTTCTTTGTCATCCGCAGGAAGCGCATCACCGGCTTCTTCTACTTGCTTACGAGTGGCGTGGATGATTTGGTCAGCTTGGTTACGTGCAGTTGCCAATTCTTCGAACTTTTTGTCCGCTTCTTTATTGGCTTCCGCTTCTTGAACCATTTTTTCGATTTCATCATCGTTCAAGCCACCAGATGCCTGGATTGTGATCTTCTGCTCTTTATTGGTCTGCTTATCTTTTGCAGATACGTGCAGAATACCATCCGCATCCAAGTCGAAGGTTACTTCGATTTGTGGCATGCCACGCGGTGCAGGCTGAATGCCTTCCAGATTAAATTGACCCAGAGACTTGTTATATGTCGCCTGTTTACGCTCACCTTGCAGTACATGGATGGTTACAGCGCTCTGATTATCTTCGGCAGTTGAGAACACTTGATTCGCTTTTGTTGGAATCGTGGTGTTTTTCTCAATCAGCTTGGTCATCACACCGCCCATGGTTTCGATACCCAGCGACAGTGGTGTTACGTCAAGCAGCAGAACGTCTTTCACATCACCTGCAAGGACACCACCTTGAACCGCAGCACCGACAGCAACAGCTTCATCCGGGTTCACGTCTTTACGTGCATCTTTACCAAAGAACTCAGCCACTTTCTTCTGAACCATTGGCATACGAGTCTGACCACCGACAAGAATGACGTCAGTAATATCACCAACAGACAGGTCTGCATCCGCCAGAGCAACTTTCATCGGCTCAAGAGAACGTTGAACCAGATCTTCAACCAAAGACTCAAGTTTTGCACGAGACACTTTGATATTCATATGTTTAGGACCCGTCGAATCTGCTGTAATATAAGGCAGGTTCACGTCAGTCTGTTGTGCAGAAGAAAGCTCAATCTTCGCTTTCTCAGCCGCTTCTTTCAGACGCTGCATTGCTAACGGATCATTTTTCAGGTTGATGCCTTGCTCTTTATTGAATTCATCAACCAAGTAATTGATCATGCGAGTATCGAAGTCTTCACCACCTAAGTGTGTATCACCATTGGTTGCCAGTACTTCAAATGTTTTCTCACCTTCAACATCATCGATTTCGATGATAGAGATATCGAATGTACCACCACCTAAGTCGTATACAGCGATAACACGGTCACCGCCTTCTTTATCCAGACCATAGGCCAGCGCAGCAGCAGTTGGTTCGTTAATGATCCGTTTTACTTCCAGACCAGCGATACGACCCGCATCTTTGGTTGCCTGACGCTGAGCATCATTAAAATACGCAGGGACAGTAATCACGGCACCCGTTACGGTTTCACCCAGAAAATCTTCTGCGGTTTTTTTCATTTTTTTCAAAACTTCAGCAGAAACCTGTGGCGCTGCCAGTTTTTCATCGCGAACCTGAACCCATGCATCACCGTTATCTGCCTTGGCAATTTTATAAGGCATGATCTCGATATCACGTTGAACTTCTTCGTCTTCAAAGCGACGACCGATCAAACGCTTGATTGCAAATAATGTGTTCTCAGGGTTGGTAACCGCTTGACGTTTTGCAGGCTGACCAACAAGTGTTTCACCATCTGTAGTGTAAGCAATTATAGATGGGGTTGTACGCTCACCCTCAGCATTTTCAATTACGCGAGGTTTTCCACCATCCAGTACAGCAACACAAGAGTTTGTAGTACCTAAGTCAATACCAATGATCTTACCCATCAGGACATCTCCGAATAATTCTATTGTCGTTTTGCCAGTACCCCATATATGGGGTTGGAGAATCGGGTTTCAACCCCTAACTCACCGCTCAACAAACGAAGTTTGCTTCTCTATGCCCCTTAGATAAGGGCAGAAAATACCTTTTCAAGGGAAAAAATGAAAAAAATACGAATTTCCTTATTTTCTGACCGGAGATCAGGGTTCAACAACACTCAAACACCGGAGAATCGTCAAAATCAATCATGAGATTCACCTTGTAATTCATCCTTATTTCACAAAGTTACCCTCAGTTTGGTGACCTAACCAGTGTTTTATCAATCCCGCTATACCCAGAGATATCAACATCGTGATATCAAAACCGATACACGACCTTCACATTTACACGAGACTCACATTGCTTATGCCCAGCATGGTAATGAACATACCCAATGTAAATACTTCTTTTATATCAGCAGAAAAACAGGGAGTTTCTTATGTACAACATCGTCAAGAAAGGTTTGATGATTCTCGGGCTGTGTATTGCACTACCAGCCTTTGCGAATAACTACACCATAGGAACAGGCAGTCAAAGCGGGACTTACTACCCACTGGGCGGCACACTGGCTAAAATCTGGAGTGAAAACATTCCTGATTTCAATATGCGCGCCGAAGTCACCGCAGCATCCGTGGAAAACATCATCAAAGTCGCCACGCAAAAACAGTTGGTCGGTATCGCAATGGGGAATGTCGCGCTGAAAGCCTATACAGGAGAAAAGCCATTCCCGAGAAAAATGCCGACTCAGGTACTCTTCGCCCTTTATCCAAACGTCGTCCAGTTCATTGTCCCTGCTGATTCCGATATCCATACCATCAGTGACCTGAAAGGTAAGAAAATTTCGCTCGGGGCGCCCGGTTCTGGTACACGGGTGAGTGCGGTAAGTATTCTGAATATACTCGGTATTACGGAAAACGATGTAAAAGCACAGTCACTGAACTACACCGCAACCACAAGTGCGCTGGCGAATGGACAAATTGACGCAGGTGTCATTGTCGGCAGCCTTGGCGTTGGTGCAATCACAGAGCTGGCACTCACCCGCAAGATCCGGATTATCTCTTTTACGCCACAGGAACTGAAGAAAATCTCAGCGGCCAACTCATCCTATCAAGCATTCACGGCACCGGCTAACAGCTATAAAAATGTCCCGGCATTCGAGGTCCCCGCAGTTTGGAACGTTCTGGTCACCAATCAAAAGATGGATGACAAGCTGGCTTACGAAATGACCAAAGTCGCCTTTGAAAATATCGACAAAATCCGTCAGGCGGTTGGTGTCACGAAGTTTATGACTATCGATAACATGCCTAAGCTGAAAGGTGTACCGCTTCATCCCGGTGCTTTGAAATACTACCAAGAACATCACCAATAAAATCATACCCCCGATGATTCAATCTATCAGATGACAGCATTCAGCCGAATATGTCATCTGATTTTGCTTTATGTAATGACATTTGGAGTTAGCTATGACTCAGGTTTTACCCCGGCACACGAAATTCGCCAACCGTCTTACGCTCGTGACCGGCCTGATCGCAATTTTGCTGACAGTGTTCCAGATATGGCAAGGTATCACAGCCGATCTGTCAGCAACCGTTTTCAGACCCACCCACCTCAGCTGGGTTTTAATCCTTGCCTTTTTAGCGTATCCCGCGGCGCGGATCGACACCGCCTCACCAGCTAAATATGTGGTGCTACGTTGTCTCGACATGGTGCTAATCGTCATCACTTGTTGGGCAGCCAGCCGAATCATTCCATTTGATTATGATGATATCAGTTTCCTGTTGGACGGATTGCAGCCGAATGATCAATACGCGGGACTGTTGCTCTTGCTGCTCCTCTTGGAAGCCACCCGTCGGACTGTCGGAATGGTCATGGTGTTTGTGGCGGTCATCTTTCTCAGTTATGCACTATTTGGCAATGTTCTGCCGGATGCCATTGCCAGTAAAGGTTTTTCCTTAGAAGAGATGATCCGCTTTCATATCTATTCCACCAACGGCGTCTTCGGTGCACCACTGGCAATCGCCGCGGGTGTCGTTTTTGTTTTCGTCCTGTTCGGGGCATTTTTACAAGTCAGCGGGGCCGGGCAATTTTTTATCGATGCCGCATTTTCGATTGCCGGAAAATCAAAAGGAGGCCCGGCCAAAGCCAGTGTACTGGCCTCTGCCGCTTTGGGATCGATTTCCGGTTCAGCCATTGCCAATACGGTGACAACCGGTTCCCTGACCATACCGATGATGAAAAAGCTCGGTTATAAAGCAGAGCAAGCAGCCGGCATTGAGGCGGCAGCGTCAACCGGAGGACAAATTATGCCCCCGGTCATGGGAGCCGGTGCGTTTGTTATGGCGCAATTTACCGGTATTCCTTACAGTGAAATCATTCTGGTTTCGATTGCACCGGCAATCCTCTATTTTGCCTGTACGCTACTCTACGTTCATCTGATGGCATGTAAGCTCAATCTGCAAGGTATGAGTGAAACGGAGAAGATTGGTCGGATTTTGAAACAGGGATGGCATTTCCTTCTGCCATTGGTGATGATCACCGCACTGTTGATTATGAGTTACTCCCCGATTTTAGTCGGTATTGCCGGATGTGCCGCGATACTCATCGCCGCAATTACACGCAAACATACTCAAATCAGCATTAAGCTCGTGCTTGAAGGTATGAAAGAAGGGGCCATTCTCGCGCTCCCTATATCAATTGCCTGTGCAACCGCCGGCATTGTGGTTGGCGTGGTCGGACAAACAGGGATCGGCCTGCAATTTACTCAATTCCTGACCTCACTGTCCGGCGGGCATCTCTGGTCTGCATTATTGTTTATTGCAATTGCGGCCGTGATTCTGGGGATGGGCCTCCCGGTGACCGCAGCTTATATCGTGCTGTCCGTCATGGCAGTGCCTGCCTTAATGGATCTCGGTGTACCGTTGCTCACCGCACATATGATCGTATTTTGGCTCTCGCAAACATCGAATGTGACACCGCCTATCGCACTCGCCGCTTTTGCCGGTGCCGGTATCGCCAACGCCTCCCCCATGCGTTCTGCGGTTCAAGCCTTTAAGCTGGCACAGGGATTTTTCCTCATCCCAGCGATGATGGCATTTTCCGGCCTCATCTGGACTCAAACCGAAACACCACTGGCATTTATTGAATCCGTCCTTGGGTGTATCGCATTGATTATTGCATTTGCGGGCGGTATCGAAGGTTACCTATTCCGTCCAATGTCAGGCATCCTGCGGTTGATGTTCCTGTTACTGGCGGCAGCAACCCTGTTTATTACCGATAATTATCGTCTGATCGGTATGGTGTGCATTGCTGTTCTGATGATATGGGAGTGGAAGAAAAGCCGTGACGGGCATGCTCCTCGTCCAGTCTAGCCATACGAGCAATCATCGTGCACCGCAATGAATGGATGATAAAAAAGGTTGGCCTTTGCCAACCTTTTCATTTTATTGCTGTGAGGCTGTCACCTCATGACTGAGATGCCGTTATTTCGCAACCATCACCATCGCAGGACGAACCACACGACCATTCAGTTCATAACCCTTTTGCATCACAAACATCACGGTGTTTGACTCATGGTCGGGACTTTCCTGAATGGACATCGCCTGATGCAACTCAGGATTAAATGTTTCACCTTCAGGGTTAATCTCTCTGAGACCAAATTTCTCAATGGTGCCGATAAAGGTTTTATGCGTCAGCTCTACCCCTTCCACCAAAGGCTTGATCACTTCATTCTCAGCATCTGCTGCCTGAATTGCGCGCTCAAGATTATCAATAACTGGTAATAGTTCTTCCGCAAAACGATTCAGCGCATATTTACGCGCTTTATCGACTTCCTGCTCACTCCGACGGCGGATATTCTCAACTTCTGCCTGTGCACGCAAGACGGCATCTTGCTGCTCTTTCAACTTCCGTTCGCTCGTCAACAACGCCGCTTCCAATTGGGCAATTTTCGCGTCTTGCTCATCCTCTGGTGCATCGCTTTCATTCCACTCGATATCAGCCTCACTACCGACGACTTCAGCCTCAGTCTCTTCTTGTGCTACCGATTCTTGCTGCAGCTCTTCTTCTTTGACTTTATTCTCTTCGTTGCTCATGATATCTCCAGAGTTCCATGATCTTTTGTATTGATGATCAACATTCAACACACTAAACATTCGCATAAAAGCATAACTTGCCTTTATTATGGGGATGAAGATTCCTGATTCAAGCCTAATTCGATTGGAAACATTATGAAAAAATCTTTTGCCGTGATTGCCATCATTGGTAAACCACGGGACCAGTCTGCGATACAAACCCATCGTGAGTTATACCAATGGTTGTCAGACCAAGGATATTCTGTGTTTATCGATGATCGACTGAGCAGTATTCTTACTGATCTTCCGCCCGAATGTTTTTCTCCTTTACTTGAACTCGGAAAAAAAGCCGATCTGGCTATTGCTGTCGGTGGTGACGGTAACATGCTCGGCGCAGCCAGAGTGTTATCCCGTTTTGAAATTCGGGTGATTGGTGTCAACCGCGGGAGTCTGGGATTTCTCACCGACTTAAATCCCGAAGATTTTCAGGCAGCTTTACAAAAAGTGCTCGCTGGCGAATACATTGAAGAAGAACGCTTTCTGCTGGAAACCGAAATTCATCGCAACGGGCAGATTAAAAGTCATAATGCAGCCTTAAACGAAGCTGTTCTCCATCCGGGGAAAATCGCCCACATGATTGAGTTCGAGGTGTACATTAATGACATTTTCGCGTTTTCCCAGCGCTCGGACGGCCTGATTGTTTCAACACCAACCGGTTCAACCGCTTATTCACTATCGGGGGGCGGCCCAATTCTGTCACCGAGTTTAAACGCCATCTCACTGGTACCGATGTTTCCACACACTCTGTCATCCCGCCCTTTGGTCGTTGATGGTGATTGTCGGATCAAACTGTCTGTCTCACCGAATAACCGAGGCACACAGGAAATCAGTTGTGATGGACAAATTTCGCTCCCGGTCTCTCCCGGAGATGAAGTGCTGATCTACCGCAGCCCGAATAAATTACATTTGATTCACCCGAAAGATTACAGCTACTACCATGTCCTGAGAAACAAACTGGGTTGGTCAAGTAAGCTGTTCTAGCGTTCTGAAAGCTCATATGACTTGTCATTTGCAAAGCTGAAGAGGCATCGATTCAGCCGTTTCGTCCTGCCTGATATATTGGTGAAAATAAAATCACCAAACATCTTTACTGTATAAAGAAACAGTATATACTGTTTCTTTATACAGTATTGGTAAAACGTACAGGTGTGAACATGCTGGCTCATTTAAGTGTCAATAATTTTGCAATCGTAAAATCATTACAGTTAGAACTTTCTCAAGGAATGACCACCATTACCGGCGAAACTGGTGCAGGTAAGTCCATTGCGATTGATGCGCTCAGTTTATGTCTCGGAGGCAGGGCAGAAGCCAGTATGGTGCGTCAAGGTGAAGAAAAAACCGAAGTCTGTGCTGCATTTCTGCTCGATCACAATCTGCATGCCACCCGATGGCTTGAAGATAATGAACTGCTCGACGGCAGCGACTGTATTCTTCGTCGGGTGATTACCAAAGAAGGCCGCTCCCGCGCATTCATCAATGGGAATCCGGTACCGATCTCACAACTGAAATCACTCGGCCAGTTACTGATCAATATTCATGGTCAGCATGCCCATCAACAACTGATGAAAAGTGAACACCAACTGACGATGTTGGACCAATATGCCGGTCATGCCGATTTATTGAAAAAGACACGAGTGGCTTACCAGAATTGGCGTCAGGCCAGTAATGAATTGAAACAAATCCGTGAAAACAGCCAACAGAATCAGGCACAGCTCCAGTTACTTGAATATCAAATTAAAGAACTGGATGAGTTATCGCTCGGTGAAGATGAGTTCCCCGAACTGGAACAGGAATACAAACGTCTGACCAATAGTGGTGACTTACTCACCCTCAGCCAAAATGCAATCCAATTATTAAATGAAGGCGATGAAGTCAATGCTATCGGTTTACTTCAGTCAACCAATCAGGTTCTGGTTCAATTAGCCGAGCTGGATGAAAAAATGGCGATGTTGCCTGCTATGCTTGCAGAAGCACTGATTCAGTTAGAAGAAGCAAACAGTGAACTGCGCGACTATCTGGATCGGATAGAAGTCGATCCGGCACAAATGGCGCATATTGAAGATCGCTACTCCAAAGTCATGTCGCTGGCTCGTAAACACAATGTGCTGCCGGAAGAGCTCTACCAGCACCACCAAAACCTACGTCAACAGATTTCCGCACTTGATTATTCTGACGAAAAACTTGAGCAGCTTGAGAATATTGTGGCAGAAGCGTATCAGTCATTTGTTCACCGCGCTGAAAAGCTGCATCAGTCCAGAATGCGCTATGCCAAAGAACTCAATAAATTAATCAGTCAGAGTATGCATGAACTAAGCATGGAAAAAGCCAAGTTCCAGATGGATATTCATTATGATGACAATCACCCGTCTCCACTCGGATTCGATTCGGTGAACGTCATGGTGTCGACCAATCCGGGCCAACCATTGCAACCCATGACAAAAGTCGCCTCAGGCGGAGAACTATCGCGAATATCACTCGCGATTCAGGTGATTACTGCACAAAAAGTCGAAACCCCAAGTTTGATCTTCGATGAAGTCGATGTCGGCATCAGTGGCCCGACAGCTGCTGTCGTCGGGAAAATGCTACGTCAACTGGGTGAATCGACCCAAGTCTTATGTGTCACCCACTTACCACAGGTTGCCGGTTGTGGACATCAACAACTTTTTGTTGCCAAACAAACGAAAGGCGGAAAAACCCAAACACAAATGCTCAAGCTGGATAATCAGCAACGGATTGAGGAATTAGCAAGATTACTTGGCGGTAGTCAAATTACTGAAACAACGTTAGCGAATGCAAAAGAGTTATTGCTTGTAGCTGCATAACGATTTTCACACAAATTTATTTTATTATCCATTTCCTGAATATCCCCCCTCATTATAAATATCGGGCATTTTGATTAAATGATATCCCGCCCGATATTTATTTTGATTTTTTCTGCATTTGATCTTAACTTAACAAAAAAAACGGATAGAATGTGCCGCAATTCATCATTGCCCATTCAAAATATCATACAAATAATATATTCATGTTATGTTAAAAGAACAATGCATAAAACACATTGATAGAAATATTAATGGCGTTATTAAAATCACAGATCAAAAGAAAACTTATTGGCTAAAAATTGGCGGAGAGGATAAATCTAACTTTATCCGAAAGGTTTCGTCACTTGCGAGTAAGTTCAATTTATTTTCATGCTTCCAGTCAAAAGCAACGATGAATTCATGGTCACGTTTTGAGCATGAAAAATCGGTATTGCTTTATTTAAATTCAATTGGATTTCAAGTTCCGAATATCGCGCTGGAAGGGAAACGCTTCTTTGTCACATCTGACAAAGGCCTACCACTCTCTCAGGTTGAGGCAGACCGTATTACTGATGATATATTGATGCAACTGTTCAATCTATTCATCAAATTACATAATGCGGATATTGCTCACGGACGCCCGGCACTGCGCGACATATTAATCGACCAGCATAATCAGCTCAGTCTGATTGATTTTGAAGAATCAATTATGCACGCAAGTCCAAAGCTCAAAGCAAGAGACATTTATCTCTTACTTATGGACTTATGCCGTATCAAACAAGTCACGATTGAACAAAAAAGAAGGGCATTATGTTATTGGAAGCAACAGGTTTCCGATGAATATTGGCAAAGCTTAATAGAAATCCATCAGCTTTTGCGTAAATTTAAACCACTAGCCTATGGTGTTCTATTCTTTAAAAAGAATAATAAATTAAGTCGGCAACTGATAGAAACATGCCACCTGCTTGATAGTTTTTATCATATGAATTCATTCACAAAGATTCACCAATATAAATAATTCCGATTCATCAATTTATTATCAACCAATACAGTATAAATCAGAATATTAAACATCAGACCAATTATATTTTATTTGTGAATATCTAAAATCAATCATTGGTTATTTTTATACCCAAATGACCTCAAGATGCAGTTTCAGCGAGAATCACTGGGCTCAGAGGCAAGGCAGAGATTTGAGTCATAGCCATTCTATGGCGAGAATCTCTAACACAGTCTCTGAGTTCAGTTCATGAGAAGCGCCATCATCCTCTCAACCAGCCCGCCATGATTGTCGGGTGCTTCTCATGACCGGAGATATCCCGTCAACTCTATCTGTCTAACCAAATCTACCTATCTAACCAAATGAGGCTGTCCAACCCCATTAAACCGTTCGAAAAGCAGCACATATGACCATCAGGATCTATAATCAGTGACGAATTTTGAAAAAAAACCGATCAGATGCAACAAAATCTAAAATTTGTAGTCTGAGTGTGGGATAAGATGGTGGGGAACCCTTTTACTTCTTCACCAAGCTTGTTTATTATCAGCCAAGCTTTCACTCTAAATGACAATGTAGTAAACAAACTATGCAATTGAAGAAGTCTCTCATCACCGCGTCATTAGCAATACTTGTCCTTAGTGGATGTTCATCGGTTACCGATATGTTGGTTTACCGGATTGATATCAACCAAGGCAACTACGTTGATCAACAAGAAGTTGATCAATTGAAATTCGGCATGACCAAACAACAGGTCCGCTATGTCCTTGGTTCTCCGATGCTCGTTGAGAATGGTTATCCCGATACTTGGTACTACATTTATCATCATGTCTCTGGTCATGAAGATCCGGTTCAGAAGAATCTGATCGTCAAATTTGACAAGAGGGGGTCACTGATTCATCTGGCTGGTGACTTTCATAACAGTGACCAATTCTTTGAAAGCGTCCAGTAAACGAGTCAAACCATCAATTATAAAAAAAGCTCGCGGCGCGAGCTTTTTTACTATCAGAATCACAACGATTTCTTAAGTGGATTGGGTTTACCGCCGGTTACCGGGTCAGCGGTTCCCGCAGCTTTTGCCTGCTCTGCCCGCTTCCTGCGAATTTCTTTCGGATCGGCCAGCAATGGTCGGTAAATTTCGATCCGGTCTCGATCCCGGACTGTCGCATCCAGTTTCACCGGACGACTGAAAATCCCCACTTTATTCTTGGCCAGATCAATCTCCGGATACATATTCAACACACCAGATTGGCGGATAATCTCTTCCACCGTCATCGATGGCGATACAACCAACGACAGCACGCGCTGCTCATGTGGCAGCGCATACACAACCTCCACATGAATCGTATTCTCTTCATCCGTCATACATACACCTGCTTTGCCCGTTTGGTGAAAGCATTCACCATATTATTGGTCAGATCATTGAATACTTTGCCGAATGCCAGCTCAATCATCTTGCTGGAAAACTCAAATTCAAGCTTCAGTTCAACTTTACAAGCCCATTCATCGAGCGGTGTAAAATACCATCCACCACGCAGCATTTTAAAAGGGCCATCCACCAAATCCATCAAAATAGCTTCAGCCGTTATCAACTGATTCGACGTAGTAAATGTTTTGCTGATCCCCGCTTTGGAGACATCAACAGAAGCGACCATCTTGTCAGCATTTGACTCAATCACTCTCGCACCGGAACAACCCGGCAAAAACTCAGGATAACGCATCACGTCATTGACTAAATTAAACATCTGTTCAGCGCTAAACGATACCAGTGCAGAACGACTCACCTGCTTCATTGATGCTCCTTCTTCCTCTTTACACCTAAGCGCTGTAATTTTACTGTGATACACAAGTGAGCTCAAGGTCAGCATCTCGCTCCCGACTGGTTTCAACCAGTCAATCCATCACCTCAGAATGACAATAATCGCAGATTTATCAGACAATTGTGTATATTTTGCACCAATGCCAATAAAAGGATTTCCCAAGCAACACGCAATCCGTATAATACGCCCCACTATGGCAAAGAAAAAATCAAAACCAGGGAGCAACACGATTGCTCTGAACAAAAAAGCTCGCCACGAATATTTCATTGAAGATGAGATAGAAGCTGGTCTGGAGCTTCAGGGCTGGGAAGTGAAGTCACTTCGCCAGGGCAAAGCAAATATCGCAGAAAGTTATGTCTTCTTGCGTAACGGAGAAGCTTTTATCTCCGGCATGAGCGTTATCCCACTGCAACAAGCTTCGACACATGTGATTGCCAACCCGACTCGGGTGCGCAAACTCCTTCTCTCTCGTCGTGAACTCGATAATTTATTCGGCCGAATCAATCGTGAAGGGATGACCTTAATCGCGCTATCGCTGTACTGGTCTCGCTCATGGGTCAAAATAAAAATCGGGGTTGCCAAGGGTAAGAAGTTACACGATAAGCGTGATACGGCCAAAGACCGTGACTGGCAACGCCAAAAAGATCGCGTGATGAAGAGCTCACTGCGTTAAACTTAACCATATGATTGTGCAGCACTAGACAGTAGGAACAATTCTGGTAGTATGCACACTCTACCTCTGGGGCTGATTCAGGATTCGACGGGAATTTTGCAGTCTGAGGTGCATGCCGAGGTGCGGTAGGCCTCGTTAACAAACCGCAAAAAAATAGTCGCAAACGACGAAAACTACGCACTAGCAGCTTAATAACCTGCTGAGAGCCCATCTGCCCTAGCCTCTGCTTGTAGGACGGGGAGTTCAGATGGTCAAACCAAAACAAGCTGGCGTGGATTCCCCCACCTGAGGGATGAAGCGTAAGACATAATTCAGGTTAGCTATTCATTCGCGTGTCGGTTCGCAGGTGGTAGTGAAATTAAAGATCGACTAAGCATGTAGTACCAAAGATGAATGATTTTCGGACGCGGGTTCAACTCCCGCCAGCTCCACCAAATCATAGTTTAAAGACGTCCTCGGGCGTCTTTTTTCTTGCCTGTAACATATTAAAACCAACAAGTTAACACCCCACAGTATTTCACTACATCTTTGATTTTTAGTAACCATGATAGTGGTTTAATGACCTCGGACATCAATTAAGATGGTAAAGTACATACCATAGCAAGACGTGCTCTATGACAAAGAAGCGTCGTTCATTTATAGCAGAGTTTAAACTTGAAGCTGCATGTTTGGTCACTTGACCAAGGTCATTCTATACCCGAAGCCAGCCGTTCCCCTGGTATCGGTGAAACAATTCTCCGACATTGGGTTAAACAGCTTGAACAAGAGAGAACTGGCGTAACGCCAGGCAATAAAGCGCTAACGCCTGATCAGCAAAAAATTCAGGAGCATGAATACATCGAAAAGGAAGCTGGCTAGTTATTACTCTAAAGTGAGGTTATCAATGAAAAAACAACTTAACTTAGCATCTTGCAAATGTTCTTATACTATCTATGGCAATCAAGAACGACTTGGAAAAAATAGCACACCATTAATTTTATTACATGGAACAAATAGTGATGGTGAAGCCAGTTATGGAAAAATTCATCCCTACTTTTCAAAGGACAGAGTAGTCATCATACCTGATTATGCCGGCTGCGGAGATTCATCTCTGCCCGAAACTGAACTTTCTGTCGAGCTCTTAGTAGACCAAATTTTAGCTATCTTTGCGGACAGTGGTTATGAAAAGTTCGATGTTGTAGGCCATTCACTTGGCGCTGTTGTGGCTGCGGTACTCGCCAGTGGGCATCCACAATATATCAATAAGCTTGTATTGAGTGCACCTTGGTGTAACTCAAATGATGCTAGACACCAATTGATTTTTAATACATGGAAAGAACTCGAAGAGTCAAACTCAAAACTTTCGATGTCCTTTGCTCTCTCTCATGTCCTGAGCCCTAGTTTCTTAGCAAAAATGGACCACCATGTTGTCCAAGCTATCTGTCATAGTAAAAGTGCTCCCGAAACAAATCGCAGAATCCAACTAGGGATGGAAGTTGACATTATCAGTGAGCTTGAGGGGATAACATCTGAAACTTTAGTCATTGGTTTGAAATTCGATACATTAATTCCAACCAATATGGTTCAAGATGTAGCCAGATTAATCAATAACAGTCAGTACAGAGAAGTCAATAGTGGTCACGCAGTACAGATAGAAAACCCATCAGACTGGGTTGAAGAAATAAATCAATTTATCTCAAATTAAAAGAGTCGTTGAAAAACAATGAATCATAAATACCACGCAGTCATTGTCGGAGGGGGAACCTCCGGCATATGTATCTTTATTGCTCGATTTTTGTCAAAAAGATATGATCCCCTTATATACAATACATTTATTGTTAAACAATTGTATTGTATATAGACATAGAGCGATGGCAGTCAAAACAGCATGGGCAATGAGGGACAGTTTAATTCATATCAACCAGTTAAATAGAGACACCGAACGTGGCTCCAAATGCAACTGTGTTTGTATCTCATGTGGCTCAGGACTTGTCACAAGAATGGGAGAACATAAGGCATATCACTTCTCACACAGCTTAGACAGCAACTGCTCCGTTGAAAGCATCCAGCACCAACTAGCTAAATCCATTATTGCCGAAAGCATTTCAGATTCCATCACTACAGCACATCAGAACCCCGTTTATCACGCTTTAAGCAACAAAACCGTGTTAGCCTTGAAAACTCATCCAATTGCTAATTTTGTCTCCGCAAAACGCAGTTTTTTCTGGCGTGGACTGGCTAAAAAGTACGCCAAGGTTAAAGGTCCTAATCTCCCCATATACATCATAAAGATGATAATCAGTTCACCCGATGCGGAAAGCTGACCTGTTAAACCACGAGATAAACCCACAGTGCCCAATGCAGAAACTGCTTCAAACACGACATCGATCATCGGGGCATTTTCCGTCAAGAGTAATGCAAAGATGGCTAACCACGTCACTACAACCGAAATCATCGTCAGTGCAAGAGCTTTGCTGATCGTATCTTTCGCGATTTCACGTTTAAATACATGGATTTGCTCATCACGACGTAAGTAAGCGTAAGTCGATAAAATCAACACCATGAAGGTCACAACTTTGATACCGCTTGCTGTACTTAAAGAGCCGCCACCAATGAACATCAATACGAGAACAATAGCAGTTGTAGCATCTTCGAGTTGGTCAATCGCGAGTGTATTAAAGCCTGCGGTTCGTGGGGTTACTGCCTGAAACCAAGAAGCCAGCCACTTACCGAGTTCGCTGAGTGGCGCTAAGGTGTTGGGGTTATCACGCTCGATTAGGTAGATGGCTATCACTGCCACGGCATTGATAAGCACGGTTCCCGTTATCATCATGCGACTATAAACCGTCAGTTTTGACCATCGACGATTTCGCTTTAAATCTATCCACACCGAAAAGCCCAGCCCGCCAATAATAAAGAGTCCTGTAATCGTCAGGTTAACGACGGGATCATCCACATAAGGCATCAAGCTATCAGCACTTAAGGCAAACCCTGCGTTATTGAACGCACTGATGGTATAAAAGAAACCGTGAAATACACTGGTTGCCCAGCCAAGTTCATCGCTCCAATACCAAGACAGTATGATCATTCCAACTAGCTCGACGGTGAGCGCAAACATCAGCACGGATTTAGCGGTCGCCACAAGCGTCGAGGCATCGGTTTGATCGAAGGCTTCTCTGGCAACCGTGCGCTCTAAAAAGCCAATTTTTCCTCCCAAAGCAATCAAGGTCACAATGGCAAAAGTCATGAGTCCGAGACCGCCACACTGAATGAGTAACGCGATGACCACTTGCCCAAATAAAGTGAACTGTGTGCCTGTATCCACCACCACGAGTCCTGTCACCGTCACCGCTGAAGTCGCCGTGAACAGACTCTGTATCCAAGTGATAGGCTCATGAGCAGCAATCGGCAGCTTGAGTAAGACTGTCCCCAACAGAATAAGCAGTAAAAAGCTGCCACTTAAAATCAGTGGCGGCGCACCGACTATTTTTTTGCCTGACTTGGGTTTGCGTTCTAACGGCGTGATAGAGGGGTGCCACAATACCATGTCACACCAACCTTGGAGCGAGGTACTTTAGCTCGGCGCGTGTGCCACACAACAGAATGATATCATTCGCTTTCAAGACAAAATCCTGATCAATCTGATTAAGCACGTCTTGTTCACGTTTGATAAGGACCGTTTGCACGCGGCCTTTGGCCCAACCAAGAATGTGTCCAATCGGAGTATCGTGTAACGATGCTTTGATATGAATTTCAACCACATACAAGCCGTGACCTAAGGACAAGTAGTTATTCACCATGGGGTAGTTGAGTGACTGAGCGACACGCACGCCCATTTCCTCTTCTGGATGAATAATACGTTGCACGCCAAGTTTCGATACAATGGTGTGATGTGCTTTGCTGCTAGCCTTAACCCAAATCTCTTGAACACCGAGATTTTTCAATGCCAACGTGCAAAGCAAACTGGATTGCATGTCTTCCCCAATCGCGATCAATACCGCTTCACTGTTGCCAAGATCTAATTCACGCAGCGCGTTTTCATCGCTAGAGTCACAAATAATGGCTTGCGTTAGCTCCTCGACATATTTATCGACAATTTTGGGGTCGCGATCAACGCCCGTCACAGTGTGTCCGAGATAGATCAATTCAAGACTGGCCGCGATACCAAAACGTCCGAGCCCAATGACAGTAAAATGTGCCATGACAATACCTTTACTATTTTGTCCAAAAGTGTGGCAATTACAGGGCTAACACCGCGAAGTATTTCCGCCAGCGCACGATCATTGCCAGATGTAATATTCAGATGCCTGTATTAGAAACAAGTGGAAAATTGCTTGCTACCACGTCCAAGTACATTGATACGAGGTCTTAATCGACTCAGGTGTTTCTGCTTTAAGCAGACCCATTCGTCCGATATGGAGTATGACCAATCATCAAGTGGTGTTATGAAGATTCATCACGAGGTGACGCCATCGAAACTAAACGGTAGCCGATCCCTGATTCGGTTTTAATGATCTGTTGTTCGTCTGCACTGTCGTTGAGTTTTTTGCGTAACTGACTAACCAGTATGCGCAGATAGTGGGTGTCGTCGGTATGACTTTCGCCCCACACCTCTTTCAACAAATCCGTTTGCTTCACAAGTTGGCCCGGTGTCCTCATCAGCATGTCGAGAAACGCAAATTCCTTTTTGGTCAGAATGACTTCTGCATCGGAAAGCCAGCATTGATGGGTACTTTTTTGTAGCTTGAGCGGACTAAAAGTAACGATATCCTCGCCAAAATGGTGACTGACTAAGTCTCGCAGTAGTACCTTAATGCGTACAATAAGTTCTTTAATGCCAAACGGCTTACTGAGATAGTCATTCGCCCCCGCTTCAAGCAAGCGGATCTTCTCTTCTTCTTGATCGCGTGCCGTGAGGATAAGCACCGGTGTTTTACTTGACTGACGAATCATCGATAGGAATTCAATGCCATCACCATCAGGCAATCCCAAATCGAGCACCACCACATGCGGTTGAACACGCTCAAATTGCACTTTTGCCGTCGCTAACGAGTCTGCTCCTACGTAATCAAAGCCTTCAGCCGCCAAAGAAATGCGCATAAACGTTTGGATTTGAGGCTCATCATCCACCACCAGTATTTTGTAATTCACTTACTGCTCTCCTTGTTGACTGCTAGGCAGCGTAATCCGAATCAAACAACCTTGTGATACGTCGACACATTCGATATGGCCATGATGGGCTGAGATCACACCTTGAGCCACACTCAATCCAAGTCCTGAGCCAGAATCGTCACTTCTTTTTTCCTTGCCGGAATAAAACAGCTCAAACATTCGTTGTGCGTCTTCGGGTTGCAGTGATTGCCCTTGATTGTAAACATCAATCACCACATTCTGCTGGCTCTGATAAATCGTCACACTGACCTGTTTATCTTTGGGAGAATAACGCAGCGCATTGTCTAGCACATTGAATAACGCTTGCTCTAACAAAGCCCGACTGACTTCAACCGATGGCACCGCCCCATTGACGACAACCTCAATACGGGTAGTAGATGAGGAGAAACGGCCGATGACACTTTTTACAATGTGAACAATAGATTCTTGTTGCTTCTGGATGCGAACCACGCCGTGCTGCAATTTCGTTGCTTGCAACAGGTTCTCTATGTATTGATGCAAGCGATGACTCTCTTTGATGGCACTGTCGAGCAGTTCATCCTTTTCTTTGGCTTGCAGTTGCATCTGATATTCTTTGAAGGTGGTAAGGTTACCGATAATCCCCGCGAGCGGCGTTCGCAAATCATGGGATACAGAGAGCAAAATTTGGTGGCGCAATTGCACTTGTTTTAGCGCATTCTGTTGACGTCGATATCGCTCGGCGAGTTGGCTGGTGGTAAAGGCCACCACAATAAAAACGACTAAATTGATGATGTCATCTAAGTGGAACATCTGAAGCGAATATCGAGGCGTGGTAAAGAGAAAGTTGAAACTGACGGCTTCGGCAATCGCAGCCACATAAGCGAGTCGTGAGTGACAATGGAGAGCAATGACAACAATAGAAAGCTGGAGTATCAGTAACACAGCCATTGTGGAGCCTAACCAGTGGTCAAGTCCGAAAGAGACGACAAGTGCCAAAACCAACACCGACGCGGATAAAAGGTAACGCTTCTGTAGCCAACGCATTGTCATAGCCGTCATTTGAAAGAAAATTTAACAGCGACTCTATCAGATGCGCAATCAGGGTTCGCGTAAAAAAAGCGTAAAAAATAGCGAAATCTAGACACGGTATATCCAATCAGAGGAAGTCACAAACATCATCGTAACTTCCTCGACTTATGTATCGCGATTAATCAGTTCCGTCATTACCTAGGCTAATATATAACGGGTGAAGCGCACCGTGTATATGACATGGCTATGCGCGAGACTTTTGGCTGGGATTACCGATATGCAGAAAGCAGAGTAAAGAGCCACCAATAACTCAACAAACCGAGATTGTTACCGTCTCATGGGAGATATCATCGGATAGGTGGAAGACGTTAAATCCAATCTCTTTTTCTTGATCATATTTTGTTTCATGATGACAAGAATGATCAAACTGAATCCATGAAGACGGACATGATAGAAATACCGTATTTGCTCTTTCTTCGATAAAGTAATTATGACAATGCCCATAAGCAAGATATTTTAAATTATCTATTTCCGATAGTGATTGCATCAATAAATCACCGTTATCAAGACATATCTTTTTAAACCAATCTGCGCCAATTTTAAAAGGCGGATGATGAATGAAAACGATTTTATTGGCGCGCGCTCTAAGCTGAGACTTTATGACTTCAAAATAAGCAAGGTCGATCTTTCCTCCACCGAGATGCTCTCCTTTTTCACTGGAGTCCAAGAAAACGATATCATTGTTCCCTATTTCTAAAACATCTTGAATTTTAAAGCATTCCTCTTGCATAGCCAATGCTTTCATGAGTGCAATATTGTCATGATTACCGGGAATCGCATAGATATCGCTTTTAGTAAAATCTCTTATATATTGATAAAGCGCCAAATAATGTGCCCGATCAGCGTTCATGACCAGATCGCCGGAAAGGACTAAAATATATTCATCATATAAATCATTAATTTTGTTTAACACGAAAGATAAATGCTTCCTTGAAGGATGATCTTTATCTTTAATACAAAAGTGTATATCTGATATTTGAACAATTTTATCCATTTTTATTTCGCCTTCCCATCATGTTTTAATGCCGTACACATTATCAAAAATAAATGGATGAGAAGCGATGTTTTATAATCAAATATATCTATTTTGTTAACCGGTACGCTCATCATGGTCCAGAAGAACAATCGCAGCCTAAGCCATGGTTACCTTGTTCCTGAGATTGGCTGTCACGGCGAACTGTCCGTCAACAGTTATCACCACGGCTTCCAGACCATCGATTTGATTCACCGTCTCTAAAATACTTTGGGGATCTAATCCAAACAGCTTGGTGGTATAGATGTCACAATCCAATGATTGATCGGCAATAATACTTAACGAAGCCACATTGTTGTCGACAGGGTAACCCGTGTGGCTATCAAAAATGTGGTGATACTGATTGCCATCGTGTTTCAAGGTTCGTTCATAAATGCCTGAGGTGACAACCGACTGATTTCTTATCGCGACTTTGGCAACACAATTGCCTCTCGGTAGAAAAGGATTTTGAATCCCGACATCCCAATCAAGGTTGTTTTTGGGTGACTCACCGTAAACCAGCAAATTCCCCCCGATATCAACCATGGCAGCAATCGGCTGTTTTTCTTTAAAGAACTCCATGACCTTATCGCTGAAATATCCTTTCGCAATCGCCCCCAAATCAATTTCTAAACCTTCTTGAGCAAAGAATACCGAATGACGCGCATCGTCGAGGACAATATTGGCAGGATCTAAACAGCCCAAGACGTTGTTGATCTCCTCCTGGCTCGGAACCCGCGCTTCTTTAAAGCCGATGCGCCAAAGCTTAATCAACGGGCCAATGGCAATGTTCAAAAAACTGTTGGGTTCAAGGCTGTGCGCTTTGCCGATCTTGATCAGTTCATACAAGTCTCGGTCAACGACGACCGGCGCTTTCACCGCCGTCGTTTTCAACGCAAATAATTGAGAGTTCTTATCGTTGGCACTAAAAACCTGCTCGTAATGTCTTAACAGTGCACACGCTTCTGCGACCCATTGTTCAGCCTGCTCCCCCTTGAAATAAAGGCGAATCTTCGTCCCCATCAGTTCGATCATTTGATTGGCGTCAGTCATATGTTCTCCTTTTCGTCCCATCGGTGTTCTGTCTCATTCGTGCGCGGCGGTCTCTTTAATGTGCAAAAACGAATCCAGCAGACCTTGATCCAAGTCTGACAGTTTCCGCTCACTATGATAGGCAATGAAGTAATCTAAATTTAATTGGTCCACAGGCAGTTCATAGATATTGTACTGTGAAGGGTTGGGAGTAATTGCCAGACTCTCAGGGATAAAAGTGACGCCTAAATCGGCCATCGCAAGACGCCTCACGGTTCTTATTTCGGTACTTTCCAGCATGATGTCGGGCTTTACTTTATAAACACTGAATAGCTGGTCTACCTGCGCTCTGATTGCCGAACCTCTGGCGGTTAATACAAGCTTCTGCCGCAATAAATCTTCTATCGCAATGCTGCCCGGAGCAATATTGGCGGTATCCTTTTGATAAAGCGCGCAAGACTTCGGAATGATGGCAAAATAGCTATGTCTTCCCCATGTCACTGCCAGTAAATTCGGGGCGATATGACTTGAGTTCTGCCCGATGAAAAAATCCACTTCACCCTTTAATAACCGCTTCTCATTATTTTCCGGAAGATCTTCCACCAGCTCGATTTGACAATGGGGGAACTGAGCCAAAAAATCAGGCAAAAACAATGGGATAAGGTAGCTGCCAATACTGGCTAAAATCCCGATCTTGATTGTCGTTTTATCCACATCGGTTAAAGCGGTGACTTGCCTGCGCATGTTGGCGTAAAGCGTTTCAAGAGAGCTGAGATAGTCATAGTAAACTTTCCCCTGCTCGGTTAAACGGTAAGGCAGTTCACTGCGGTTGATGATCTGACAGTTCAGTTCATTTTCAATACGTTTGATGACCTGCGTTAAATAAGGTTGGGAAATATAGAGCGAATCAGCAGCCTTACTGTAATTGCTAAACCGCAACAAAGCATCAATGTAATATAAAGTGTTTTGATTGTGGTACTTTAACATCTCATTTCCCTTCTAAACTGCCAGTCTTACCACTATAACAAATTACTTATTAATAACTAACACATTACTATTAGATAGCCACTTCAGACTATGTTAAAACAGTAACCAGAATTTAATTATGGTTATTAAACATACAGGAAGATTTCTCATATGAACTACTTAGCAATTGTTGGCACCAATTCTAATGTGTCAACCAACCGTATGCTGTTGCAATTTATGCAACGGCACTTCAAAGAAGAAGCCCGAATTGAACTCTATGAAGTCAGAGACTTGCCAGTATTTTACGAAGTGAAAGACGACCAAGTCCCCGAAGAAGTCGCAGCGCTATCGGCTAAAATTCTTCAGGCGGATGGTGTCATCATTGCAACGCCAGAGTACGATCATGCGATCCCCGCGGTACTGAAAAGCGCATTGGAATGGATCAGTTATACCAGTCAGGCACTGACCGACAAGCCGGTACTGATTGTCGGCGCATCCCACGGAGCGCTGGGATCCTCACGCGCTCAAGCGCATCTTCGCCAGATTCTTGACTCACCAGAACTGGCCGCACGTCTCATGCCAAGCAGCGAATTCCTGTTAGGAAAATCGCAATCTGCCTTTAACACCAGCGGCACCTTAATCAATGAAGAGAAGCGCGCTGAACTCGATGAGATTTTTAGAGAATTTGTGCTGTTTACGCAACTCATAACAAAACTCTTATCAGAAAAAACCGTCATCAAAAAAGACAAAAAATACGTTTGGCAAACTCAAGAGGCATAAGATCAATGAAATTTACAGCAATCGTCGGAACCACTTCGCCAAAGTCCCACAACCGGACACTGCTTCAGTTCATGCAAGCGTATTTTAAAGACAAAGCAGACATCGAGTTGTTGGAAATCGACGAAGTTCCGATGTTTAATCAGGACAACCCATCCAACAATCCGCAACTGCTAGCAATCAACGAGAAAATTATCGCAAGTGACGGCGTGATTATTGCGACCCCCGAGTATAACCACTCGATTCCGTCAAGCCTGAAGAGTGTTCTGGAATGGTTGAGCTACGAGCTCCATCCGCTTGATGGCAAGCCGGTGATGATCATCGGCGCATCCATTGATGCTCAAGGCTCTTCACGAGCTCAGCTGCACTTGCGTCAAATACTGGATGCCCCCGGCGTCAATGCGAACGTGATGCCCGGATACGAATTCCTACTGGGCAATGCACATCAAGCTTTTGATGACAATGGCCAGCTGAACAGCGATAGCACTATCGACTTCTTAGAAATTTGCTTCTTACGCTTCATGCGTTTTGCCAAGATTTCCAACCAATTAAATGAGGAAGAAGCGTTCTCGTTCACACCGGGCACTTATGACGTTCACGCGCTGGGTCACGGTGGGGCGCTGCCAATGAAAGTGGCGTTCAGCGAGAAGAAAATAGAACGGATTGATATCGACACAGCCGGTGAGACAGAAGGTCTGGCAGACGTGGTATTCGTTCGTATCCCAGACAAAATCATCGAAGGTCAGACACTGAATGTCGACGCTCTGTCTGGCGCGTCTGAAACCAGTCATGCGGTTCTCGATGGTGTCGCGAAGGCCGTGAAACTGGCGGGCGTGAACCCTGATATTTTAAGACGTCGTCCGAAACCGGCCAGTAGCTTAAACAAAGGGGATGAAGAATACAGTTGTGATGTTGTGGTGATTGGCGGCGGCGGTGCCGGTTTAAGTGCTGCGGCAACGGTCTTACAACAAGGGAAACAAGCCATTGTGCTGGAAAAATACCCAGCCGTCGGGGGGAATACGATCCGTACCGGTGGTCCAATTAACGCAGCAGATCCCGAATGGCAACGCACGTTTGAAGAAAACCCCGGTGAAAGACACACCATTGAAGCGCTTCTCAGCATCGATGAAAGTGATATTCACGAAGAGTACCGGGATGACTTCCGCGCTTTAAAACAAGAATTCGCCGCTTACCAAGCACAGTTCGGTAAAAATAAAGGTTACCTGTTTGATTCACCGCTGCTGCACAGAATGCAGACTTATTTCGGTGGTAAACGGACTGACCTCCAAGGCAATCATATTTATGGCCAATATGATCTGGTTAAAATCTTAACCGATCGTGCGTTAGAGAGCGTTCAATGGCTTGAAGATATCGGTGTGGAATATGACAAAGATATCGTCTTTGCGCCGGTCGGTGCGCTCTGGCGTCGTGGTCATAAGCCCGTGAAAAAATACGGAACGGCCTTCATTCTTGCGTTAAGCAAATATATTGAAGACATGTCCGGCACCATTATCACCGATAGCCCGGCGAAAGAATTCATCATCGAAGATGGCGAGATCAAAGGGGTTATCGCAACGGGCGTCAACGGGCAGAAAATCACGATTCGTGCGAAAGCGGTTGTTCTGGCAAGCGGCGGCTTTGGTGCGAACACCAAGATGCTCAAACAGTACAACACCTACTGGAGCAACATTGCTGACGATATCAAGACAACCAATTCCTACGCGATGACAGGTGACGGCATCCTGCTGGGTCAGTCTGTAGGTGCCGGATTAACGGGAATGGGCTTTACTCAGATGATGCCGGTCGCAGACCCGAACACCGGTGAACTGTTCAGCGGTCTTCAGGTGCCACCGGAAAACTTCGTCATTGTGAACAAACAAGGCAAACGGTTTATCAATGAATTCGCAGGGCGTGACGTTCTGACCAAAGCGGCATTGGCTGAGGGGGGGCTGTTCTATCTGATTGCGGATGATGAAATCAAGAAGACCGCAGCCAACACCAGTCAGGAGAAAATTGACCGTCAAGTTGAAGCCGGCACCCTGTTCAGAGCCGATACACTGGAAGATTTAGCCCGCCAAGTGGGGATGGATCCGGCCGTACTGGTGGAGACCGTGAACAAGTACAACAGCTATGTTGAAGCTGAACACGACCCTGAATTCCATAAAGATACGTTTAGCTTGAAAGTGGAAAAAGCACCTTTCTATGCAACGCCACGTCAACCCGCCGTGCACCATACAATGGGCGGCCTGAAGATTGATACGGCAACGCGTGTGCTTGATGAAAATAACCAGCCAATCAAGAACCTTTACGCAGCCGGTGAAGTGGCCGGTGGTATCCATGCCGGTAACCGTCTTGGTGGCAATGCACTGGCTGATATCTTTACGTTTGGCCGAATTGCAGGGCAAACCGCGATTGCAGAAATGGACTAAACACACCGATTCAAACCACAAAAGTGCCACCGTCAGGTGGCCTTTTTGTCTCTAAAAGTATTAAAGAAGTATGGGAATTCACGAATTGTGTCGCAAAGTGACCCTGCCTGCCTCGCCACTGCCAACAAAATCGCTCACGATACCAACATCAAATCACAGCAAGGTATCATCATGATAAAACTGGCAATGTTCAGCAAAAACAACCCCACTCGACGCGGTAACGGTTTGTTTTACCCCCGGCTCATAGTAGGATAACCGCGATGAAAACAGCACTCGACCACCTCCCGGAGCGGAAGCAGCAAGAACTTCACACCATCACCACCGTATTACGCGATACGCTGGATGATTTTCTGCGCAACAAAAATGGCAGTAAGGCTGAATTTCGGATCCTTAAAATTATCCTGTTCGGCAGCCATGCCAAAGGCACATGGGTGAGCGACCGACCCAACGGTTATATCAGCGATTACGATATTCTGGTGATCGTCAACCGCTCATCATTGGTCGAAGAGTACGCGGTGTGGCACAGCGCCGAAGAGCAGATCGCGCGTCGGGTCACTTCTGCCCCACTCGGCTTGATCGTCCACACGCTCAATGAAGTCCATCAGCAGCTCCAGCAAGGTCATTACTTCTTTGCTGATATTCGTGAACAAGGCATTGAACTGTTCAGCGCCGATAAGCGAGAGCTGCCCATGCCGGGGAATTTAAGTGAAGCAGAGCGCGTTGCGATAGCCAGTAAACACTTTAGCCACTGGTTTGAAAGTGCTGAGCAACATGAAAAATATTTCAGAATCATGTTCGAGAACAAAGACTTGAATCTCGCTGCATTCATGCTTCACCAAGCCACCGAACGTTTTTTCGCCTGCACCCTGTTAGTGTGTACCAACTATCTGCCCAAAACCCACAATATTGAAAGCCTGCGCTCGATGTGCGCCCAACAAGATCCGGCCTTTGCCGAGCGATTCCCGATGGACAACAAATTCCACCGCCGCAGCTTCCAGCGCCTTAAACGCGCCTACATCGATGCCCGTTATTCCGAGCATTACGAGATCACCGCCGAAGAGCTGACGTATTTACAAAGTGAAGTAGATAAATTGCGGGAGATAACCGAACGGGTTTGTCGCGGGCGGATTAAAGGCACAGAATAATAAACAGTGTCGATGTACTCTGGCAGCTTAGCTTTATCGCAACCTTTGATACTCAACAAACGAAAAACACACCAGAACTTCGATGACTTCTCAGAGGTTGCAACAATAAGGCTCATGTCCAATCAGAATCAGCAAAATTATAATCATGCGCTTGTACATTACCACCGAGCTTTTCTAACTTTGTTTCGCTGCCAACAATCCACTGCCACATGCTATCTACGGATGATTTGGTATTTTTTTCATTCATAAATTGTGAAATACTGCTTGCTGGTTTCCACTTCCGATCTTGTTTATTCCCACCGATATAAACACCTCGTCCATCTGTGAGCGGTCCGACATCCTTTTGATTTAAAGGATTTAAAAAACTGGGTACGATAGAAACAAGTTGTGCTTCAGATTTGTAATGCGCGAGCTCTTCGAAAGTGATCACTGGCACACCTGCAATCGTTAGATCTTCATGAATATTGAGTGATTGTAGCCACTGTACATAATCCGCATGAAACTCAACGTGCCAAGCATGCATCAACTTAGCGACCTTTCTAACCACTGAGCGATAAATGTGTAGTCCTACTTGAGATGGAGCGCCATTTGCCGCGGCATTTCCTCCACCGTAAGGGTATAGATTACCGACCAAAGTTGAATGCGTACCAGGCACACCGTAAAGGTGAAAACTTCGGTTATCAACTACCCCGGTCATCGTCGGCATTGTGGTAGCAAAACCAACAGAGCGTTCGTCATGCGCATAAAAGCCATGATATTCAGTGACATGCTCAGGAAGTTCCCACCAATTAACAAGTTGATTGTTGAGCTTTCTCAAATTGTTGACAACCGTTTCGCCAAACTGACGTGTATAACTTGATATCCACGTAACGGTTGACATGACAGCAAGATCCAACCATCCCATATCCAGCGCTCGTACATTGGTACCGAGCCCTGATACCGGGTCCATTGCTACGATTTTTATTTTAAGAACGATAGGAGCACCATCGAGTTTATCAAGTTCGCACCAAACTTTTGACACCATATTAGCCGCATAAATACAACCTATACCACCTCTACTCCATCCCATCATCGTTACAACAAGCTCAGTATCGTGACTGTGTCCTTGTTGAATCGCCTCTTTCATTCTTGTTCTTGTATTCATCACAAATGTAACAATATTTTGTACATCACTTCTCATCTGCACGCCAAAAGCTGTACCTAATCCACTTGATATAGCATTTCCACCTTTACTTCCACCGACACCATTTATACGTAATACATTGTCATTTTGCCCAGGAGCATCTTTAGCATACTTCCCAAAACGTGAAACTATTTCACCATGAATGAAACGTCCTTCCTCTCTAAAGTCTTTTTCATAATTAGAATCTGTACCGTTGTAAAAAATATGTAGTTTCATATATACCTTCCAACTCGCAAACATCCAGTGGACGCGTAGATTATTGAAGTCAAAATATTGAAGTAATCAATACTATCCATATGCCCATGGTTCATATTATGAAGGTAAATTTAAGCTTAACAGCCTGATATCACTTGGGGTTACACATGAGGTTTACTGTCGAAATAATGTTTTTAAGGTACAAAGACCTCCACTTTCTATTCGTAGGTAAAAAATTGATTGGATATAGATCAACCTGACACACATGAATCAAATACACTTCTCACTCTACTTATATTCACCCATCACCAATTTTAACAATTAAATAACAAATAAAATATTTATGTGATTTAACTCACAATAAAACCCTGTGATTGAGATCTCTTTTATTCATAGATTGTTTTTTGATCTAATTTTTGTCGATCTTGATCACAACATAGCCTTATTGAGTGTTTAATAATCAAACCATAACAAAATAAGGAGAAACCTATGAAAATTGGTATCGTGATTAGTGGCGGAGATGGCGCCGGTATCAATAACTTTATATTTCAGGTGGCTAGACTGTCCGGTGCGGATATCACTATTTTTAATGGCGGTATCTACGGATTGCTGAACGGTAGCAAGATCGATATCAGCTATCGCGATTTGATTGATTACTCGATTTCTTCAATGCCGATTATTTCATCGGGGCGTTCAGAACGATATTTAAATCCCAAAGAGTATGATTTGATTGCGAGTCGTTTGAAGAAAGAAAAAATATCTGTGCTTATTTTAGCTGGCGGTGACGGATCGATGAAGTTTCTCCATAAACTTAGTCAATATGGGGTGAACTGTTTTGGCGTCGGCATGACGGTGGATAATGATCTAGAAGGCTCTGAATATACGATTGGATTTTCAACCGCCTGTGAAGAAGTATTACATGAAGTCACAAAATTAAGGAATACCGGTCGGGCACTGCCGAATCGGGTATTTATGGTTGAAGTGCTTGGTGCATATTGCGGGGAATTAACACTCCAGTCGGCAATAAAATCGAATGCTGACTTTGCACTGATTCCTGAATATATGATTCCGACTGAAGAATTAGCCAACCGAGTCAAAGATAAATTAGCGATTCAAAATAGTGTGATTATTTTATGTGCCGAAAGTTATACCCATGAATATACCCCGGGATTTCAAGGATCGATTGATACGGTTGCAGAACAACTAGAACCTTTAATTGGTATCCGAATCAGAAAAACAACATTAGGTTTTGGTTTAAGAAATGGCAACCCGACAACGGAAGAGATTTATCAAGGTACGATTGCTGCCAGCGAAGTCGTACGTTGTATAAAAAGTGGTATGGCAAACAAAGTCATTGTCATCAACGCCAGCAATAAACCAATACCGGTGGACCTCAACACAATGCAAAACCGGACAATTGATAAGGAAGGCCACTATTTTAAACTAGCAAAACAATTAGAAATTATATGAAAACATAACGTGATGAAAGGTAGAACATGAAGAAGGATTAACTCATGACTTATAATATATGGTGTGTATGCGGTTGTGGTTTGGGCTCTAGTTTTGCGTTAGAAATGACAGCCAAACCGATACTGGAAAAACTCGGTATTGATTTTAGTTTAAATCATACAACGGTATCAGAAGTTTTAGCATTAAAACCTGATGCGATTATTACCTCAAGTTCATTCTCCGACGCAATAAAAGCAAGCGCCTCTCCTGAGGATGCAGAAAAGATAATTACTATCCAAAAATTTACAGACAGTCATGAAATGGAAGAGAAATTAAATAAATTCTTTAATCATTAATAATATTTCTCTATTTATTTTATTGATATAACCCCCAAACATAGCTTAATTAAAAATTAAGCTATGGCACCCTACTGATTAAAAATGGAGCACATATTATGAGCGCCTTTTTCGAATTTATTGTAAAAGACTTATTAGGTCAGGCATCAATACTGATTGCATTTATTGCCATGATCGGTTTGATATTACAGAAAAAAACCTACGGTAAAATTTTTGAAGGTACATTTAAAACCATGCTTGGCTTTTTAGTCATGATGGCTGGTATTAATATTATTGTCGAAACCCTCACCTTTTTAAACCAAATATTTACTACGGGCTTCGGGATGACGGGCTATATTACTGATGTTGCCGCCATTGCCGGTGTTGCTAATAAACAGTTAGGCAGTGAAGTGGCTTTAACGCTCATCGTCATATTCGCCACCAATATACTGATTGCCCGATTCACACCATGGAAATATATATTTCTCACCGGTCAGGCGCTGCTATGGATGAGTACCATTGGCGCAGTCATTGGCTATAAAGCCGGACTAACCGGACTCCCCCTGATTCTGACCGGTGGGATCTTCGGTGGCATTATGGCTGTCGCAATGCCCGCTATTGCACAACCTGTGGTACGGCGTATTACAGGCAACGACAGTATCGCACTGGGGCATTTCTGTACCATTGGTTATATGGTGCAAGCCGCAGTGGCGAAAGTAGTCGGCAAAAACTCCAAATCAACCGAAGACATCCAACTGCCGAAAGCATTCTCTTTCTTGAATGACACCTATCTGTCGATGGCTGTCGTGATGATCCCGATGTACCTCATCCCGGCATTAGCCGCTGGTCCGGAATACATTGCGAAATACTCAAATGGAATGAATTACCTAATGTATGCGTTCATGCAGGCGATGGTTTTTGTCGCCGGCGTATTTGTCCTGTACTCCGGGGTCCGCTTATTGCTGCAAGAGTTAGTTCCTGCGTTTCAGGGCATCGCGATGCGTTTGGTGCCGAATGCGAAACCTGCGTTAGATTGTCCGGTGCTGTTTCCCTATGCCCCCAATGCCGTCATCTTAGGTTTCTTATCTACCACGGTGGGCACTGTGATTGGGATGCTCCTGTTCCCAGTATTCGGACTCGCCATGATTCTGCCGGGATTATTAACCAACTTCTTCGCCGGTGGTACGGCTGGCATTTTCGGTAACGCGATGGGCGGCAGACGTGGCGCAATCATCGGTGGTGTGGTCCACGGTTTGTTTATCACCTTCTTGCCCGCAATCCTCATCCCATTACTTGAAACCTATGGATTTGTCGGTGTGACCTTCAGTGACTCCGATGTCATTTCATCCGGTCTGCTGCTCGGCAACGCCTTTAACGGCAACTGGGGATTTGTCGTGACGTTCATCGTGTTTGTCATCGCGATTACCTATTTCGTGAACAAATCTCTTTCTCGCTCTGAAGATAACAAGGATATCACCAATGAAACTGCTTAATTTCAAACAACTCTTGCCCATTGCACAACAGCGTGGTTTTCATGCGGTGGGGTCATTTAACGTCCACTGTATTGAAATGCTTCCCGCATATTTCGAAGCAGCACTCGATACCAATTCACCATTGATGCTCCAAATTTCAACCGGGACTGCGGAGTATTTAGGTCGTGAGTTACTGGTGGCTTCCATCAAAGCTTTGGCGAAAGCACACGATGTGCCGACCTGTTTACATCTGGATCACTGCTCCAATATCGATGACATCAAAAAGTCCATCGACAGTGGTTTCAGTAGTGTGATGTACGATGGCTCTCATTTGCCGCTCAGCGAAAATATCGCCAATACCAATATCGTTATTGACTACGCCCGTCAGTTCAATGTCACTGTCGAGGCCGAATTAGGCGCCATTGGTGGTGCCGAAGATGGTAAGGCCGTCGCAGAGAGTGATATCGCCTTTACTTCAGTGTCAGAGGCCACAGAGTTTGTCAGTCAGGCGGATGTCGATATGCTGGCGGTTAGCATCGGGACGGTACATGGTTCCTACACGGCTAAAACCAATATTCAGCACGCACTGCTGGCAGAGATCCATCAAGCCGTAGACAAATCACTGGTTCTCCATGGCGGCACCGGGGTCAGTGATGAAGATATGCGTTATGTCATCCGTCACGGCATGGATAAAGTCAACGTCGGCACCGAGATGAATGTTCAGTGGGTCAGACACTGCCAGGATACGTTCTCAAGCGGTAAAGTCGATGACTCGGTGCGTAAGTTCTTTATTCCGGCGCGCAAAGCAGTCAGAGAGGTCATCGCTGAAAAAATGCGCTTATTCTCTTAAATCAATGATATGGCTTACAGCCCCGCTGCGGCGGGGCAATTGAGGGGGCACGTATGCAATTTTTGAAAAAGTTATTCGCCAATCATACAGATAGTCATGCAGACAAGCAGGTCACCCAAAGTCAGGCCGATGCGATTCATCAAGACATTCTGCAACTGGAAGAGCGCTATGCCGCACAACCGGATGATGTCGCACTCCGGCAAATGCTGTTGGTGAAATACACCCAAGCAGCCTCAGTTTATGCGCAAGTTCCGTCATACAAAGATAGCGTCAACGATGTGTTTAACAAAATGAATGAGCTGAGAAATACGGCGCGAAAAAATTTCTGAGAAGGAAACATTATGCTGAAAGAGCTTTTAGTTGAAGCCGATGCGATCCAATTACAAGTGGAGGCGAAAGACTGGCGAGATGCACTCGATATTGCAGCCCGTCCACTGTTAGAGCATCAATTTATTGATCTCTCTTATTTAAATGCGATTAAAGCAACAACTGAAGAAACCGGCCCTTATTACGTATTCGAAGACGAACGGTTTGCCCTGCCCCATGCGCGACCCGAGGACGGCGTGAATCGGCTCGGTTTTAGTTTAGTGACACTCAAACACCCGATTACTATTCAATCAAGTCCTGAGGTTGATCTGATTATCATGTTATGTGCTTTAGATGGTCACAGTCATATTGAACAGGGACTACGACCGATTTTTGAGCGACTCAGTGATGAAAAAACGCGAGCGCAATTAAAACACGCGACCACGAAAGAAGAGGTGCTGAATTTACTATGAAAACTGTCATTCTTGTTAATGGAATTCCAGCTTCAGGCAAAAGCACGACGGCAGCTCAAATTGCCGACTATTTCACCTGTCCCTATCTGTCGATCGATACCATTAAAGAGCCGTTTATGGGGCTGTATCACGATGTGGACCGCAAACTCAACCGCAAACTCGGTCAGGCCGCTTATCAAGTGATTTGGAATACGATAGCCCAGGCCCCGGACGAATGTGTTTACGTGGTTGATGCCTGGTTTGGTTTCCGCCCCAGAGAAGAACTGCTCCAGTATGTCGAACAATCCGATGTTCACCATGTGATAGAAGTGTGGAACCAAGTGTCGCCGGAGACCGTCGTTGAACGTTATAAGCAGCGTCTGCCCTATCGGCGCAAAGGCCACCCCGGTGCGGAATATTTGCCCGAACTTGAAACGTTAGCCCGGAAAGCGCAACCGATGAACATTGGTAAGCTGATTTGGCTGGATCAGGATGATACGCCGAGCCACGCCAAGCTGTTGCCTGAGCTCTCCGCCCTGATGGCAACCTTGTCACAGGTCAAGACGTCACCGGTTAAGAAAACCATCAACTATTAAGTCACCCGTGCTCAAACGCCCTGCCTCCGTGGGGCATCGACACCAGACCGGTGGCAGAGCAATCCACGCTTCAGTCTTGATTACCGGGTTATATAATTTTGTCGATATTGGCTTGGGGTACACCCGCTGGCAAGTTTAAATCGATTGGAAAAGTGCCCCGATGAACTGAAACCACACTGTAAAGCGATGGTGACTAAAGATAGATCGGTTTTCTTCAGCAGTGTTTTCGCCAACAGTAAGCGCTGTTGCATCACATATTGATGGGGTGTCAGTCCGGCAGACTGTTTAAACATCCGGGCAAAATGATATTCACTTAAATTTGCGACTGCCGCCAAATCCGAGAGTTGTATATTGGCACTCAGATTCGCGTCAATATAGCCTTTGACTCTGGCAAGCTGGAAAGGCGCAAGCCCACCAGTGACGGGGAGCGGATGCCATTTAAAATTGGTGTAGTGGCGCACTAAGTGGGTTAATAACAAGGTTGACGCTGAACTCAGTGCTAAGCGGTCAGCCGAATCATGCCAACTCAGATTCAATAGAAATTGTCGATATAGCGTGGTGATTTGCGGATCATCGGCAAAGATGCGTTCATCAATACTTAACCCATATGGGCTCTTGTCCCAGACCGATTCCGCCACATCGCTTAAATGCTGGTCTGTAAAATAGAAATGAACAAACGATATTGCCCCACGAATATCCCACACAGACGAGTAATCTTTAGGCATTAAACACAGCCGATCAGGCCGCCCACCGTTACGCCAGCCATGCGGGGTTTTCAGGAAAGACTGGTAACCATCCTTGATATATAAACTCAATGTATGGTGATCCGGGGAATCGACATCAACGAGCGCATGTTGATTATACCAAGATGACATCCCGATCCCATTCTCCAGAATCGTGGTATCTAACTGCTCTGCCTGATACTGCTGCAAACATTCCATCATCCGGTACGGCTTAGACATGGCTCATCTTCTCCGGTATATCATCCTTAAAATCCTTAAACCTAACGCTGGATAAATGAGCGACAAATTGCTGTAAAAACCATCACGAAAGGTCAACAGCCTCTAGTGTATGGGGGATCATGAGGGCAAGTAAACCCATCCCGGCGAGACCATCCGCAGAAATCCGCAAGAATATGTAAATCATCAGCAAGCCGCTGTAATCCCCATGATGACAACGCCGTTAAAATGGTCTCACCACAACAGTTAAGATGAATACAATTATATGATCAACGGTTCACTATATATCATGACCGTCCTCATCTGGGGGACAACTTGGTTTGCGATTGCGCTACAAACAGGCGAAGTACCAGCGATGGTTTCGGTTTTTTATCGCTTTGCAATTGCTGCCTGTTTATTGATTGGCATCTTGAAATTTTCAGGGAAACTGCAATCCATCAGGCGACGCGATCATCTCTTTTGTCTGCTGCAAGGATTATGCGTCTTCTGCTTTAACTTCTTATGTTTTTATGCCGCCAATCACTATATCAACAGTGGGTTAGAATCGGTTTTATTCTCAATGGCGATTGTGTTTAACGCAATCAATGGCGTGCTCTTTCTCGGCCAGCGGATTACCTATCGGCTCGCCTTTGCCAGTTTTATCGGTATTGTCGGCATCATTTGTCTCTTCTGGGAGACGTTATTAGCCAATGATTTTGATACAGCAACACTGACCGGTATCGGTTTGTGCTTACTGGGCACCTACGGCTTTTCGATCGGTAATATTATCAGTGCCCGCCATCAAAAAAGAGGGCTCGATGTGTTGTCCACCAATGCGTATGCGATGCTCTATGGCGCGCTGACCATGTTACTGATCATTGTTGTCACCCGCACGCATTTCACCCTTGAAACAACGGTGAGCTATATCAGTGCTTTATTCTATTTGGCCATCTTTGGTAGCGTGATTGGTTTTGGTACTTACTTTGCTCTTGTGGGGCGTATCGGGACCGGGGCGGCGGCTTATGCGACCATCTTATTCCCGTTAGTTGCTTTATCGATATCGACGCTATTTGAAGGTTATATCTGGACGGAAACCGCCATGGTGGGGTTAGTGCTGATTCTGTCCGGTAATCTGGTGATGTTTGTTAAATTGAAGCCTCGTTCTAAAACCAATCCTCGTTCTAAAACCAATATAGCTTGATACATCGTGAAAATTGTTGGGCAATGAATCTGCTCGTATTGATTGCATCAATATCAGGACAATATCCCTGAAATACTGAGTTTACCGAGGTGCTCCCCCGGTAAACTCGCTTGACATATATTTTATGCTTGAGGATTAATCACCGAATGCATCATCCATATGGTTGAACTGGTACAACAACTTAAACGGCCTGATGACTGCAGGATCACTGTACTTGTTGGCTTCTGACCACCACAGTTTTTTCAGCTCTGCCACTTTTTTCGGATACTTGTTCGCGAGGTTATTCGACTCTGAAAAATCAGCTTCAGTGTCAAACAGAGCCCATTGGTCATCAGCAAATTCGGTACCGAGTTTGTGCATCGCAATTGCCTTCCATTTCCCCTTCGTAATAGCACGCTGACCACGCATTTCGAAAAACTGAACATTGCGGGTTTTCGCACTTTTGTCGGTCAAAGTCGATAACATTGATTTACCTGCCACCGGAATTTGTTTAACACCATCGACTTTATCAGCAAATTGGGTCCCCGCAGCCTCAAGCATTGTGGGTCCCAAATCAATCAGATTGACATACTGATGGCGAATCGACCCCGGATCAGTCACATGCCCAGGCCATGAGATGATAAGCGGTGTTCTCACACCACCAGCAAATGGCCACAATTTGTAACGACGAAATGGTGTAGCACCAGCCCATGCCCAAGGACGCTGATACAACATATAAGTTTCCGGACCACCCGCTTTATCCAGATCGGCATCCATTTGTTCAACCGTCGTTTTATCCATATAGGGTTGATAGAAGCCCCCTTTCTGCGTACCTTCCGAAGCGGCACCATTATCTGACGCAAATACAATCATCGTATTGTCGTATTGACCGGTATCTTTCAAATGCTGAATCAGACGACCAATCTGTTCATCCGTATGGGTGAGAAAGCCAGCATACGTTTCCATAAACCGAGCATAGACTCGTTTTTGCTGAGCAGTCAGAGAAGCCCAGGCCAGATCACCTTTCTCCCGTTTCGGCAGTACTGTATTTGCCGGGATAATGCCAAGCGCTTTCTGACGCTTAAACCGTTGCTCACGCAGTTTATCCCAGCCCATATCATACTGACCTTTGTACGCGTTAATATATGATTTGGGTACATGCAAAGGTGCGTGTGCAGCCCCTAGGGCGAAATACAGGAACTTCGGTTTGGGATTGTGCTCATCCATCAGATGGATAGCATGATCAGTCAGATCCACAGACAAGTGGTAACCCGGCATTTGGGGTGTTGGGATCTTATCGTTATTTTCCATCAACTTAGGATGCCATTGATCAGCGTGACCACTGATAAAGCCATAGTAATAATCGAAGCCTTTTTTCAAGGGCCAGAATTCACGATCACGCCACTTGTTCCCCTCTGCATACTCTGGAGCCAGATGCCATTTCCCCAAGACGTAAGTCGCATAACCATCAGAACGGAAAGCATCTGCCACTGTCTGGGCATTCAGAGGCAATTCACCACTGTTGGCCGGGCCGCTCCCCAATGGCACATCTTTAGCCGGACCAGGAGCCGGCATAAGACCGGGGATGTGTTTGGGCGGTAGATCTTCCATATGAACCGTTTGCGCGTTTCGCCCCGTCAGTAACGAAGCACGAGTCGGCCCACTCATGGCATTGGTATCAAAACGATTATAACGAATCCCCGCTTCAGCCAAAGCATCAATATTTGGCGTTTTTATCTCGGAACCATAAGCGCCGATATCGGAGAAACCGACGTCATCGAGCAGGATAACGATCACATTCGGCTGCTGTTGTTCTTTTGCTTGTGCCTGCGCTGCCTCAACCATATTTGGTATCGTCATCGTCGAAGCCAGTGCTACCACGGAAAAAACATTAAAAAGCTGTTTTTTGGCAACCGCATTTATTCCCGCACACAATGGATGCTTATCCGCTGATGAATTTTTGGCTTTACCAAAATGATGCGAGATCATTTCTCTGAGTTGATTGGTTTTCATATTCTGTCCTTTTAAACGAATTACATACCTTTAAAAATCAAATTGGAACTCGACTTTACTAACGTCCTGACCACTTGAGTTAAATACGTGTGCAGCCCAAACACGCATGTAAGGTTTAATAAAGTATTGGAGTTCAGGCGCAGCCGTGGTCCCAAATTCATCCTGGGAAACAGTCACGACCGGAGAAAAACCAGTTAATCCGTCCGGGAACATCTGGTAGCTGACCGTCCCTGAAAGTCCAAGCCCTTTCGTCGCATAACCACGGCTTTCAATCAGGCTCGCACTCTCATTGCTGGCCATCTTAGAATATGAAATGTTGGCCGCCACTTTATGCTTAAACCCAAATTGTTTATAACCCACCAGACTATAGGTATATTCAGATTTACTGTTACGAGGCCGTCCGGAATCTGAGTTCACCTTTCCGTTAGGGTTTGCGTTACCCATAATAAAGTTACCGGCACCATTTTCCAGCGTCGGCTGACCATTGTGTGCAGAAACATAAACACCATATGAGTCAGGGGCATACGAATAGAAATCAGCCGTCTGATAACCAAGGTCTACCCCCATAATGTAGGATTGAGTGTCGTAACTCGCATTTAAAAAGAGGTTATTATCAAATTGGTTTTTATAAATGATTTTGTCCGAGTTTTTAACACCCGCATCCCCCTGGGTATCGTACAATCCCTGAACACCGATATCGGTAGCAAATACTGACCAAGTTGCCGTATGTTTAGCGAGCATCAGTGCACCGTATTCGTCCGACTCAAAGCCAAAACGGAACTGTTCCCAAAGAACGCGATCTTCCAAATCACCTTCAAAGTTACTGACGGTCACACCGTCAACTCTACGGTGGTTTTCCTGCACTTTGAGCCAGAAATCACCAATAAAACCCACGTCATTTGTCAGCATGGTTTTACCACGCAAACGTAGATTCCCCTGTAAATAAGCACTCTCGCGATTCTTAGCGGAATCACCGCGAGCTATTTCAGCATTACCTTTAAGACGTACAGTTGCATACCAGCGCGAATTATTGTCAGGATCACTGATTTTGCTAATCTCAGCCCCTTTATTCGGATTCAGATAGTTTTCGACCACGTCTGAATCCCATGGATTGGTGTCACTTTTTGCATATGCGGCCGAGGAAAGCAGCAATGGGATAAGTATGGTAAGCGTTTTCTTTTTCATCGTAAGTCCTTCACGTGTTGAATTTTATTATTTTTTATGTTGATAAAAAAAACCCAGAGAGCCCCAAATGCCATACGGCTGGGTCTCTCTGGGTTTTGCCCTGTCAGTGGTAACAATCCCGAGAAATAACGAAAAACTGAATTTTATATATAAAAAAAACCTGACCACTCACCAAATACTATTTCGGAATGAGTGAAATCAGGTTTTGCTCGCTTTCGCGATAACAATCCTTTTAGCCTCATGGGCTGACCAAGGTGATCAACTGCCTTGGATTTAATAATACATTGATTAATAACCACACCATAATTCTGCTTATTCTATTGGTCAATACGATCAGATGAGAGTTGTGAATTCGATCAATTAGTATAGAAATTAACCTGAACAATAGTCAGTATCGAAGGGTATTGTTCCTACACGGCCCAAAAAAAACCAAGATGTAATTCGCACGATTGGACGATCGCCATTGGCTCGCTCATAGCCGTGAAAGGTTCGCTCTTGCGTGCTCAGAACCGGCACTTCGGCAAATTGAGGATGATACTCGTAGCTATCGGTGGTTAAGGCCAAAATACAGACCGGTCATGATTGATATCCAAACATGCTCAATACTGTGTAACACACCAATAGCACGTCCACCCTTATGTGATAAACAACCCAAAAAACACGCCTGCAATACGATATCTGTGATCAAATACAGTGTTTACCTCGTCACAGATGTTGCTATCTACGGGTGGGTATGTTTATGCTCTTAGTCTGGCTCTGTCCTCCAATCATCATGTCTGTCAATATCGTCTTGGCTAGCATGAAATGCTCAAAGACACGGCCAATAAAGATGAGAACAAAGCTAGGATTGTTACTGTTCATATCAGGCAAAACCTAAATAAGTCAGCATCCATTGCGGGTGTTGAGTTGTTTAGGTTTTTTTTATCCACATTTTTGATAACGATAATTCAGAGAGCCATGTCATGAATGACCACACCATCCCCATCAATATTGTTGATCCGTCACCGCAAGCGGGGCCTTCCCTGCACTTACCAAAGCTCGGTGATGATGATTACTACAGCTATCACAACATGGTTAAACCAACAGGATCGTTATGTAATCTGGATTGTACGTATTGCTTTTATCTGCATAAAGAGCAGCTCTTGAATCAGTCCAAACGTCCCAGAATGGCCCCGGACTTACTGGAACTTCATATCCGGCAATACATGGAAGCCAATACCGGTCCCAGTGTCGATTTCACCTGGCAAGGGGGAGAGCCGACACTCGCGGGGCTCGACTTCTACAAACGGGTGGTCAGCATACAACAAAAATATAAGCGCCCGGATCAAATCGTATATAACGATTTACAAACCAATGGCCTGCTTCTGAATGATGAATGGTGTCAGTTTTTAAAGGAACATGATTTCCTTGTCGGTCTGTCGATCGACGGTCCGGCAGAATTTCATGATCGTTATCGTTACACCAAAACCAAAATGCCGACACATGCAAAAGTCATGGAAAAAGTGGCGCTGCTTCACCAATACGGCATTTCGTTTAATGCACTGTGTGTGGTGAACCGGGACAATGCACAACAACCGTTAGCCGTTTATCGCTTCCTCCGGGATCAGGTAAAACCGAACATCATTCAATTCATCCCCGGTATCGAAACCAAAGATTTTGAATCAGTCGCACCGGGACAGTGGGATCCGGATAAACTCCCTTTAATTTCTTCTCCGGCAGCAAGACCCGGCAATGAAGACTCCGTCGTGACCGACTGGAGTGTCGATCCGATCGATTGGGGTAACTTTCTGTGTACGATTTGGGATGAATGGTTTCAGCGTGATTTTGGCCGAACCTTTGTCGATCAATTTGAAAATGTCATCTCAATCATGTTCAACCACGGACCACAGAAATGTGTGAATGCTCAAGTCTGCGGTAAGGCCGTTGCGATTGAACACAATGGTGATATTTATTCGTGTGACCACTTCGTCTATCCCGAATATAAGCTGGGCAATATTCAACACACGCATCAAGGCGATTTGGTGTTCTCTGCAGCGCAGAAAAAATTTGGCTTTGCTAAATTTGAGTCTCTGCCAAAACATTGTAATCAATGTTTCTTCCTCAATTTATGCTGGGGAGAGTGCCCGAAAAGTCGCTTCATCCGCACACCGGACGGTGAAGCCGGGCTCAGTTATCTTTGTTCGGGGCTCAAGCTGTTTTATGCCAAAGCAACCAATGCCTATCCCTCACTGAAAAAACGACTGCAACTGTAGTCGTCAACTTTCGTCCCGGATGGTCAGTAATATCGCGCCATGTTCAATCGGATCGCCCTTTTGAGCATGGCATATTACGTCATCAAACGCTGCTGAGTTTTTGATAATCACCACTGTTTCCAGATCATATCCCATCCCGGAAACCGCCACATGATCAAAAAAGATAATCGGTTGTCCGCGTTTTACTTGCGTTCCTTTTTGCAAAGCAGCGGAAAAATGTATCCCTTCCAGTTTGGCCATATCCATACCAATATGAATAAAAACTTCCACGCCCTGCTGCGTTTTGAGGCCAATCGCATGGCTGTGATTAAAATCGGAGACGACCTCACCGTCAACCGGTGAATACACCGTGCCACTGTCAGGAATAATCACAACGCCTGCGCCTAAAATCCCCATTGAAAAAATCGAATCCGCCGACTCTTCAAGCGGCAGAATCACCCCGGATAAAGGTGAATAGATCGTGTCACGCAATACACTTTGGGGTGACTCATCGGTGGCCATTTGCTGTTGCTGCGTCTGTGATGCCGACGTCATAGCGACCGAACTGGAGACCTGCACGGATGGCCGTTTTGTTTCTGGCTTTTTTTCTGGCTTTTTTTCTGGTATGGACGCTTGCTCCATACCACCATGGTGCTGAACATCAGATGGTTTCTGAACCAACTGACCCGAAAAATAATAACTCAGGTATCCAGCCAATAAGGCGGCAATAAGATTGGCAACTAAGGCGGCATAAACGGTAGCATCAATGCCGTGTTCAGGAATAATTTGTGTCAAAGTGAACAGGCTCATGAAGCCCATGGAATAGACTTTGGTTTGATAAAGACCGACCAACAGTCCGCCGAAAGCGCCCCCCAAACAGCCAAACAGAAAAGGCCGCCTATTGGGTAATGTAAACCCGTACACCGCCGGCTCCGTGATCCCAAAAAACGCGGTGACGGTGGCAGCCCCCAGGAGTCCTTTTCGCTTACGGTCTTTTTCACGCAAAAACAGCCCGAGACAAGCACCGGCCTGCCCGAAAACAGCAGGCATCAACAAAGGCACCAACACATCATAACCATAGACAGACAGGTTATTCATAATGACGGGAACAACGCCCCAGTGAATCCCAAACACCACAAGGACTTGCCAGAGAGCCCCCATCAGTAACCCTGCGATTCCCGGACCAACCTGATACAGCGAAATGATCAGCCATGAAATTTCGAAGGCAACCCAAGATGAGAGCGGGCCGATAAAAATAAACGTCATCGGGACAGTCACAGCAAGACACAGCGCAGGGATCAGTAAATCTGCAAAAGAAAATTTCATGTACCTCGCGAGAAAATGCTCTAGTTTCGCATTCATCCATGTGGCGAGTATCACCGGAATAACACTCGATGAATAATCAATATAATAAATGGGCAGGCCGAAAAACGTACCGAGCGTCTGACTGCTGGCAACACTTTGTGGGCCATTTTGTGAAAAGAATAAACCTGCGGTATTGATAATATCAGGATGAACCATAGCAGCACCGATGGCCATCCCCACAAACGGGCGTCCCTTAAACTTTTTCGCTGCGGTGTAGCCCAGAAAAATCGGCAGAAAGATGAAGGTTGATGACGATGCCAGATTCAGTAAACGATAACTGCCACTCCCAACGGTCAGCCACCCTATGGATGAAAATAATGCCAACATACCAGTGAGGATTCCGGCACCCGCTAACAGTCCAAGTAACGGGGTAAAAATGCTGGTTATAATGTCAATAAATTGGTTCAAAACCCCATGAACAGGCGGATCTTCTACGTGTTCGCCTAACAATACCAGAAGCTCATCATAGATTTGGACAACATGCCCACCGACCACAATATGATACTGGCCCAAACACTTCATCACCGCGACAATATCCGGCAGTTCAAGCAGCCTTTCATCTGCAATTTTCGCTTCATCTTTCAATACAAAACGCAGGCGCGTCGTACAATGAACGACACTTTTAATATTATTCGCCCCACCAACAAAAACAAGAATCTGGCTCGCCAGTGCCTGATAATGATTCATTTCATATGTTCTCAGTCATCATGTGTTCGCAATCATATTGTCTAACCAATGCTTTCTACATCATCATAGTGCGGCCCGTCTGACCCGCTCTATATGGACGGTCAGAAACATCATCTCTTCTGAAGTCATCACATGTTGATATTTTTTCTCTACGTACTGACCAATTCGCGCTGTACAATCAAACGATTGAGGATACTTCTCTTTGACGGAGATAAACATTGAATCATCATCAGACTCGATAACCTTCTGATGAATTAGGCGATGCGCAAAAAATTTCAAATGGGTCACTAATCGTTGAAAATCGGTACTTTTTTCATCCAGACTGATTTCCAGATGGTATTGGATCATCTGCACAATATCACGAATCAGATTCGTCACATTGACCGTATTATTCATATCCTCATTGAGCTGTGCATTGACTAAATGCAACGTGATAAAGCCAGCCTCATCTTCATCAAACTGAATCCCCGAAGACGCCTTCAACAAATCTAGTGCTTTCAGGCTGACACGATATTCCTGTGGATAAAGCTGGCGAATTTCCCATAGCATCGGATTTTTGACCGATTGATTATTGACCATTCGCTCGATGGCAAAAAATAGGTGATCCGCTAAAGAAATATGGATACTCGGATGTAACTGTCCCGGCAACTCTTGCTTCGCTAAGCTCACAATCGATTCCGTCACGGAAAGCAGTTCCAAAGGGATTTTCTCCAGCAGTTCGTGGTAACGTGCGTCAGACGATTTATCGTCAGTTTTGGCTAGCGTAAACACCTTTTCAATCAACTGCTGATCAATCGACATCCCTTGCTTCATTTGAAAGCCGATGCCTTTGCCCATAACCACAACTTCATGTCCATGCTCATCAATAGAGATAATGACATTATTATTCAGTACTTTTTCAACCTGCATGTTCATCTAAACCCATTCTTCATATAAAAAAAAACCTGAAGACTTCAAAACAGTACTAGTCGTAGTAAATGTTTCGAAAACTTCAGGTTTTGCATGCTTGTGCATTCGCAATCCATGTTTTCTACCAACATAGCATGTAATTTGAAACGCTATCAATGCAAGATCATATAACTGTGCAGTCCAGCACAGCATAAACGACACAACATCAATAGCGATCACTTAATGACCCATATCAACGTTCCGTCACATTTATTTGATAGAATTATAATCTAAGATGCATCCCCATCACTGTGCTTATTTCATCCAGAAAAGCCGCATTCATCATCACGGATAGAGCGATAATAAAGAGATTACGATGACAGACAAAAGAGTCAGGTTTTCAGAGAATGACAGTCTCATCTCAACCACTTCCCCCGACAGTCATATCACCTGCTGCAATGAAGTTTTTTGCCAGGTTGCCGGTTATCAAGAAACGGAACTCCTCGGTAAACCCCATAATGTCATTCGCCATGACGACATGCCAAAGGCGGCTTTTGGCCAGTTATGGGACTATATACAATCCGGCAAAAGCTGGATGGGGCTGGTCAAGAATCAATGTAAAAATTCCGGTCATTATTGGGTCTCGGCTTTTGTCACCCCCATCATGGGCAAAGATGGCAAGATCTACGAGTATCAATCCGTCAGAACACAACCGACAGATGCACAGATTTCACGGGCGGCATCACTTTATCGTCGTCTGAAAAAAGGTGCTGTCACCATCAGACGCACCCAATGGATGAATCTCTCATTCGGGCTCATGCTGATACAGTTGCTCACCCTAATCGTTTTTGCTTTTACGACTTTATCTGCCCCACTGATGCTCGGGGTGATGATCCCATCGATCCTGCTCCAGATTGCATGTTCATTGCGACTGAAACAACGCATGACAGCCTTGAATGAATTGGCAAAAGAGCATTACAACAACCCCCTCATGGAACAACCGTATACAGGGTATTGTGATGATCTCTCTCGCATCGAATTAGCACTAATGATGAAGCGTGCTGAGTTAAGAGCCGCGACTGCGAGAGCCAAAGAAACATCCGCCACGCTGCTCGAAACAGCCAATGAAGAAGTTCACAACCGCCAGTTGATTGATCGAGAACTGAATGGACAAGAAGCAGCAACCCGTGCAATGGCCGTGTCTGCTGAAGAAATGTTGGCCTCCATTGATGAAGTCTCTAAACAGGCAAAACACAGTGCTGAATTTGCTAGCGACGCACAAGAGCAAGCACGGGAAGGCACCCAGACCATCGACGAAGCCGTCCACACCGTCCATCTCCTGAGTCAGCATCTCACCCATTCGAAAACCGCACTGGAACAACTTTACCATGACGTTCATGGCATCGAAACGATTCTGGAAATGATTCAAGGTATTGCCGAACAAACCAACTTATTGGCTCTCAATGCCGCAATAGAAGCCGCAAGAGCCGGTGAGCATGGACGCGGCTTCGCCGTGGTCGCAGATGAAGTCCGAGCTCTCTCAGCCAAAACAAGCACATCTGTCGGAGACATTCGCTCGAAAATTGAAGAACTGCAAACCACCGTCAATAAAACGGGACAATTAATGGAAGAAGGGGTGCAAGCTTCTGAGCAAAGCGTCGCCAAATCACAACAAAGCAAGGAATCATTCGAGGCGATTGTGAATGACTTGGTCTCTATCGGTGAGCAAAGTTCATACACAGCACAAGCCATTACCGAACAAGTCCAAGTGACTCAGGGGATCAACGAACATGTGATTCGGATGAATGATGCCATTCAGTCAACAAAATCCCTCTCGTCATCATCGGTTGATCGAACCAATATTCTTGTAACACGACTGGAAAGTTTACAGCGACTGGTACAGCAATTCAGTCGGTAACAGATGTATTGTGCGCCACATACAAACCGGATGATGGCCGAAGCGCGCTGCCAGATTGTTGCAGCGCCTGTATGTTGGGGCTCTCATCTTCAGGATCAGGGCTATCCCAAACCGTTGCTGCCCAAAACCGCAGCTAGCCCGAAATCAGCTGCGCCTTTGCATCGGCAGCAGCATACACAAAGTAAAAGTGCAAACGTGTCTGTCCCCGTAAGCGCTCAAGAAAAAACGTAAAAGTGTCTGCCCTAACCCTCTATCTCCTAAACCATCCCTGCCCCGAAAGCCCCTTTTCGAGAAATAGCATTGTCACTTTCTGCGGCAAACCGATACACTCTGCCCTTCAATCATCACTCAGAATTTACCGATGCAAAATAATGAACACCACGCTGATGAAGCGGCAGAAACAGAAATTGAAATCGAAATCGAAGCGATTGGCATTGAAGTCAACAGTCAGCCCATCGAACTGTATAAAGTCCTTAAGATAGCGGATGTCGTCAGTGGCGGAGGGGAAGCCAAATATGCCATTGCTGAGGGATATGTCGTGGTGAATGGCGAACTCGAACGGCGTAAACGCCGTAAAATGTACGATGGTGATCTGGTCGAATTCAACGGTGAGTACTATCTCGTGATTTGTGATGCCCCCGTTGATGAACCCGCTCTGGCTGAGCCTGTTCCAGAGCAGACTTCGCAGCGTAAAGGCAAAAATACCCCCGCGAAAAAAACGTCAGCGAACAAAAAATCATCTCAATCGAAACAGAGAAAAACCAATAACAATGAGCTAATCATTGGCAAACATTATCAGCCTGAACAAGGGCAGAATTCCGCCAAAAGTAATCGTCTTGCCGACAAAAACCCGGAAAAGGAAACACCCTCGGACGAATCTGAATCCACAGCACATGATGGGGTTGGCGGACGCGGTGCGATTAAATTTTTCTGACGCGACAACATGAGCTGGGTGATGTTGCATACCTGCCGCTGCCGAGGGAGCGTACCGAATATTTTTGGACCATCAGCATCGCATTCGGGCAACGGGGATTGAGCTATCACGCATCACCTCCGCCCAACGGTTTATCATGATGCATAATATAAAAAACCTGTTTCCGGGCGTAACCCCAGAAACAGGTCGTGTTAATCAACTCTGTGGGCATTACCCATGATATGTCAGATGAGCGATGTCATAAAAAATAATATAGCTCTTGTCTGTTGTGTATTTTGAGTTGCTACCATCATATGATGTTTCGTCTATGACCATCTGAGGGATCGTTGATAATTTGCCGCCATAGTCAACATAAATAACTAACGCATGAAGATCATAATGATAGGTATAGACAGGGCCATAGAATGAAAGACGACCGTAATCCGCAGGGGATATGACCTTGAGTTCAAAATTACCGTTTGCGTCTGTTGTCGTCCAGGCAACTTCATTCAAGGATTTACCGGCATTACTTTGAAACTCAAACTTCAATTTTGTAGAAGCAATCGGCTCTCCTGCTGAATTGATCGCCTGCCCTTTAATGGTGGCATAGGATTTAAGTGCAAAGTAATCACCCTGACCATAATCGATTCTTCTGGAAGAATATTGATCCGTCGTAACGCTAAGTGATAGACCCGCCAATTTTTCAGTGGTAGTCAGGGTATAGGTATCAGTAGCAACCACTTTGTCACCGGATGCCATAACCGCCCAATAATAAGTCCCCGCAGTCAGTGTTGCTGAGGCTAGGTCTTTATCATTGATCACCCCGAGACTCTGACCATTCGCATTAAATAGTTCAGCTTTATAATGACCATAACCTTCTCCGGTGAGCGCAAAAATCAGTTGTTTCTGTGTAGCAACCTCAATTTTATACACATCAAGGTCATACAGATTGTCCATTTGCCCGGTGATGGGTTTCGAGATGTCAGCATCCGTCGCCTGCCAGAAGTTATCATTTGGCTCATTGGCATCGTATGTCGTTGAAAATGCAGTAGTGAGAACAAAACTATCACCATAGTTATCACCTTCAGAGCGAAGCACTAAAATGTAGTCGCTCGCAACAGTGCTCGTCGCACTAATTTGTTGTCGTTCAGCGCCAGGAATGATTGAAAAGCCAGCAGAGGTATAATCGCTCGCTGGATCTCCCGATGGTTTGCTATACAAATACGCTTTGTAAGTCATGTTATTCGGAATCTGCGACGCAATCACAGTGACCTTTCCTGCTTCATTGGCACTGAAAGAATACCAATGTTCAGGAGAGTCGGCAGTCAACGTATCTTTGTAGCTATTGTTTAAAGCTATTGAAAAGTTCGGTGGTGTGGCATCAGATGCCGCGGTTGGTAATATTGATTCAGCCTCATCGAGATGATTGAGCTGAATGATATCAAGTGATTGGGCAAAAGATTGTGGCGCGCTATTAACACCAAATTGAGAATCACTCTCAGACTGAGTCATGGGTTTAATCTGAAGCTGAACGGGTTCAGACAGCAGTTGGGGTTGAGAATAAGTATAAGTGGATATCAACAGACAACAGCTAAATAATGCCTGAATATTTCTCTTGTAGAACGTATATTTCATGACGATGTTCCATGATTGAAGAATAAAAATAGATGAAGTGGCTACAACGGAAGTGACGATAAAGAATGCAAGACAATGAGGTCCTTCAGCCAACGGAACAGATAATAACAAAAAACCATACTAAATTTGTGTCATATGTGGCATATGCGTTATTTTTCTTATATAGCCTTAAATATGATATGACCTCAGCCATCGTGGCTGCCTCACCCAAAGCACCCGTTCGCCCTGCTTCAGTTAAAAATCAATCGGACCGATACCGAACACCGGCTCAACCGATTCCGACGGGTCTTGGTCGGTTTCCCACTCACCTGTAACAAATACCAGCATGAATATAAGATAAAATGCAACCAGATGAGGGAGGTCGTAATAAGGAAAGTCGTAAGAAAAGAATCAGTGCAGCCAGCGCATCGGACAAAGCTGCGCAGAGGGATCAGAGCTCATCTTTGCTGAGGGCCTGAGAGTCCGGCACTTTTTCCGGACGCCTCCAGATGTAGTAACTGCCGATCAACATACCGATAGTCGATACCGCTACCCAGATCCAGGCAACCTTATGCAACAATAAAATCAGTAGACAAACCGACATCGATACCGCTGACAAAATCTTATTCTTTCTGGAGATGACTTTACCGTTTTGCCAGTTTTCTATCATGTTACGGAAAAAGGGTTTCGACATTAAAAAACGGTGAATCGTAGGAGAACCTTTCGCTGATGCCCATGCACATAAAATAACAAATTCGGTTGTAGGCAGGCCCGGTAAAACAGCACCGATAATCGCCAAAATCAGACTGACGATCGCAATGAGTTTATAAACCCATAAATGCATCCCTGATGCTTTTTTCGTTTGCTGCTGTTCTGTCATCACTCTTACCGACGTTCTCCGAGATCCGGGCCCAATGATCATCACAACCACATTCATTCTGTGTTGAGATGAACCGTTTATCATCGCTATTTTACCTCAGCGTTAAGCTGTGTTCAGTCTCCCACGTCTCATTCAGAAAGTACATGACGTATATGCTTTGACATCATTGATACTCGCCTAAAGAACCGCATATACCCATTGAAATGGAAAGGCCATTCCTGCCGACATTTTCCTTGAATGACGCCGATTGAAGACACTCTGAATCCGGCATCTTGAGGTTACTTGGGTATATATGAAAAGATGAATCATTTGAAATAAACAATCGTAAAAACCTATTTATATGATAGATACCTAAAAATATACTATAGTGTGAATGTTATAATGCGGTTATAGATTATATAATTGAAACATATATTGTCAGTAGAGGGCGCCATGGAAAGTAATAAAGAAAAAATAAGAGAATTTGTCCAGTACTTACTGAAAAAAAATGGGCAAGAAGCTGATGTTAATATCAATGATGATGACTCGCTTATCGAATCAAATCTCTTCGACTCACTTGACATCGCAGAGTTAACATTATTCCTTGAAGATGAATACAATATTTATACTTCATCTTCAGATAATGAAGTATTCAAACAAATAGATACTATTAATTTAATTGAGCAGTACATAATTTCACAAAAATAGCACACCTTATTTTTGTGGAATCATTTATTAAAAGCTTTATCATTGGATTTTATGTAACGTGCTATCTTTTGAGCTAATATTTTATTCCCATTCGGGGTCAGATGACTGCCAGCATCTATAAAAAACAGCTCCTTTTTATCGTCAAATATATTAGACATATCAATAACATGACTGTTTTTTCTAGATAGATTAGATAAATTCCTTGCTATAGTGTTCATAAATTCATTTTCTGTTATATTTTTTCGAATATTATCCATACTATCTTCATTCCCCCACACCGACGGAGGAATAAAGATCAAAGTTTTTACATTTAAGTCAGCACCATAATCTATGATGTCTTCAAATCCACTCATTATTTTCTTCGGAATTGCAGTTTCATAATATTCCATATCACGTAATGAAATATCATAGCCAGATTTTAAAACTATATTTTTAATTTTATTTTTAACTAAACGTAGAAAAGAAACCAGTGCTATCTCATTATCTCTTTCCTTAACTTTTACATTTTTAAACTTTGCATATTCAACTATATAGTCAACCGGTCCGTTAACAATAATAGCTAAATCATAATGATGGTCTTTAGTATTATGAATTCTTTGCCAATTAGCAAGATTCTGAGAGACCTCCTGTCCTGGTGATGAATAATTATCAATCCTATATTCAGGCAATAGCTCTGCAAGATAATAAACTAATGTTGTATCGGAAGAATTATAGAAACCAAAACTTTGAGAAGCCCCTAAGACTAATATACTCTTTGTTTGTTTTCTAGAAGCATGATAACTGTACTCCCTTCTACCAAATTCATCAATTTTATATATTCCATACTCTCCCGGTCGAATGACACCCCCTATATATGGAAGATAATAAGTTTCGAGAGCACGGGTATCATCATAATACTTAGCATATTTCTGACGATCTAGATTTTTAGGTAAATTTTGGATAAAATTATCCTTTTCACTTACCGACCGATAATAACCTCTAGCATACAATAGCAAATCACTTCCTGCATCAACAAGCAAGCCAAGCAATACAATAAAAAATAATAGCGCAATAGAATATTTAATTTTTTTCATCATATTAAAAGTCAAAATAATAAAAACTTTCTGGTCTCTGTGCGGCAACCATTGAGCAGCCCAGAATAATCGTAATCATAATTGGAACGGATATGTAAAATGGGATTTTAACCAATTTAGTTCGTACATAGTCAGCACTATCCAATGCATGTAGAGCTAGCGTTAATACAATCAAAATCAGGATACCGAGCTCTTTCGATGTTATGGGATCCATATGAAAAGAAAATAATGATTGATAATAAGACATCGCCATATCAAGAGATGGGTTACGAAACAATATCAGTAATAGTGTCCAAACAGAAAAGTTCCATATGATCCCTAACAGCTTCACATATTTATTCGCTTCCACAAACCGTTCATAACCACTGTACTTTTCCAAAATCATGATAACGCCCTGAATCCCGCCCCACAAAACAAAATTCCAGTTAGCACCATGCCACAATCCCGAAATCAACATTGTGATAAAAATCGGCATATAGGGCAAAGTATTACGGAAATGGCGTACCAAAGGGATGAAAATATAATCTCGCAGCCAAAAGCTCAAGGTCATATGCCAACGTTTCCATGTTTCCGTAAGCGAGTGGGACAAATAAGGAGAATGAAAATTTTCAGGAAAGCGAATCCCCAAAGCACCCGCTGTTGCAATCGCCATATCCGAGTAGGCGCTGAAATCACAATAAATCTGGACACTGAACCCAATCGCAGCAATCAATAAACTAACACTATCATTTGATTCCGGATTCAAGAATATAGGGTGAACATAAGCCCCGATCTGATCTGCAATCAAAACTTTTTTTATCATTCCAACTGAGAACAGAGGCAGATTATAAACAATATTCTGCCAAGACACTTTAATTTTGGAAAGCTGTGGGATTAACTCTCGGCTTCTTAAAATGGGTCCAGCGATTAAATGTGGAAAAAAACTAATATAGAGACTAATGTCCAAAACCGTAAATTTTTTCTTGGAAGAACGGGAAAAATCAACCATCATACTGATTAATGTAAAAGTAATAAACGAAAGACCTAATGGAAGACCGAGTCCAAGCCTCATATCTAACCCAATACTTTCTAGTACAAAATCAGTATATTTAAAAAACATTAAGGGAATTAAGCTAATTATAACTAAAAGAGCGAGTGATTTTTTTCGTTGAATCAACAACTGACATGACAGAACACCCAAAATAATGTAAAAAATCAATATATAAATATAATGAACATTCCAATATGCGTAGAAAAATATACTACACATCAATAGAATAATTTTTTGCCATCGATTGTCACGAACCAGCCGAACAGTCAACAATACAGATGAAAAAAATAATAAAAAAACAGGCAATTGAAAAAGCATAGGTCTATAAAAACTCCACCTAATTGAATCCGTTCAGTCTAATTCGTAATTATATTTCTGATACTTTTGGCTTCTTTGTTGATGTTTATCAAGCACAATATTACCAATAACCAACATATCAATTTCTGTATTCATAAAACAGTTAAATGCATCTTCAGGAGAAAGAACCATCGGCTCTCCCCTGACATTCAGACTCGTATTCACCAATACAGGACATCCCGTTATTTCATAAAACTGCTTCATTAACCGATAAAACCGCTGATTCGTACGTTCAGAGACGGTCTGAAGTCTTGCTGTGCCATCAACATGAATGACTGATGGAAGTTTATGATTCACGCCATCTTTAGCCGTATAAATGAAATTCATATATGGCGAAGCGCCCTCAATATCAAACCATTCACTTGCATATTCTTCTAATATCACGGGAGCAAAAGGCCGGAATGATTCTCGGTACTTAATTTTTAGATTGAGTTCTCGCTTCAAATCTGGCACTCGGGGATCCGCCAGAATAGAGCGATTTCCTAATGCTCTGGGACTAAATTCAGCTTTCCCTTGAAACCAGGCAATAATTTTACCATCAGCTAAAGCATCAGCCGTTAATTGAAATAACTGCTCGTCCGGCACAAGACGATACTCGGCATCCATGTTATCTAATTGGGTTAAAGCTGTGTCTTGTTCAAATGCCGGTCCAAGATAGGGCATATAATCCGACGCAGGAGTCCTTGGTGATTGAAGGTACAGATGATGACATACTTGTGCAGCGCCTAATGCACTTCCTGCATCTCCCGCGGCAGGTTGTATCCAGATTCGCTCAAACACCCCGCTTTTTAGCACTTTCCCAGCCGCCGCACAGTTCAATGCGACACCTCCGGCTAAACACAAGTTCACTTCTCCGGTAAGTTCTCTCACATATCGGGCTAAGGCTAAAAATATCTCATCAGTGACTTCCTGAATAGACGCAGCAATATCCATATGAACCTGCTCTAAACTACTTTCCGGTTGCCTAGCCGATATCCCAAACAACCGTTCAAGTTCCGAACTATACATACGAAGCTCAGTCGCGAAACGAAAATACTTCATATTCAGGCGAAAACTGCCATCCGATTTAATATTCACCAGATTTTCTTTGATCAAAGTGCTATAAACTGGCTGGCCATAGGGTGCAAGTCCCATGATCTTATATTCACCAGAATTAACTTTAAATCCCAAAAAAGCTGTAATGGTAGAATAGAGCATGCCTAAAGAATGGGGAAAAGACATCTCTTTGATTCTTCGAATATCCTGTCCCGACCCTATCGCAACTGTCGTTGTCGCCCATTCACCGACCCCATCAATCGTCAATATAGCAGCCGACTCAAAAGGAGACGGATAAAAAGCAGCGGCGCTATGAGATAAGTGGTGGTCAGAAAAGAGTAACTTTTGATTCCAAAGCTCTCCGCCTTTGAATTCAATCAACTGCTTTTTTAAATTAACTTTCTGAAATAGTTTTTCCTTCAACCAGATAGGAATTGCATGACTAAATAACTGATATCCTCTCGGAGCAAAACGTATACAAGTTTCTAGAATTCTTTCAAATTTATTAAATGGTTTTTCATAAAAAACAACATAATCAATATGCGCCATCGTGACATTATGCTGCTGTAAAATCCACTCAATTGCATTTTTCGGGAACACATCATCATTCTTCACGCGACTAAAGCGTTCTTCCTGCACAGCCGAAAGAATCTCTCCATCACGAAGCAATGCGACAGCACTATCATGATAGAATGCCGATATACCGAGAATATAAGTCATCCATACATTCCTTTAGAATTGCTTTTTAAAATCATCGGAAGTAATCGCATCTTTTTCTGGCTCTCCCCAATAACTAGATAGATGCTTATCTATTTTTAAAGGGAGTAATTTAGGACGGAACAAACGCAATAACCAACTCAGCGGTGTAATAAAAATAAAAAACAAGACCCAGAATAGTCCCTTTCCAATCAAGGCATGGATTTTGTCAAAAGCCTTAATTACAAATTGTAACTTCATTGGCGCAATCAAAGCATATAGTAAGATGATGACCGCAAATGGAACGGTCCATATCCACATGGCTTCTTTGACAAAACTCATCACACCGGAAAATATCAATAATCCACAACTGAGAGCCAACAGGCGGATACGGATCTGTTGTCTCCCCACAGATACATTATTCACCATTCTAAAGCTCCTTCTTCATTTTTTCAGCGACCAATCCTGATATGATTCCTAATGCCTTTTTGTTCAAATGAATATCATTTTGAGAGACCCAGAATGACGAGGTTGGCGCCCCCTGAAACATCGGTAAGGGATCAATAAACTCAAACTGATACTGCTGAGCAAATTTTTGGGTGATTTCTCCCATAAATGAGAATTGATAATGATTAAAATCATGCATCTCAGGAATAGAGACGATAATAATGTGACTTTTGGTTTTATTTTGAATGTGTTGTAACTTATTGAATGCCTGAGACAACACCATCTGACCAGCAGAGCTTTGCCATTGTTGGCGGTATCCATCAAGTAAAGCTTCTTTACCAAATTTACCGCTGATGATTTGCTGAATAAATGTAGAGACCAAAGCAGCCAATTCACTATGTTCTACCAGCCATCCGGGGGATTGCGTTGTAACTTGAGCGGTTGATCGAGGGGTAACGAGTACAACA